>JAJXVU010000016.1 GCA_021781965.1 Pseudomonadota bacterium
TCGGCGTAGGAGTTGGGGTCGGAGTCGGCGTTGGTGTCGGAGTCGGAGTCGGTGTAGGCGTTGGGCTCGGTGTAGGCGTTGGCGTCGGAGTCGGTGTAGGCGTTGGCGTCGGAGTCGGAGTCGGCGTCGGCGTCGGAGTCGGCGTCGGCGTCGGCGTCGGCGTCGGAGTCGGCGTCGGCGTCGGAGTCGGAGTCGGCGTCGGACTTGGGCTCGGCGTTGGCGTCGGAGTCGGTGTAGGCGTAGGACTTGGGCTCGGCGTTGGCGTTGGCGTCGGAGTCGGTGTAGGACTTGGGCTCGGTGTAGGCGTTGGCGTCGGAGTTGGCGTCGGAGTCGGTGTAGGACTTGGGCTCGGAGTCGGCGTTGGTGTAGGCGTCGGAGTCGGCGTAGGACTTGGGCTCGGTGTAGGCGTTGGAGTCGGCGTAGGACTTGGGCTCGGTGTAGGCGTTGGAGTCGGCGTAGGACTTGGGCTAGGTGTAGGCGTCGGAGTCGGAGTCGGAGTCGGTGTAGGACTTGGGCTCGGCGTTGGCATTGGAGTCGGTGTAGGACTTGGGCTCGGTGTAGGCGTTGGCGTTGGAGTCGGCGTTGGACTAGGCGTCGGCGTTGGAGTTGGAGTCGGAGTTGGTGTTGGAGTCGGTGTAGGCGTTGGAGTCGGTGTAGGACTTGGGCTCGGTGTAGGCGTAGGCGTTGGTGTAGGCGTTGGTGTAGGCGTCGGTGTCGGTGTAGGCGTTGGTGTAGGCGTCGGTGTCGGTGCAGGCGTTGGTGTCGGTGCAGGCGTTGGTGTCGGTGCAGGCTTAGACGTCGGCGTTGGTGTGGGCGTCGGTACACAAGTTAAATACCCTGGAACAAAACCCGCTCCAGGACAGGTGCTAGATCGGTACAGTCCTAGCCAATACGTTGCACAATTGCCTTCAGCAGCAGAGCCATAATCCGTTAAAGCTGGCCGCAATCCCCCTCTGGCTGCATTACAGGCTGCACTGGCAGGTGTCTCGGCACTACAAAATCCTACTAATGTGGGTGGAGCAAAAGTAGAATAGGGACTACATTGACTATTCTTAAATAAAGGGCTTGCTCCACTGATGGTCAGGGGCAAACAATTTGAAACAACAATACCATTTGCTGAAGTTGATTGACTATTAATAATAGTAAATCCTTTACCGTGACAATAAAACCCTAAATTTTGGAACTGTGCTCCATTTATCGTTATGGTTGTATTCTGAGTTAAAGTAAAAGAAACGGGCTGGTTAAATGAAGCAGTGTTAATCGTCGTACCATTCATGGGACCCTGAAATGAAAGAGATTGACCTGGATTATTTTGTGGGCTTGTCATTATAATGCCAGTTATATCTGCCGTTATATTACCCCCCAAATATGCCTGAAACCAAGCGGCATTACGCCAAAGTCCAGCTAAATTGGTTCCCGTTATACCAGAAAATACAGTCCCAGTACCGTTTAAAAGTGAATTTGATAGAACTTTTATGCTTTGAAAATAAGAACACCCCATTTGGTTAGCACCTTCAAGTAACTGTATCCATTGACCAGGTGGGGTATTACTCACTATGCTATTATATTGTGTTTGCCCACAGGGAGCCGCTCTTCTTAAAAATTCAAATCGAGCATACACTTCCCCTGTTATATAGTAACCATTCAATTCAGCGTCTTGTGCCCTACTATTTCTTTTGCTAGAAACTCTTTTCGCACGTGAGGGTATTTCACTGTGCTTTTCAATCGCTTCTTTAATAGTTGTATTTGATTTTTCTGTTGCTTCGAACACTTTTTTATCCTTTAATTTGGGGCAACCGTACTAAACGTACAGGAATCTCCTGATAATGTATTACAAAAAGAGGAAGGATACGGCGGACCAGGCCAAAACTGAGAATAGCCCTGCGTCCAGCCTGAACTCGCTCCCGCATCAACATTTTGATAAGTTGTATTTTCTAAGATCAAATATCCCAGCGACTGGTAGCTAGGTGGAGGGGCAATTAAATTGTAAAGACAAGCAGCCTGCCCAGACGGACTAGCCATAATATTCGATGAATCCAGACTAATATACCCTGCTTGCGCGGTTGAACCTTGTGGGTACGACTGATACCAGCCCCCCTGAGCACTGTATGTTCCTCTTGTACCATATTCTACATCTGATCCCGCCGGACAAGCCCCAGTTACAGAAACAAATGGCACGACTGGGGTGATCGGTGGGGCCGTGATTGTTATACGCTCATCGCTGATCGCCAGCACATCCGGCATACGCACTGCGGGTGTTTGCACCCATTGCGATATGCCTTCACTACTCTTGTTTTTACTCGGAGCCGCTGATGATTTCTGCTTTTCTGGAGCATCCCACACTACATTCAAATTCACTCCATTGATCCAAAAGTTACGTTCCGTCGTAAAATCTTGCGTATAACTCGACGTTATTCCCGCAGTCAGCGCCGTTTTTTGATTAGAACTCCACAACCAATTTAATCCCACTCCATAAGTCTCAAACAATTGCGACACGGTAGAATTTAATTGCAGATCTAAGTTGTTTTTCAATTTTTGATCTAGCCGTACATGGCCGCCAAAACCCTGCGCGTTATGGCCATCTTGATATTCATATTCCGTATCATAGCGCACTCGGTCATAATCGGGGCCTACCGTCACTACCCCATCCTTCCATAATTGCATTCCTGCTTCCGCATTGCCATTCAAATCATTACCGCCCGCTATGCGTCTATAATCCGTTAATATTGAACCATCTGGATAGCCTATGGTTTGAGTCGATAAATCTTTACTCTGTGCATGCGAATAATGGCTGCCTACATCTATATTCTTAAATATCCCTTCTCCATCTCCTAATAGGTATTCATACGCAGCACCCACAGCTCCTTGCTGCACCCATTGTCTAGTATCTCCCGTATAAAATTCAAAATCTAAATCTTCTCGTAAATACTCTCCCGTTAGTTTCACTCGATTTTTATCATTCAATGCGTAGGCATAGGTGCCATTACCTCTAAAAACCCTAGGACCTCCATCCAACTCGAATGCAGCGGCTTGGTCTTCATTAAAACTATAAAATGACTTCAACTGCCCTACTACCAACAACATACTGTCTTGTTGTATGGCCGTGCTTATTCCTTTATTCGCACTTCCAGCACTATCCAGCCTAGTATCCGCTGTATCTTCAGGTGCTATTTTAATGGGGGTTACAACTGCCGTATCGGCGGCAGTATTTTTAGGTGCAGTTTCTACAACGGGCATTTTTTTAACGCTGGGTGCCGCAACTACAGCAGCAGATTTTTGGGAAGGAACCGGCTTTTTAGCCCGCAGCTCGAATTCTACCGTTTTAGAGTTTGGCGTGATTTTGTTGACACTGGCGTCGCTGTTTAAATCAAAAACCAAGCGCAACACTTGATGTGGCTGGTTCCCCTGACGTAACGCTTTAACCAAAGTTCCTTTAAATTGCTCTGTGGGTATGGTTTTTTTTAAGTGTCCACCATCGATGTTTACGACCAGTCTGGAGGGATTTGTCAGCGTGAAGTAATGTATCTTTGGCTTTTCAGCGAATAATAGTTTCACTTCCGTTGTGTTCTTATCCATTTTGTGCACACTAACATCGTTAACAAACACTGTAGCTTGAGCGAAGCATACCCCAATTACTAAAATCAGCAGCAGCCCTATTTGCCATCTTCCTTGTGCACCCCTGTTTTCCATAACAACAGTCCCACCCTGAACTTTAATTAAATCGACCGGTTATTATGAGAATAGCATTATAGTCGCTAAAAGACGTTCTATTTCATTCGAGGCAAGAATACCAATTTTTTAAAAAATTTGTCAATGATTATTGATATGTTTCTTTGATAAAACTCAAAAGCTTAAGGCGTTAAACCGATCGATAATTAAGGTGATGATAATTTTCTCTTCTGTTGAATTCGTTGATCCGGAAAAGTTGAAAAAAGGATTTCTGTGATGACCGAGTTCACCCCAGGCATTTATTCTTTAGTACATCGCACTCTACGACTTTTTCTTACGCGCTTCTTCTTTTTCCATTTGTTCGCGCGCAACATTGTAGTCAAAACCTTTGCTTTCGTCGGTCAGACTCATTTCGCCGATCAGGGCTTCGGCATCGAAAGGATCAACCAAACCTTGACGCACCATTGCTACGGCTCTGTCGCGATACGTGTGCCAGCCCATAGAGCGCAAATAACGCTCCCAGGATAGTATATCTAACTTTTGAATATATTCACGGCCTTTCTCATCTACCCATACCACTTCAGCAACCACTTTACGGCCTGATAAAGCCGAACTACCACATTGGTTACAACCACCCGGTTTGCGAGCATATAAATGATTCACATCCTCGCCAAAAATAATATCCCAGCGATGCATATCGTTAACATGCGCCTTAGCCGTTTTTAAAGGGATTTTACAATGCGGACATAACACAGCAATTAAGCGTTGGAAAATAAGGCATACCAATACATTGCTGTCGCTTAACATCACTGATGAAATACCCATGTCTGCCAAGCGCAAGATGATACCCGGCGCCGAGTTGGTGTGTATGGTTGAAAACACCAAGTGACCTGTGATGGTAGCGCGCAACATGACATTGGCTGTATCTTCATCACGCATTTCCCCTAATACGATGTAATCGGGATCCATACGCAATGCTGCACGACCAAAGCTGGCAAAGCTTCTGTCGTCTGTTTTAACATTCACGGGTACTTGTGTGGCGCTATGCACAACTTTTTCAACAGGATCTTCAATGGTATACACCTTGCGGGTATTTTTAATCAGGTGTAAACACGCAGCCAAGGTGGTGGTTTTACCCGAACCCGTAGGCCCCGATAGCAAGACTGCCCCGTGCGGCATTTGTATGGCGCGCTTAATAATATAAATCTGCTCTAGGGTATAGCCTAAATCTTCTAGCGAAACGATGCTGCTCTCTTTTTCCGTGCCTAAGATCCGCATCACCATATCGAATCCGCCGTGCGCAGGCATACTGGCCAAACGCAAACGTATATCGCCGGACTTAACCTTCAATGGCATGGCCGCATCTTGAGGTACCAAGGGATTAAAATGCGCTGTAGCGTGGTCGGTTTCTTTATTAAAAGCTACCGCTGCAACTTCGCGTCCTAATCGAGGGAACCATTCGGCATGCAAATATAATTCACCATATTTACGAAAACGAATGCGGCACACATCCGTGCGTATTTCCATGTGTATATCGCTCACATCCGCATCTACAGCTTCTTGCACCAAAGTGCGCAAGCGCTTTTGTTGACCGCTGATTTCTTCGGCAATGTCTTGCTGAATTTGCTGATAATCTTTTATAGAGCCTAAGTTTTCCAGAAAGGAATTAATGAGTGAGGGTGCAGCAACCAAGACTTCGCCAGGACGTATGTTTTTATTGACCATAGCAATACGACAGTTTTGCACATCGCGCGAGCCTGGATCAGAGGTTAAGATGGTACCGCTTTTTAAAACAATAATATTTTTACGCTGTAAACACCAGGCAGCCATTTCAGGCGAAGGCCTATCATCACTGGCTAACTGTGCTTTGCTGGTCACCACCTTGACACCGGGTGGCGCTTTAAAAGTACTATTTTCTATATCGGCCATATAAACCTAGCATCCCTATTAAAGATATTACGTAACTACTCTCTCTCCATCCGCGCCCTTTCGGTCGCAGCTCAGTTACAAACTGGTGAGCCCCAACTTTCCGAGCCGCGAATGTTAGGGCGCGGATGGATTCGATATATTAGAATGTTGTATCCAAGTAGTTACGATATTACAATTATAGACCTATTTTGTAACTATACACACTCTCGGTTTGTCATTGCGAGCCAGTGAGCCGCGCTCGCAATGACGGGCTAAACTAAATAACCTCCCAGCCCGTGACTTCAGCAACCGCCTGCCCTATATGCGCAGGAGAACGCGTTGTGTACACGCCAGCGGCCTCTAAAGCCGCAAATTTTTCCTTAGCCGTACCCTTACCACCTGCAATAATAGCACCCGCATGTCCCATGCGTTTGCCTGCAGGAGCGGTGACACCAGCAATATAGGATACTACCGGTTTCGTCACATGGGCCTTAATAAAGGCAGCAGCTTCTTCTTCGGCACTACCACCAATTTCACCTACCATGATAATGGCTTCCGTTTGTGGATCATTTTGGAATAATGCCAATATATCTACAAACGTAGTCCCAGGGATAGGATCGCCTCCTATACCCACACAAGTGCTTTGACCAAAGCCCAGCGCTGTCGTTTGGTGCACCGCTTCATAGGTTAAAGTCCCAGATCTAGATACGATCCCAACACGACCTTTTTTATGAATATGGCCTGGCATAATGCCGATCTTACATTCCCCGGGTGTGATCACACCTGGGCAATTTGGGCCTATCAAGCGTACATTTTTCTTTGTATCCAAATAAGCACGCACAGCCAACATATCCAAAACAGGAATACCTTCGGTAATACAGACGATGAGTTCTAAGCCTGCATCTATAGCTTCAACGATAGAATCCTTGCAAAAAGGCGCTGGCACATAAATAACGCTAGCCGTCGCTCCGGTTGCTTTGACTGCTTCTTTTACTGTATCAAATACAGGTTTATCCAAATGCAACTGCCCGCCTTTTCCCGGTGTAACACCACCTACTAATTTGGTGCCGTAATCTAAGGCTTGTTGTGAATGCAAGGTACCTTGATTACCGGTAAAGCCTTGGCAGATCACCTTCGTGTCTTTGTTAATTAATATACTCATTATTTATCTCCCACTGCGGCAACGATACGTTTTGCGCCATCTTCAAAGCTTTCGGCTGCAATCACGTTTAAACCACTTTTTTCTAAAATTTGTGCGGCCAATTCGGCATTATTGCCTTCTAAGCGCACGACTACAGGTAGTTGTGTTTTAACCTCACTGACTGCGCTGATAATACCTTGAGCTATCATATCGCAACGTACAATACCTCCAAAAATATTGATAAAAATACCTTTGACCTTTTCATCGGATAAAATAATTTTAAAGGCTTCCGTCACGCGTTCTTTGGTTGCACCACCGCCTACATCTAAGAAATTAGCAGGTTGACCGCCATGCAATTTAATTAAATCCATCGTTGCCATCGCTAAACCGGCACCATTGACCATACATCCTATATCGCCATCTAGCGCAATATAATTCAATTCCCATTGATGCGCTTTATTTTCACGCTCATCTTCTTGCGTGGTATCACGTTGTGCGCGTAAGTTAGGGTGACGGTATAACGCATTGTCATCTAGATTAATCTTGCCATCTAAACACACCAATTCGCCATTTTCTTTGATGACCAATGGATTAACTTCTAACAGACTTAAATCGTTCTCTATAAACAATTTCCCCAGGCCCAACAGAATTTGTGTAAATTCTTTTATTTGCGCTGCATTTAAGCCTAATTTAAAGCCCAAATCACGCGCCTGAAAAGGCAGTAAACCCACGATAGGATCCACTACTGTTGTTAGAATTTTCTCAGGATGTTTATGAGCCACTTCTTCAATTTCCACGCCGCCTTCGGTAGACGCCATAAAGACGATCCTACGCAAAGCTCTGTCGACCACGGCACCCAAATACAATTCTTTGGCGATGGCAGAAGGTTCTTCGATTAAAATTTGATGTACAGGTTGGCCATTGGCATCAGTTTGGTAGGTTACTAACCGAGTGCCTAATAAAGCTTGTACCGCTGCTTTCACATCTTCTTTATTGGAGACAATCTTCACGCCACCCGCTTTACCGCGACCACCCGCATGCACTTGGGCTTTCACCACCCAACGTTCACCGCCCAAATGGGCCAATGCTGCAGCTACTTCATCGACGCTAGAGACCACTTCACCGCGCGGCGCGGCAATGCCGTACTCACGAAACAGCGCTTTGGCTTGATATTCATGTAAATTCATTGTTGTTTCCTATATTATTTTACTATATCCGCTCCCTAACGGTCGCGGCTCGGTTCCAAATTATAATGCAAGTAACATCCGTGCGGGATCTTCCAAAAACTGTTTTACCGCCACTAAAAAGCTGACAGATTCACGGCCATCGATAATACGATGATCATAAGATAAAGCGACATACATCATAGGACGTATCACCACGACGCCATTTTCGGCGACTGGTCTTTCTTGGATCTTATGCATGCCCAGAATACCACTTTGCGGCGGGTTGATAATGGGTGTAGCCATCAATGAACCAAACACACCACCATTGGTAATGGTAAAAGTACCGCCGGTCATTTCTTCAACCGTCAGTTTGCCCTCACGTGCGCGCGCTGCGCTATCGGCAATCGTTTTTTCAATGCCTGCTAAGCTTAAGGTTTCAGCATTGCGTATGATAGGTACGACTAAACCACGTGGCGTGGACACAGCGATACCCACATCGTAATAACCGTGATAGATAATGTCTGTACCATCTATAGAAGCATTCACATCGGGAAATTTCTTCAAGGCTTCCACTACGGCTTTAGTGAAGAAAGACATAAAGCCTAATTTAACACCGTGCGCTTTTTCAAATTCATCTTTATAACGATTGCGTAAATCCATCACCGGCTGCATATTGATTTCATTAAAAGTGGTCAACATGGCCGCATTGTGCTGTGCTTCCACTAAACGCTCTGCAATCTTGGCCCGTAAACGGGTCATCGGCACTCTTTCTTCGGAGCGCAAGCCGGCAGTTACAGTGCTAACAGCGGCAGGTGACTTTTGTGTTAAATCTTCTTTGACGATACGACCACCCTTGCCACTGCCTTGTAAGCCTTGTACTTTAATATCGTTTTCGGCAGCGGCGCGGCGTACGGCCGGGCTTAAGTGTGGTTCTGCTTCAGCGACTGCTGCAGCTTTAGTATTATTGACTGGTTTAGCGCTTGCGGTACTTACAGCACCGGCATTCAATTTACCCAGCAAAGCATCAGCCAATACCGTCTTGCCTTCAGGCTCGGTAATTTCAGCTAAAACACCGCTTTCAGGCGCGGGCACTTCTAATACCACTTTATCCGTTTCTAATTCTACTAAGGTTTCATCGCGTTGTACGCTATCACCTGCTTTTTTGTGCCATTTGAGAATGGTGGCATCTGCAACCGATTCAGGCAAAGCAGGGACTCTAATTTCAATGGACATTCTTTATTTCCTCTCTTATTTTAATGTAAGTGCATCTTTAATCAATTGTTGTTGCTCTGCCGTATGTCTAGCCAGATAACCTGCGGCAGGCGCTGCTGACGCAACACGACCAGCATAATGCAACTCTTGGCCAGGTACCAACGCTTTACGCATAGCATGTTGTAATGAATACCATGTGCCTTGATTCTGCGGTTCTTCCTGACACCAAACAATATCTTTAACGTGTTTATACGGCGCTAAGGATTTCTTTAATTGGTCTTCTGGAAATGGGTACAATTGCTCAATACGGATGATAGCCACGTCTTTTTGTGCATCATCGCGTCGTTTTTGCAATAGGTCGTAATAGACTCGACCAGCACACAGCACAACTCGCTTGATTTTCTTTGCAGGTAAATCATCCACTTCATCTATAACGGGTTGGAATGTACCCTTGACTAAATCATCCCAAGTAGACACAGCCAATTTATGGCGCAACAAGCTCTTGGGTGTCATGACGATTAAAGGTTTACGATAGGGTCTTAGCATTTGTCGTCTAATCATATGAAAGCATTGTGCAGGTGTCGTTGGTACACACACTTGCATATTGTGTTCCGCACACAATTGTAAAAAACGCTCTAGACGTGCCGAAGTATGCTCAGGGCCCATACCTTCATAGCCATGCGGTAAAAATAAAGCTAAACCGGATAAACGCGACCATTTTTGTTCGGCAGCACTGATGAATTGATCTATCACCACCTGCGCTCCATTCACAAAATCACCAAACTGCGCCTCCCAAATCACTAAAGTCTTAGGATCAGTACTAGCGTAACCATATTCGAAAGCCATCACCGCTGCTTCGGATAGTATAGAATCTATCACCGTAACGTGTGCGTTTTGTTGTTGGCATTGGGCTAATGGTAAATATTCCTGCCCTGTTTCATAATCGTGTAATACCGCGTGTCTGTGTGCAAAAGTACCGCGGCCACAATCTTGGCCTGAAATACGCACACCAAAACCCGCATCTAATAATGAAGCATAGGCCAAGTTCTCGGCGAAACCCCACATAAAAGGTTCTTTGCCTTCTAGCATTTGCTGACGCGCTTGCATTTCGCGGGCGACTTGTGGCTGTAAAGAAAAGCCTTTAGGTAAGGTCAATAATTTTTCTGCCAAAGCATGTAACTTTTTGCTGTCTATACTATTGTTGTAAGTGGCATCCCATTCCGTATTAAGATAGGGTGTCCAATCGATATTTTTGAAGTGCAATGGATTATCATCTACTACAGTCACTACGGATTTACCCGCATCTAATAAGGATCTGTAAGCATCTATAGACTGTGTGCGTTCAGCTGCTGTGATAACACCTTGTTGCTCTAAGGCATCGCCATATAAGCTCAAGATAGTAGGACGCTTGCGTATCACACTATACATCACCGGTTGCGTGATAGCCGGTTCATCGGCTTCGTTATGACCTAAACGACGATAGGATACTAAATCGATCACTATATCGCGGTTAAATTGCATTCTAAAATCTAAGGCCACTTGCGCTGCTTTCACCACGGCTTCGGGATCGTCACCATTGACATGAATAATCGGTGCTTCAATCATTTTCGCGGCATCGGTGCAATAACGCGAAGAGCGTGCATCACGCGGATCGCTGGTCGTAAACCCTACTTGATTATTCAGCACGATGTGCACAGTACCGCCGGTACTATAGCCGCGGGTTTGCGACAGGGTAAATGTTTCCATCACTACCCCTTGTCCTATGAAGGCTGCATCGCCATGCACTACGATAGGTATAGTCGTATCGCGATCTTCATCGCTTAAATTATCTTGTCTAGCGCGCACTGAACCTTCCACTACTGGAGCGATAATTTCCAAATGTGAGGGATTAAAAGCCAAAGCCAGATGCATTAAACCCTGTTTGGTTTTCACATCGGTAGAATAACCCATATGGTATTTCACATCACCAGAACGACCATTTTGCAGATGAATGCCTGCAAATTCATCGAATAATTTTTGTGTGGGTTTACCCAAAATATTCACCAGCACATTTAAACGACCGCGATGTGCCATACCGATGATAATCCCCTTAACACCGTCATTTCCTGCGCGTTCAACTAAGGTGGACATTAAAGGAATAAAACTATCACTGCCTTCTAATGAAAAGCGCTTTTGTCCTACAAATTTATTGCCTAAATACTTTTCTAAGCCTTCGGCTGCGACTAATTTTTCAAAGACTTTTTTCTTTTCATCAGCACTCAAAGTTCTTTGCGGATCCTCATCTTCAAATCGTGTTTGTAACCAAGAAAGAACGGCTGGATCACTGATATGCATATATTCTAGTGTAGTATGGCCGCAATAAATTGAAGCCAACTTCTTCCCCACAGCTTGTAATGGTGCGCTATCGCCCAAATGATTCACACCAAAATCATGCGGATTAATGGCAGTATTGAGATCGGCACTGGATAAACCATATTGTTTAGGATCCAATGAAGGGTGTGCCGGATGTTGCGCCAAACCCAGAGGATCTAAATCGGCTGCGGTATGACCATAACGTCTATAGGCATCTAACCATTGACCCATTTTATAGTACAGCGGTGACGCTACTGTCGCTTGCGTCGCAACGGCTGATCTAGTACTTTGCGCCAATTGCAAGAAATTTTGGCGCACGCTTTGCGGCGACACTTCAATCTGACCATTGACCTTGGGTAAGCTTGCGAAATAATTACGCCAATCGGCTTCTAAAGCATTGGGATCACGTAAGTAAATTTCATACATCTCTTCTAAATAAGCTACGTTGCCGCCTGCTAAAAAAGAACTTTTTTTCATTTTCTCAATAGTGGGTTCTAGTGCCATAATCACTAATTTCCTTCTGCTAACAATTCAGAACGTATATGACCTATAGCGCGGGTAGGATTTAAACCCTTAGGACATACATCTACACAATTCATCACCCCCCTGCAACGGAAAACACTGAAGGGATCGGTTAAAGCTTCTAAGCGTTCTACCTTAGCCGTATCGCGACTATCGGCAATGAATCGATAGGCTTGTAATAACCCGGCAGGACCTATAAATTTCTCCGGATTCCACCAGAATGAAGGACAAGAAGTAGAACAACAGGCACACAAAATACATTCATATAAGCCATCTAATTTTTTACGCTCAGCGGGACTTTGCAAACGCTCTTTGGCGGGTGGTGGTTCATCGTTGATTAAATAGGGTTTGACCTTTGCATATTGTTCGAAGAAAACTTTCATATCGACGACTAGATCGCGTATAACAGGTAATCCAGGCAATGGACGCAACTCAATAGGTTGTTTTAAAGCCGACAGTAAAGTAACACAAGCCAAACCATTGCGACCGTTGATATTCATTCCATCGGAACCACAGACGCCTTCTCTACAAGAACGTCTAAAAGCCAAGCTATCATCCATCGCTTTGATGCGTAAGATGGCTTCTAATAACATCATATCCTGTTTATCGGGTATGGTTAATTCATAATCTTTCATAGTCGGTTTAATATCGACTTCAGGATTAAACCTATAAATTTTAAATTTAACTGTGCGCATCGCTTCAGACATCAGAGCACCTCTTACAATTATAACTACTATCTCACTCCGCGCCCTTTCGGTCGCGGCTCGGTATGTTTTATTTAATAGACTCGTTCTTTGGGTTCAAAGGGCTTAACATTCAATGGTTTCATGTTCACTGCGCGTTTGGTCATACGATGGCCTTCACCGTGATACACTGTATGCGTTAACCAATTGATATCATCCCGTTTAGGGAAATCTTCTCTACTGTGTGCGCCGCGGCTTTCAGTACGATAAAGTGCAGCATGTGCGGTCGCTAATGCCGTCGCCATTAAATTATCCAGCTCTAAGGCTTCTATACGCGTCGTGTTAAAAACACGGCTGTGGTCTTTAAAGGCAGCATGATTTAAACGTTGTTGCAACTGCAGTAACTTATCCAAACCTTGTTGCATATGCTCACCAGTACGAAACACGCCAAAATCTTCTTGCATTGTTTTTTGCATTTCAAAACGTATTTGACTCACTGATTCACCTTCGCGGGTATTATCCCAACGATTCAAGCGGCTTAATGCAGCGTCTAGTTCGGCTTCTCCTACGCTTCTTAAGGGTAGATCCCGTATTTTTTCTTTCACATCTAAACCGGCAGCACGGCCAAATACCACTAAATCCAATAAAGAATTACCGCCTAGGCGATTGGCACCATGCACCGAAACACAAGCACATTCGCCTACGGCATATAAGCCTTCGACTACATGCTCTTTACCTTGTTCATCGACGTTGATCACTTGGCCAAAACGATTCGTAGGAATTCCCCCCATCATATAATGGCAAGTCGGCACAACGGGTATAGGTTCGCGAATGGGATCTACACCCGCAAAGGTAAGGGACAATTCGCGTATGCCCGGCAGGCGCGAGTTAATAAGGTCTGCACCCAAATGATCTAATTTTAATTTAACGCAGCTCACGCCATTGATATCAAAACCATTGCCAGCGCGCAATTCTAAAGACATAGCGCGAGCGACCACATCGCGCGAAGCCAAGTCTTTGGCATGTGGTGCATAGCGTTCCATGAAACGCTCGCCATTTTTGTTGATAAGATAACCGCCCTCGCCTCTACAACCTTCGGTGACTAACACGCCCGCACCGGCTATACCGGTAGGGTGAAATTGCCACATTTCGATATCTTGTACCGGTAAGCCCGCACGTAATGCCATGCCTATACCATCACCGGTGTTGATCAAAGCGTTAGTAGTCGATTGATAAATACGGCCAGCGCCACCTGTTGCAAAAATAATGGCGCGCGCGTGTAGGAATGCAGTTTCACCACTTTCAATGTTAAGCGCTATCACGCCTGCAAAACCCTGGCCATCGGCCGCTTTCACTAAATCTATGGCAAACCATTCGGAAAAGACATTGGTTTTTTCGGCTAAATTGCGTTGATATAAGGTGTGTAATAAAGCATGGCCTGTTCTATCGGCGGCAGCACACGTTCTAGCGGCTTGATCACCGCCAAAATCTTTAGACTGACCACCAAAAGGCCGTTGGTAAATGCGACCATTATCCAAACGTGAAAAAGGCAAACCCATGTGTTCTAATTCATACACTACTTGCGGTCCCACTTCGCACATGTATTCTATACTGTCCTGGTCACCTATGTAATCGGAACCCTTGACCGTATCGTACATATGCCAACGCCAATCGTCTGGGTGCACATTGCCTAAGGCGCAAGTGATTCCACCCTGCGCCGACACCGTATGTGAACGCGTGGGAAACACTTTAGAAACTAGCGCCACTTGTGAACCCGATTCGGCTAAAGCCAAAGCGGCGCGCATCCCTGCGCCACCGGCGCCAATAATAATTGCATCGAAAGTATACGTTGGTAAGGCCATTACACACTCCACACTATTGCAATCGCCACTATAAAATAAAGAAATAGGGCGATAATGACTAAAACTTCAAGGATTAAACGCAAATACGCCGGTTTAACATAATCGGTTAGAATGGTCCACATTCCTACCCAGGCGTGCGTCAATAAACTGAGTGCTGCTAATATAGTAAAGAGTTTAACCCCTATACCCTGAAAAAGTTGGAACCAGGCAACATAATCCAGTTGCGGCGTAAACCATATAAACCCTAATATAAACAGCGTGTAAACGGCTAAGATAACCGCGCTCACCCGCTGCCACAGCCAATCTCTAACACCATTGCCCGTTAAAGAGGTTGCACTTCTTACCATAACCATACTCCCAGCAATAAAGCCAATATCACGACCGCCGCTAAAACCAATAGTGCGCCTCTACGACCACTGATTTTTTCCTCGCCTATGCCCATATCCATAAGCAGATGACGTATACCCGCCACCCAGTGGTACAACAAAGCCAATAAGACGATATAGACCAGACTACGAGTCACACCACCGTGCAAGGCTGCACGCAGAGCGTCATAATCCTCGGCACTGCTTAAAGACACAAGCCATAAATATAACAGGTATGGAATGGCTAAAAAAAGCACAAAACCAGACATTCTGTGTAAAATAGATACTATTGCCGCCACTGGCATGCGCATTTTTGTTAAATCTAGAAAAACCGGTCTTTTTTTATTCATTCAGTGCCTCTACAACCACCTTACTCAGGGCCCATAGTATAACGATAAATACATTAGAACTCCAGACTTAGCTTGTATGGATATCATAAATTACTGAGGGCTAAGCACCTTGACATTCTATGCAATAATTGTGTTAATCTAAATGCTTAAAATCAGAAGACGTTTTGAGTTCTGTGTCATAGAGAATATTAGGGAAAATGATGAAAAAGAAATTATTGTGGAAAACAACGGCTATTTTTATGCCATTTCTACTCTTCATTACAGGATGTACTGATCTTGGCCCTAGACAACTACCCATATATCAATATAATTATAATAACTCCCTAAACTATGGGCTTAATCAAGAATTACTGTTAAATATAGTGCGCTTGGCCTATGATGATACCCCTTATTTCTTGACTGTAAGCAGCATCTCGGCACAACTTGAATTAACCGCTGCCGCTAGCGGTAATGTAAGTGTTTCCACAAACCCTTCTGTCTATGTTGGAAATACCAATATTTACTCGGCAGGCCCCAGCCTCAGCTACACCCAGCGCCCAACTATCACCTACACCCCCATGCAAGGAGATGAATTCACGCGCAGAATGTTAAATCCAATTGATATAGATGATTTGAATAATTTTTCTACCTGGAGTATTCAAAAAACGCTCAGGGTTAGCATACAAAGTATAGGCCCCTTGCATAATGCTGAAAACTCAACCCGCCCCACATCGCATCTAGCCCCGGCTGATTATCAACCATTTATTGATTTTGCCCTGTTATTACGAATTCTACAACAAGATTTTAAGGTGAAAATATATGCAGTTGAAGTACCAAATGCGGTTAAAATAGAAGGCAAACAAACTAAACTACTAGGGCACCAGGGGCTACAAATCGAAGCCAACTTTAAAGATATGAACGATCCTAATACGCGTAAGGTCTTTGCTATGTTAGGAATTCCCACTACATACAATAAAATTATATTTATCGAATCCAACCAAGAAGGTGTATCGGGTAATATAGTTAATATTCAAACCCGCTCTTTTCTGGGGATCTTGTATTATCTTTCTAAAGCAGTACAAATCCCGCCTGAACATATTAAAGCCGGGCTCATAGATATCACCAGAACTCCAGATGGTAAACCATTTGATTGGCAAAAAGTCACCGCAGGCATGATGACAGTCCATTATTCCAAGTCTATGCCCAGGAATGCTGCTGTGTCTGTTTACTACCATGACTATTGGTTTTATGTCGCTGACAATGATAACGACTCTAAAAAGACATTCGCCATGTTAAGTCAGCTGTATGCATTGCTTTCCAAGGATGTCACAGGTAGTGGGCCGGTATTGACTCTGCCAGTGTAAATTGCGACCATATGGGGCTAAGAGTCTAGATACAAAAGAGGACAACCATGACAGATAACGCCAAATTAATTTTAAACGGCAACGATACCGTAGAATTGCCTATATATAAAGCAACTCTGGGTGAACCCGTCATCGACATAGCGCCTCTAGCAACTAAGGGCCATTTTACCTATGACCCGGGTTTTGGTTTAACAGCAGCCTGTCCATCGACTATCACCTATATCGATGGTAACAAAGGCGAATTATTATATCGCGGCTACCCTATAGAGCAATTGGCAGAAAAATCAGATTATTTAGAAGTGTGTTACCTACTCTTAAACGGCGAATTGCCCAATCACACGCAAAAAGACACATTTGTGGACCAGATAAAACAACACACGCTTATTCATGAACAAATACGCTCCTTTTTTAATGGCTTTAGACGCGATGCTCATCCTATGGCCATCATGATGGGTGTAGTTGGTGCATTGTCTTCTTTTTATCACAGCACTCTAGACATCCACAATCCAGAATATAGGCAAACGGCAGCCTTCCGTCTAATTGCCAAAATGCCCACAATAGCCGCTATGTGTTATAAATATTCCATAGGCCAGCCCTTTGTTTATCCGCAAAATGATCTAGACTACAGCGCAGATTTTTTACGTATGATGTTTTCTGTCCCCGCCGAACCCTGGAAAAACTCCGCTACGCTGACTCGTGCTATAGATAAGATCTTTATACTCCATGCCGATCACGAACAAAATGCGTCTACTTCTACGGTACGTATGGCGGGTTCTTCAGGTGCAAATCCTTTTGCCTGCATCGCTGCGGGTATTGCCACTTTATGGGGCCCGGCTCATGGCGGTGCTAATGAGGCCGTATTGAATATGTTGGATGAAATTGGCGACGTTAAACATATTCCTCGTTATATCGAAAAAGCAAAAGATAAAAATGATTCTTTCCGTTTGATGGGCTTTGGTCACCGCGTTTATAAGAATTACGACCCCCGCGCTAAGATTATGCGCGAAGTTTGCCATGAAGTCTTGGCCGAAACCGGTGTGGGCGATACGCCACTCTTTAAATTAGCTATGGCTTTGGAAAAAATTGCCTTAGAAGATGAATACTTCATAGAAAAGAAACTCTACCCAAATGTAGACTTTTACTCAGGCATCACCTTAAGTGCCATGGGTATCCCTGTCAATATGTTTACGGTGATCTTTGCATTGGCTAGAACCGTAGGTTGGACTGCGCATTGGATAGAAATGGTCAGTGCCAGCAACACAAAAATCGCAAGACCTCGACAATTGTATTTGGGTTCAACTCAACGCGATTTCGTGGCTATGGATAAACGGCCTAAGGCTTAACTGTAATAGTCTATTTATCAATAGGTTAACTTCTGAAGTCTCGGAATGCATTCCGGATTTACACGACAAATCCAGAATGAACTCCGAGATTATGCGCTATTTCCCCTTCAAAAAAGTAAGTCTATAACTTAACTATTCGGTTACACCCTAATGATTAATGCAAAATCATTCGGTTGCACCCTAATGATTTATAGTCTATCATTAGGGTATAACCCAATGATTTGAGCACAAAATGGAAAAAATATATGATATTCAAAAGCTTATAATTGATCAATTTGAGAGCAATGACTTCTATACCCGAGGCTGCTTTCAAAATATTCAATTAGAAAACCGCATCAATGGCATCGTTGGCCCTAGAGGTATAGGTAAAACTTCTTTTTTAATCCACACCGCTCTACAGGCCCGTGCCAAAGAAATGCGTGCCTTATATTTATCTACCGATAGCATTTACTTCATGGATCACACACTATTAGGGCTCATTGATACTCTCTACAAAGAAACCGACATTAGAATCGTGTGTATTGATGAAATTCAAAAATATGCGGATTGGCGCCCAGAGTTGAAAAATATTTACGATACTTATAGGGATATGAAAATTATTTTCTCGGGTAGCTCGGCTATTGATTTAGTGCAGTCTAAAGTGGACTTATCGCGCCGCGTGTCGCTTTATCCCTTACATGGGTTTTCATTCAGAGAATATCTAGAATTTTACTTAGACCTAAAATTACCTGTTTTAACATTAAATGACTTATTAAGTGATCATCTCACTATTTGCCAAGATTTAAATATCCCACATTTGCTAAAGCATTTTAAAGAATATTTAAAATGTGGCTATTATCCATTTTTCAAAAACTTTAGCCGTGATTTAGAAAAGTTTCAAGCGATTGAAAATACCGCTTTAAAAACAATTTATGAAGATATTTCAGCATTTCATGCTATAAAATCCTCTACCCTACTATTAATAGAGAAATTGTATAAATTTGTTTTAAACTCTCTACCCGGAGAGTTAAATGCTTATAAGTTAGCTAAAACTTTAGGAAAGGACTTTGAAAGTATTAGCCTTTATTTATCTTATTTACAACAAGCAGGCTTGATTCGTTTTCTCTATCCTAAGAAGTCTGGACATGCCTACATCCGTAATCCTATTAAAATGCTGCCTGAGAATAGCAACTTACTCTACTCTTTTTGCTTGCCACAATTGGCAGACGCAATGACGGGTAAGATCCGTGAAAGCTTCGTCATTAATCAGCTTCAAAATGCGGGCATTGATTTATTTTACAGTGAGATAGGCGATTTTGTAATAAATGACCATTATTTTGAAATAGGCGGTCAAGGTAAAACCACAAAGCAATTGAAAACAGAAAAAAACAGCACGGTGATTGCCGATGGCATTTTAGTCGGCAGCCGTCAGGTTATCCCTTTATATTTATTTGGGTTTTTGTATTAAGTCTGTCTGTCGTATTTGAAGATGCCAATTGGTGCGTAGAGGCAGGCACAGAGGGCTACCCCTACGCGTACTCTTGCATTTTTAGTAAAATATCATCAAAATATTGTCAGACTACTAACTCTTCTGAATTTTGCTACCAGAGCTACTCGAACTGCTACTAGAGCTACTGATCGACATTGTTGATGAAGTCACTTGAGTTAAAGAGCGATGAAATAATCCTGGCGCACTACTTTTTTCAGAACCGGAGTATGTCAACGCATTAGGTACATTAGGCGCCTTACTACTACTAGACCCAGAATAAGTCAGCGCATTAGATGGATTAACCGGCTGCATTGTCAACGCAGGGAATGGTTGATCACTTGCTTTTTGTCGAAGGCTCGTAGCTAACATTTTCTGTGCGGCTTGATTTAGAAGTTCATCTTTAGTTAAATCATTCAATCCAAAATGATCTCTTAAAAATGGATGATCGTAAATTCGACCGAGCAACTCACCACAACGAGCTCTATCTGTAGGATTGACTGAAGAAAAGAAGCTAGTCATACGAGACGGTGTATATAATACATCAGCCAATAGTGCATAAGTCGGTTGTAGATCAATATTCGAGCTACCTCTTGCATTTAGTGCAAAGAGCATTAAAGCAAGCCATGGGGTTTCTTTGCGTTTTCCAAACATATCTAATTCTATTCTTATTCTATGTTCTGAATTCTCCCATATACCCCTTATGATCTCACAAAGCTCAAGTTGCGCAGCTCTATCTTCTAAAGGCCCTCTCTTTTTAGAAAATTTTCTAATTTCAATATACTTTGCAATGGGCTGCAGAATTGAAGGGTTGGCACTGTATGCATCGCAAAGTTGTTGATACGCAGTAGGGAGAAATGCTTCTATAGCAGCTTGTTCATCTAGATTAAGATAAAGTTGCCATAATTCATTAAATGCTTTCACATCGTTGAAATCAATAAATCTATGGTACTTGCCACGCGCAGAATCACGACTCCCTTTAATATACACCGCCAGTTCATTAGCTGCATAATCTCGAAAATGCTGTTCTATAAGAGCACGATCAAAAGTTTTTAACCCTGCAAAGAGATCATTTTCTCTAGTTAGTTTGGCTAAGTATTCATAAAAAGTATCAGCGGAGCCTAAACATTCATGAATAAAGAAGAGCTGTTCTAGTTTATCTAAAAAACTCATTTCCGCTGTTAGACCATAGCTATTGGGAGAAATATCTATTGGGTCACGCAAAAATGATCCAATACGCCGAATACCAATAGACTCATCCATGAGCTGCCAGATAATACTACCTAATATTACATCCATCCTAGGGACAAAGTCTTTATGTGATGTGTACCTTAGCATATCTTCTAAATCGGAAAGATTCATATTTTCCGGGAAATAACCTTCACAAATTTTTTGTTTACCATCCCAATCTAAATCAACAATCCAATAGCAATTCCGTATGGTATCCTGGCAAGATGATATAATAAATTTTACTAATTCATCATTAAGTTTAACATCAGTATTCTTGTCTTCGGGCCATTCTATGCTTTTTAAGATTTCCTGATATTGCATATGGCCTTCTGCTAAGTCCGTTAAATTCAAAGTTTCACGCCTATATCCATTATGGCTAACTAATGCATATATTTTTTCTGGATTTCCGGAACGATACAGGTAAAAACCCTTCTCTATATAGCCAGGATAAGGCTCATCCTTTTGGCACATCAATTTGTAAACACACCCATGCATTTCCGTAAAAATATAGAGTATATTCTGTTTTGCATCGGCTTTCCATAATGGTCTTTCGGCAAGGGTATATCCCTCAGTAATATCGCCATATTTGGAAATATCGCCCCAATCACATCCGGCCTCACCCACTTTAGCACGTAAATGTATAAAAGCTTTTTTTAACTCATCCGCATGTTCTCCTTCACGAAGTCTACGCAGTAAATTATAAAATTCCTGTTTAAACATTTTTTCTAGTCTAGTGACAAGAACATAGAGCTCTTCTTTTGCACCTAAGGTATTCAGCTCCATTCTGATCTCATTCATAACTACGGGATTACTAAGATCTTCGCTAGAAACATTTAGCAAATCATTTATTCGTTGTTGCCGTTTCTCTGCATACACCTTCTTTAAGCGTTCTTCTTTGCCATTAATGGCTATACGAAGCTCTCTTATATCAGGGTATTGTTCTAACAGATTAAGTTCTTGCCCTAATTTAGTTAACAGAGGAGTCGCTGCGTCTTCTTCGCCCAGCGCATATAAAGCATCGACTATAAGAATATAGTCGGACAACTGTAAGTCTAGTCTCCTGGCAAGATAAAGCAATACGTCTTTATTTAAAGAATAGATAATGCTATTATTCTTAAGAAAAACTTTTTCAATGATACTCAGAACGGCCACATCTACTCTATCCTTAGATGTATCATGGATCACTTCTTTTTCACTCAAGAAAAAATCTAATTTTAGTTGCACTGCATTCAATAAATATACGGGGAAGTTAAGGGAATTACCTTCCAAATAAACTTTAAACTTCTTTAAGGCCTCAGGAGAAAATATAGCTAAAATAGAAGCGTCTTCCCATAAAATAAGATAAGCAACTGCTATAGATTGAATATCTTGCAGGGCATCTGTCTCGGCTCCCAAAAGTGGCTTTATAAGTTTTGAGTCTATAACATATGAAGGCAACTTGCCCATAAGTTGTGGGGATGAAAAGATATAATTTTTTAACGGTTCATTCAATTCCAAAAATTCTGTTATCATGGAATCTCTTACCTTAGACAAGAAATTTTGTGGATTATTTAAAACAAATTCGGCCGCTTTTGACTTATCGAAGCCATCTCGATCCATAAATTTTTGCAAGCGTCTTCCGTACAAAGTTTCTGGATGATGTATATAATAGTATATAAAAATATCCGTCGCATTATGACCTATATTCACTAGACATAATTCAGTTGCCATTTTAGATAAATGGATCAAACCACTTGAATCCATAAAGGTTATAAATTCTGGGGTAGTCAATGCTTTAGAGAGTAACCACTTCAATCCAGGGGAAAATAACTCTTTTGAGGATGAGGGAAATATCATAGAAAAATGACCTTGATCAAAGCGTCGGGGTATCGCGCCAGCCAAAAATAAGGTATAAAACGCCTCATACCCTGGCATTAATTTTTCCGACCGCTTATCACCTTTTTCATGCATGGTTAAATAAGGTTTATATATTGTGACAGTCCCTTGGTCCAAGCCATTTCCACTCGCCGAAGAGTACGTCTCAGACTTTGTTTCAAATTTCCAGTTTTCAATAACACTTACTAGCGCTGAGTTTTGTGCCAATCCATATATAAAATAATACGGGTCGAATTGAGGCTCTTTTAATTCATATTGATGTTCGGGTATATAAGGATGTTGTTTTAGTAAAGCTTCTTTATTAAGCACAGCTCGGTTTTCAGAAATGCTTTCTAAAATTGTTTTTGCATCGCCAATGAGCTTAAATAACTCATCGCAAACCTTTTTCGCCTCTTCTGATTGCACTTTATCGGAGTGATATTGAAAAGCCCTGTCTTTATAATGTGATGATATTATTCTTAACCAATCTTTTTTGCTTGTATTATCAATTAACTCGTTAGAGTCAATATTCAGAAGGTCACAGGCTGATTGAAATTGTGCGTGAATGTCTATTGAAGTTAAACCTTTATTATAACGTTCGTAGTGACTATTATAAAATCGCTTTACGTTATTTTCTTTTTCTTTTAACGCTTCTCTTGCTCCTATTAATTTTTCAGGTTGAGCAACAGCATTACACAAGCGGTGGTATTCGGCAGAAGCCTCTCCTTCTTTTTTTAATTGTGCTAACGTTTCTGAACTAGCTTTTGCAATGGGAAGGTATTCGCCAGCTAAGGCTTCCTGCCTGAAGGTAACATGTGGCGTTAATATCAAATCAGCTTTGCTTAGATGCTCTTCTTGTGCAGGGGGCGCGTTAACTAAGCACGCTTCTAGTTGCTGGCATAATTTTGCTATTTCAGCGGGATTAAAGGTTTCTGTTAAATAAATAGTCACGGGGTTATTGTACAATCTTGCATTTTTATCTTCTGCAATCGAAATATCTTTACCACCCATTTTTTTTTCTAGATCGTGGCTGTCACCTTTATTTAAAATTTTAAATCCTAGGATAATACCGTTTTCCACGACACTTTCTAATAGATCGCGCAACGTCTTATTATATTCATCAAAATTGCCTATAGGCAAAGCGACATGCAATTTATAGTTAGCGGCTTTAGGGGCATCTACATTGATATACTGTAACCAGGACCCTTGTAGTTTTTTTTCGATTTTCATTGTGTATTACCTTCATATTTTTAAATATCGCGGGAATTGTATAATAAATACTCTTTTTTCTCAATGCTGGGGGTACATTCTCTACAAGCTGTTGATTTAACTGCTCTTTTAAATTTTATGGTGTTTTAATATTCTGATCTAAGCGAGGAAGAAAATAAAAACCCATCAAACTGGTTATTATTAAAACAGCTTGCTATACTTTACTTAGATGCTCTTCATTCATTTGGTACTGCCAGCAGCGAGAGCCTACAACCAAAGGTCAAGCATGGCGCGATAATGAATGAGTCAAAAACGAATAGAGACTAGATATGCCTATAATTATGGGCTAATATGTCCTAACGGTATAGAAGGGGCCCAGAAAGCCATACTTTGTGTGGCCATAATTTGAGATTTTTAGCGCCCAAATGGTGTTCAGATTGCGTTGTGAAAAATATGAGCATAGTTCCTCATATGTGATTATTTTTCACAATGCAAGATGGCCACCATTTGGGATGATATAAAGCTCAAATTATGGCCACGCAAAGTATATACTCAGGTTAAATGTGAAGAGCATCGCCATGTCAAATGATAAAAAAGACTTACGCCTAGCATTTCGTGCCAAACGCAATGCAATAACACCAGAGCAACGCGATAGTGCCAGTCAGGCACTGCTACAACAAATTTGCACTCAAGATTGGCTTAAGCACAAAAGTTCTTTTGCGCTGTATTGTGCAATGCCTTCTGAAATCGATACCCGACCTTTAATTACAGCGCTGTGGCAACACCAAAAAAAGTGTTATCTACCTAGGATCACAGCAGATAACGTGCTGGTATTTGCCCAACACAACCCAGATACAGCCTTAATTCCCAATCGTTTCGGTATTCCTGAGCCCATTGCGGCTGCACCGCACTGCGTTATCAGCGAGCTAGACATTATATTTATCCCCCTCGTCGCCTTTGATGAAGAAGGGCATCGCTTAGGTATGGGCGCAGGCTATTATGATAAAACGCTTGCCGGTCTGCGTGAACAAAAAACACGGCCGCTGTTAGTGGGTTTGGCTTATGAATTACAAAAAGCAGATCATATTCCTCAGGATGCGTGGGATATAAATTTAGACATGGTAGTAAGCGAGCAAAGAGTACTATACTGTCTTGCGAACAAGGGTTAAACCATCGGCAATGGTTATAACACAGTAATCAACATCCAGGCTCTGTAAAAAACGATTGAATTTATCTACAGATAAAGCAGGTTCTTCAAGATGTGGCGCCAATACACCACCATGCATAAACACATTATCTACTAAAATTATGCCGCCGGGCCTTACCAATGAATAGCAATATTTAAAATGTTCAATATAGTCTGATTTTTCAGCATCAATAAATACTATATCAAACGTATTAATGTGGCCATCATCTATTAATTTAGCTAATGAAGCCGTTGCATCTCCCATAATCGGGATAATCTTAGACTCTACGTTGGCCTTTGCCCAATACTCTTTTGCAATTTTCATTGTTTCTGGATCAATGTCTAGAGCAAATGTTTGCGCCATTTTATCATCCATAGCTAAAGTCACAGCCAAAGCACTGTAACCGGTATATACACCTATTTCAAGATATTTCTGAGCACCCAAAATTTTCGCTAACATTGCCATGAATTGTCCCTGATCCGGGGTAATTTGCATGTGATTCTCAGCGACCGTTGCAGTTCTTTCCCGTAAGGCCTGTAACACCGGATGCTCCGCTTTTGCAATCGCTATTGAATAGCGATATAATTCTTCCGTAAAATCAGCTTTCATTTATTACCCTTACCAGTTCAAAATCACTTTGCCAGCCTGTCCCGATTGCAATACTTTAAAGGCGTCGTCAGAATCTTTCATGGCAAATTGATGCGTAATAATAGGACTTACATCTAAACCATCGCGCAATAAGGCAGACATCTTATACCAAGTTTCAAACATCTCGCGGCCATAAATACCCTTAATGAATAGGCTTTTAAATATGACCTGGCTCCAATCGATAGCCTGTTCGCCTGGAATAATGCCTAATAAAGCAATGCGTCCGCCGTGATTCATTGTGGCCAACATTTGTTGTAAAGCTTGGATTTTTCCCGACATTTCTAAGCCTACATCAAAACCTTCCACAATATTCAATTCTGCCATCACATCTTTTAAAGATTCTTTTTCAATATGCACCGCACGAGTAACACCCATTTTCTCGGCCAAAGCTAAGCGATATGGATCTACATCGGTAATCACCACATTGCGCGCACCCACGCGCATGGCAATGCGAATCGCCATTAAACCAATGGGGCCCGCACCTGTGATCAATACATCTTCACCGACTAAATCAAAAGAAAGTGTTGTGTGTACAGCATTTCCCAAGGGGTCTAAAATAGCGCCCATATCATCACTGATATAGGGTGATAATTTAAAAACATTGCTCGCTGGCATGCTAAGATATTCTGCAAAAGCGCCGGGACGATTCACTCCTAACCCCAAAGTATTGCGGCACAAATGTCGGCTCCCAGCGCGGCAATTACGACAATGTCCGCAGGTAATATGCCCTTCCACTGATACGCGATCACCGACGACAATGCCGCTGACTTCACTGCCTATGGCTTCTACTACACCCATGCATTCATGACCTACCGCCATAGGCACTGGAATGGTTTTTTGTGCCCATTCGTTCCAGGAATAAATCTGCAGATCAGTACCACAAATCGCCATTTTTTTGACTTTGATCAAAACATCGTTAGGACCATATTCGGGTACGGCGATATCTTGCAACCATAGCCCACGTTCTTTCTTTGCTTTCACTAATGCTTTCATACTATACCCATCTTTTTACCTACATGACTGAATGCCGCCACCGCTTTATCTATGTGCTGTGCCGTATGTGCCGCCGATAATTGTACCCGTATACGCGCTTTATTTTGTGGAACCACCGGATAAGAAAAAGCGATCACATAAATCCCTTCTTCTAATAGTGCTTCGGCCATACGCGCAGCTATTTTGGCATCGTACAACATCACCGGCACAATGGGATGAACCCCAGGAACAATATCAAAACCTGCGGTCTTCATCCCTTGCCTAAATTGTTTCGTATTTGCTTGTAACTGCTGCCGTAAGTGTGCTTCGTGCGTTAATAAATCCAATACTTCTAGCGAAGTCGCAGCAATCACCGGTGCTAAGCTATTGGAAAATAAATAAGGCCTAGAGCGATTGCGTAACCAATCAACCACTTCCTTGCGCGCACTGGTATAACCACCGGAAGCACCACCCAAAGCTTTGCCTAAAGTGCCAGTAATGATGTCCACTCGTCCCATCACCTCGCAATACTCATGTGTACCACGACCATTTTCACCCATGAAACCCACCGCATGTGAATCATCTACCATCACCCAGGCATCATAACGATCTGCTAAATCGCAGATCGCCTTTAAATTAGCAATAATACCATCCATAGAAAAAACGCCATCTGTGGCAATTAAGCGAAACCTACAATTTTGTGCCTGCTTTAATTGTGCCTCTAGATCATCCATATTATTGTTTTCATAACGAAAGCGTTTTGCTTTACAAAGGCGTATACCATCGATGATGCTGGCGTGATTTAAGGCATCGCTGATCACAGCGTCTTCTTCGCCCAGTAAAGTCTCAAACAAACCCCCGTTGGCATCAAAACAAGAAGAATACAAAATGGTATCTTCCATGCCTAAAAATTTCGAAATTTTCTCTTCTAGTTGTTTATGTATAGTTTGTGTGCCACAAATAAACCGCACCGAGCTTAAACCATAACCGTATTGCTGCAACGCTGTTTGTGCGGCTTTAATTAAACGCGGATTATCCGCTAACCCCAAATAATTGTTGGCGCAAAAATTAATGACTTCTTGTCCTGTACTAATTTTAATTTCGGCGTCTTGTGGCGTTTGGATAATGCGTTCGGCTTTATACAAACCCGCTTCTTTTAGGGCGCTAAGCTCAGTCCGTAAATGTTCAATCAGTGCTTTTTTTTCCATTTGTTTAGATGTCCACAACATTAACTGTGGCGCGATTATAGCAACCCTCAGGGCGCGGATCTAGGATCGGACCAAACCATAAGAAGGTCAAAATAAGTACTATTTCTGCTTGATTCGTATTTCCCTCTTTTTCTATTAATATTTGCATTGACACACCAGCCCTAGCTATTTTATGCTATGATTTGTTTGGCCTGCCCTTTACGGGAATAGGCTAGCCCGCATTAACCACTAGAGGATACCAGTATGGACAATATAGATGATTTAGAAAATGAATTGAAAAAAGCTGAATTAGAGCTAGCGCAAATTGAACATGAAATCTCGCACCAAATTGCCGAGGCAGAAGCCATTGCCAAAGCCGATTTGGAAAAAGCCGTTGCTAAAGCCTATGCCGATGGCATGAAAAAAGCCTTGGCCGAGCTAGAAGAACCCCTGCAAAAACAACGTAAAGCTTTGGCTGTCGCTGTGGCTGCTGCTGAAAAAGCTGCTAAAAAAGTAGTCAAGGTACCGGCCGTAAAGAAAGCCCCAGCTGCGAAAAAAGTGGCTGCGGCCAAAAAGCCCGCCGCTGTAAAAAAAGCAGCTCCCGCGGCAGCTAAGGCCCCTGCAGCTGTTAAAAAGCAGCCTGCAATGCCTGTTGCACCAGTGGGCAGCTTGCATGAAAAGCGCCTGGGTATACTAGAACGTGAATTTAATCCTATTAAATCTGCTCGCAATAACGACACTTTAGAAGATAGTGCTGTTAAAGATTTTGCCAGTTTAGATGATATTTTGAACAAGGGCGATTGGTCTTAAAGTCTCAAACATAGTATCTTTCCTGGATCCCCGACTGCGGCCTTGTGGCCGCGTCGAGGATGACACATGCGGCGGGATCTAGCGGCCGCTGGTTTGAGCTAAATCTTTCAGTTCTCTACACACCACTGTAAACATGGCAAACTCGATCACATTGCTACTTTTTAGCCTCAACATGGTCTGTTTCCAATGAGTAATCACAGCCTCATTCTTTTCTTGCCATGCATGATATATAACATCGCCGTCTTTGCTGTCATTTCTTAAATTTTCCATGCTGCGCCCAAACTCTAAAATGCTGCGTGTTAAATCGCGATGTAAGAGGTCTATATCATCTCTTAAAGCAGCTTTGGCTAGAGCATCCCAATTGGTTTCTTCCCTATAGTTTAAGATCAATTCTTGTAAACAAGCCAATTCTAATTCATCAGAAATGATGAAATATATTTTTGCCACATTATCAATTAAAATCTTATCATATGCTGCAATATCAATAATATCCAACATAGGTAGTAAAGCAGGTACGGAAGCTAAATGTTTAGCTGATAGCTCATCGATATCATATTCCATATACTTCGCTACAGATTGATCAAAAGTTTCTAATGTCAATCCTCTAAAATAAGAAGGATACTGTTGGTCTAATTTCTCCACCGCGGGTTGGTATTCATTGATGACTGCCTCAACAGTTTCTAGACTACCCCCATTCCGAAGCACCCAACGTATGGCCCTACGCATGAAACGCGCTACCGATAACAACATTTCATGCTGCACGGCCGCCGGAATTTTATAGTCCATTTCTTCTATCTGTTTCCATATGCGGTCTACAGAAAAAATGTCCTTGACGATAATAAAGGCTTTAACGATATTGGCGTAACTTGCACCTGTTTGTGAACGTAAGCGAGTTACAAAGGTAATTCCCATGTAATCCACAATTTTATCGCAGAGCTGCGTCACAATAATTTCACGATACAGGCTATGACGAATTATTTCATCATAGAACCGCTCATGTAATGTGGCTGGAAATTCAAATTTCACAAATTTAGACACATAGGGATCTTCAGGAGCGGATGATTTTAACAGCTCTTCTTTAAGGAAGATTTTAAAATACGCCAACAATACCGCTAATTCTGGACTGGTTAAGCCTTTATCCGAAGCTTTGCGCTCTTGCAATTCTTTATCGTTAGGCAAAAACTCTATAGCCCTATCTAAGAGACCTACCCGTTCCAAACTATCAATGACTTGTACAAATAAGTCTAGGCTATATTTAGTTTGCCCTCGTGCTAAACTCACTGCTTGTGTTTGCGTATAATTATTGCGTAACACCAACATACCCACTTCGTCTGTCATGCTAACCAATAATTCATTACGTTGTTCTTCAGTAAGTTCGCCTTTAGTAATTACTTGATTCAATAAAAGCTTAATATTAACTTCATGATCCGAACAATCCACGCCGGCAGAATTATCAATAAAATCAGTGACGATTTGCCCCCCTGCTAAAGCATATTCTATACGTCCTTTTTGCGTTGCACCTAAATTGCCGCCTTCACCTACTACCTTAGCACGCAAATCACAGCCGTTAACACGCAATGCATCATTGGCTTTATCGCCTACATCTGCATTTGTTTCCGTGCTGGCTTTAATATAGGTACCAATACCACCATTCCATAGTAAATCGACTTCCGCCTTTAACATCGCTGAAATGAGTTGATTGGGTTCCAATGAGTCTTTATCGATTGAAAAGAGTTGTTTGATTTCAGGTGTTAATTTAATCGACTTTACATTGCGAGTAAAAACACCACCGCCCTTGGAAATAAGTTTTTCATTATAATCAGCCCAGGTTGAACGCGGCAATTCAAATAAGCGCTTGCGTTCATTAAAGCTAATAGCTGGATCCGGTGTGGGATCGATAAAGATATGGTCATGATTAAAAGCCCCCACTAATTGTATTTGTGTGGATAATAACATACCGTTGCCAAACACATCACCCGACATATCACCTATACCCACCACAGTAAATGGTGTGGTTTGGATATTGCAATCTAATTCTCTAAAATGCCTTTTAACAGATTCCCATGCACCTCTGGCGGTAATCCCCATTTTTTTATGGTCATAACCCGTTTTGCCACCAGAAGCAAAAGCATCTCCTAACCAAAAGTTATACTGCAAGGCTACTTCATTGGCATAATCTGAAAATGTTGCCGTACCTTTATCTGCAGCCACAACCAAATAAGAATCTGCTTCGTCATAACAGACCACATCTTTAGGTGGAACAATTTCATTGTTGATGCGATTGTCGGTTAGATCCAACAGAGCGCTGATATATTTCTTATAGCAGGTAACCCCCTCTTTGTGAATTTCTTCACGGCGAGCAGTGGCAGGAAGTTGCTTTAATACAAAACCACCTTTGGCACCCGTAGGCACAATCACCGAGTTTTTAACGCGTTGCGCTTTCATCAAACCCAATACTTCAGTACGAAAATCTTCACGCCTATCCGACCAACGTAACCCACCGCGTGCCACTTTACCACTGCGTAAGTGTATACCTTCAAAACGGGGTGCATACACAAAAATTTCAAACATGGGCCGAGGTAATGGCATATCGCTGATTGCCATGGCATCCAATTTGAAAGAAATACAGTCTTTATACTGACCCTGTTCGTCTTTTAAGAAAAAATTGGTTCTTAATGTCGCATGAATAATCTCAAGAAAACGGCGTAAAATCTTGTCTTCATCTAGATTCTCTACCTCTGCTAATAACGCTGCTATGCGCTCTTCCAGAGCCATTATCACCTCTTGTGAACTACCCTGACGATTTGGATCAAAACGCAATTTAAACAAAGTTACTAATTCGCGCGCTATATTTGGATATTTAGAAAAGGTTTCCTCTATATAAGCCTGCGTGAAAGTGAAATTAATTTGTTTTAGATATTTTGTATAGGCGCGTAACATGGAAATTTCTCGCCAGCTTAGATTGGCCAATAAAGCTAAACGATTAAAGCCATCATTTTCCGACTCGTTAAACCACACTTTCTGAAATGTTTCTTGGAACAACTCTTTTACTTCATCAATATCCACCTTATGAGCAGCATGCGTGGTCATGGAAAAATCGTTGATCCACGCCAATTTCCCATCTGCCATATGGATGCAATAAGGCTGTTCTGTAGATACGCGTAAGCCCATGTTTTCTAGTATCGGTAAGGCATCCGATAATGGGATAGGTGTATGTAAATGATAAAGTTGAAAGCGATAATGACCCTCTTCACTATCTGCAGATTTAGAAAAATGCATTTCTAAGGCATTATCTGTTATTAACTTCTCCAGATGCCGAATATCATACACCGCAGCATTTGGCGTAAACGCCTCAATATACCCAGCAGGAAATGATTTTTTATAGCGTGTAAAGTAATGATTGCCTTCTTCTTCACCAAAAGAATCAACCAATTCTTCATACAGATCATCCTGCCAATTTCTAGCAATTTGTTTTAACTTTTCTTCAATCGCTTCAATATCGTATTGCAATGGCTGACTATTATCGATGCGGATTAAAAAATGAATGCGCGCCAAGATAGATTCGCTGAACACCGTTGTTTGATAAACTTCCAAACCATGAAAAGCTTTAACCAATATTTCCTTTGCTGCGTCACCCAATGCGGTAGTATAGCGATCACTAGGAATAAACAACAAGCAAGACATGAAACGACCAAAAATATCGCGACGCACAAATAAGCTGATGCGTCGTCGCTCTTGCATTTGCAAAATGCCTAAACCTAATTCTAATAGTTCTTCTGGTGAACTTTGGAATAAATCATCCCTGGGTAAAGTTTCTAAAATATTCAACAAGGCTTTACCCGCATGTCCCGATGGCGACAACCTAGAATCTTGCATCACTGCTCTTACCTTTTGCCGCAATAAAGGAATCGCGTAAGGCCTGCTATTATAAGCAACCGAGGTGTATAACCCAATAATACGGCGTATACCCGCAACATTACCCTCTTCATCGAATACTTTAATTTCGATTTGATCGGTATATACGTGCCTATGTACAGTGGCTAAGCGATTTGTTTTTAAAGATTCTATATAAATGTTTTTATCTAAAATAATGTTTTTAGCTTCAGGTGGCAGTTTAGAAAATTTTCTGGATACTTTATTGGCGTCAAAGTCTCGCAACACTCCCAGACCTGTACCTTCAATAGGTTTTAAAACCAAATCCCCTGCTTCGTCTTGCACTAATTTATATTCGCGCCAACCCATAAAGGTAAAATGGTTATTACATAGCCATCTTAAGAATTCAACCGATTCAGTCAAAGCAGCCTTGTTTGCTGGTGCTACCGGTAGTTTTTCTAAAATATGTGTGGTTTCATCCACTTTATCCATGATCTTTTGCCAATCTTCTACGCACAAACGCACATCGCGTAAAATATCTTCAAAAGCAAGTTTTAAATTGACTATAGCTTCTTCATCAGAAATGCGATCGATCTCGATAAAAATCAATGCCTCCTTGCTGGCTGAATTTTCATCCGTTCCCATAGGGTAAATTTCTGTGATCTTATCGTTTTTGTCACGCACCACTCTGAATGCGCCAGTATTATAAATGGCGTGCACTGTCAATTCTCTTCGGTTCAATTCCACTAATAAAGAATCGACTATAAATGGCATGTCATCTTGCACTAACTCTATGATAGTGTGGCTAGATTGCCAACCCATATTTTCAGACTGCGGATTAAAGATGCGTAATTTAACTTGATCGGGTTTACGAATATACACTTCATTCCAAAAGGAGACAGTAGCACCAAACAAATTTGTTATATCATGCGAGGTTAAATCTTCGTATGACGCTGTTGCATAAAGATGATCAACAAATTGCATGAATAAAGTGGCTTCACCTGGCTTCATTTTTTCATGTGCCAGCTCTGCCAATTGTGTGAATACTTGGTGTCGGCCTGCACCATTGCCCGTTGAATAGGCTTTAATACTATTTTTGCGTATGACCGCTTGTCGAATTGCAGAAAGCTCAGACATGATTCATTAACCCCTGGTTATCTATATTCATTACACTTCCTAGAACGTTGTCATCCTCGACCAGGCCGCGAGGCCGTAGTCGGGGATGACAACGCTTCGATTCAAATCCATAGCATCCGTCAAAATCCTGCATCTCAAATATAGCGGGTATATATTGAATTATACCGTAGTAACTACATCTACCCGCAAATAATTGGGCAAAACATGCTCAGGACCCATTTCTTTTTTTTCCTCATAGGCCTTAGCCGCCAAAACTATCATATCTTCAGCAACAGGCAACTGATCCGCCGCCGATATATACCATTTATTCACCTTTTTAGCTAGTAGCGGATATTGCGTAAAGCCACTGCCCGCCCCCACCCATTCTGGTGAATACGGTGTTACGGCAGCTATACTGTGCAGAGATAAATCGTCCTGGGAAACCATAGCTTCGCCATCGCAAACAAAACTCTGACTATAAACCTCTTCCTTGCGCGCATCCATTAACACGACGATTTTTTCATCCCCGTAACGCCTATAAACACCTTGTGCCAACACAGCCAAGCTGTCTATGGCAATGACTTTTTTATGCCAAGCAAAGGCCAACCCTTGTGCAACAGCAACCCCTATGCGCAAACCAGTAAAACGACCCGGACCTATGCTTACGGCCAGGACATCTAAATCAGCGCCTTTTGCCCCAGCTTCCTGTAATAGTTCATCTATTAAGGTCAAAATATGCTCAGCTTGAAAGTTTTCTGTAGCTGCCTGACGTAACCAATGACGATGGCCATCGCTTAAAGCCACTGACGATACGGCTGCGGAAGTTTCAAGGCATAAAATCATGCCGTTTATTCCTCTAAATACTGTCGTTTAGCGGCAACATCCTTCCACTCATCTGCATCGGCTGGAGGTGTCTTCATGTGGGTAATATTAGGCCATTTTTGTGACAATTCTCGGTTCAATTCTAAAAACTCTTTTTGCTCTTCGGGTAGCTCATCTTCGGCATAAATAGCATTGACAGGGCATTCAGGCTCACATAAAGCGCAATCAATGCATTCCTCAGGATTAATGGCTAAAAAATTTGGGCCCTCATAAAAACAATTGACGGGGCAAACTTCTACGCAATCCATATATTTGCAACGGATACAACTTTCAGTCACTACAAAGGTCATGTCTATTCTCCACAAGCAAAAGGGGTACCGCAGCCTAAATGATAATCTGATTTATCATGCTTTAGAGGCTGATTCTGGGCCCATTCTACCACCGCTGTTATCCCTTGTGCACCATCTACTACAAACAGCGATTGCTTTAAGCTGTGCTCTAAAACAGCTACTCTGTTTTGATCGCCTAAGGTCAAGCGACTTAAATCGGCAGGCGTACTGTGTATGCAAGGCGCGCATTCTAAACTGCGGTGGTATAAAGGTGAAAATCCAGCTCGGCGAATCAATTCATAAAAATGATCGCTACTTAGATTATATAAGGGTTGCCACACGCGCCTGTCGCCAAAATGCGGCGAATGACTTTCCCATTCTTGCAATACAACATCACCGCGTACATGAGTCACATGTTTAGGTAAAAGAATGGTGGCTAAGCAACTCACATCAATTTCGTCTAAGTATTCTAAAAAAGCCATTCCTTTTAACCACCCTGCACACCATTGAAATTGCGCACTGGGAAAGGTTTTACGTTTTAATACCAATTCAGGCCAAGTCATCACTGCGGGTAGGACTTTCGTTTCAAATCCATAGCTTTGTGCCAACGCTATACCCTTTTTAAGTTGGTGCTGCCACTCGTCACTAGTAGAGGCAAAGCCCGTGTCTATATGACAAACCACGACTTCTTGCAGTGCGTTTTCATGCGCCCACTGTATTAAAGCAATGGTGCCATCACCATAGTTACCAAAGATTATGTTCATGATTTTTCCACATTAAAAAGTGATGGCGCAAACTAGATTGCAAGGCCTCACTCAATACCGTTGAAACCTCTAAATACCAAGCATCAGGCAAATCAAAAGCGGCGCATTTAACCGCATCTTTTTCAGTCATGATCACTGTTTTACCTTTATACTCTGATAATTCAGCTTCGGTATAAGCATGATGATCTCTAAACGTTTTTGCTTTAACGTTTATGCCTAAAGTTTGCAATGCATCTAAAAACCGCTGTGGATAACCAATGGCTACAACCACATCCACAGTCTGATCGGCAAATGCTGATAAAGATCGGGTTAATTCTGGTTTTATCACTGAACGAAAACAGTGCGGCCGTAAAAAGAAATGTTGTTCGTAGGCGGGATCTGCGCTGTGATAAATGATCCAAGGGGTAGTACGCAAACGTTTAACAGATTCGCGCAAGGGTCCTGCAGGCAAGCAAAAGCCATTGCCAAATTGACGTTGACCATCGACAATGATCAATTCCATTGCGCGCCCCATGGCCAAATGTTGTAAGCCATCGTCGCTTAAAACGATATCACAGTCATGATGGGCCAATAACATATTCACGGCTTCTACACGTTTGGCCCCTATGGCCAGTGGACAATTTAAGCGCCGCGCCAAGAGCAGAGGTTCATCCCCTACCAGGGTTGCAGGGCTGGTAGCGGTAACTAAGTAGGCACCCTTTTTTAAATCCCCACCATAACCTCTACTGACTATACCGGGTTTAAAACCCATTTCTCGCAAGAGTTCAACCAATGCTATGATGATTGGGGTTTTGCCATTGCCACCCACGGTTAAATTGCCCACCACAATAATGGGCACCGGAAAATGCGTAGTACTGAAAATACCTCGTCTATACAAACTCTGGCGTAAGGTCATTGCCCATTGCCACAATAGAGAAAAAGGCCATAGGAGATAGCTTAGGGGGTTTTTGTTAGCCCACCACTTCATAAAGCCTCAGCAACAACCGGTGTAGCCGATTGAAATTGCATATCATACAATTTGGCGTAGTAACCACGTTGTGTCAATAATTGATGATGCGTGCCTTGCTCAATGATCCGACCGCCATCCATAACAACGATGTGATCAGCAGATTCTATGGTTGATAATCTATGGGCAATTACCAAGGTAGTACGGTTTTTCATGACCGCTTCTAGAGCGTCCTGAATATAACGCTCCGATTCAGAATCCAATGCAGAGGTTGCTTCATCTAAAATTAAAATAGGCGCATCCTTTAAAATAGCACGCGCAATGGCCAAGCGTTGTCGTTGTCCGCCGGATAATAATATACCATTCTCACCTACTAAGGTATTTAAACCTTCGGGCAATTGATCTATAAATTCGATAGCGTGCGCTGCTTCAGCGGCGACGCGGATTTGCTCATCACTCACATCCTCACCTAAGCGACCATAAGCAATATTATTGGCTATGGTGTCATTAAACAGTGAAACATGCTGTGATACGAAGGAGAATTGTAGCCGTAAATTTTTTAAACGATAATCAAACAAATCGACGCCATCGACGCTAATATTACCTTGCTCTATATCGTAAAAGCGCGGCAATAAACTAGCAATAGTAGACTTACCACTACCGGAACGCCCCACTAAAGCCACCACTTGTCCTGGCTGTACACTAAAATTAATCTCTCGCAACACCGGACCTACTGCATCCGTATACGAAAAAGAGACATTTTTGAATTCTATAGCACCTTTAGCGCGCGGCGTTTCATACTGCCCGTCATCGCGTTCATCGGGTTTATCCAACATTTCAAAAATGGTTTCCGCACCGGCTAAGCCTCTTTGGATTTGCACGTTTAAAGTAGTTAAGTCTTTAACCGGTTTTAGCAGCGCCAATATAGCGGCAATCATCGCCGTAAAACCACCGGCGGTTAATTGGTGATCTACGCCTAATTTAGAAGTAGCGACATAAATCAATAAGGCTAATACTAAAACACCCACCATTTGCACGCTAGAGGTTCCAGCCGCTTTGGTGACTATGATTTTTAATTCTCGAGTCATGCTGGATTTAATGGCCCTATAAAACTTTTTCATTTCATAAGCTTCACCACCAAAAATACGGACTACGCGATAGCCTTCAATGGCTTCTTCGGCCACATGCGCGATGTCCGCCATAGAGTCCTGAGTTTTACGACTCAACTTTCTTAAACGAGCGGAGCTTAATTTAACCGCTATCGCCACCACCGGGCCGGTTATCAATAATAGTAGCGTTAATTTCCAGCTTAAAACAAACAAAACCACCAATAAGCCTAAGGCTAAAAAGCCGGACTGTACTAATTGCGTTAAAGCATCCGTGCACGCCGACGAAACTTGTGTGGTATTATACACAATCAAAGACAATAATTGCCCTGATGATTCTTGATCGAAATACTTACACGGCAAATGCAATAATTTATCAAAAATAGCTTGCCTAAACTTAACCACGATACTACGTGACACCTTGGCCATCGTATAATCACCTGCTAAATTCATGAATGAGCGCACCGCAAATAAAACGATAATGACCAGCGGGAGCCATTTTAAAAAAGTAGGATCGTGTTGTACGAAACCTTTATCTAATAAAGGCTTCATAAAATAAGTGAATAAAGCGTCAATACCGGAATAAGCCATATTAGCGGCCACAGCCATGAGCAGCCAAGGCCAATATTGTCTAGAATAGGTGGTTAAGCGCTTATATAAAGCCATACTGTCGCCATCGGGTTTACGCTTTAAAGGCTGTTTGTGTATTACTCTCATGCTGTTCCTATAGTATTATAACGATATATACTCATCATCAATGAATGCGTAGGGGCACCCCCCTGTGGTTGCCCTCATTAGGGCAGGCACAGGGGCCTGCCCCTACGCACAGATTCACATCTTGGCTGTATAATGGGTATATATCTTCTCTAAAAAATATTGCCAGGCACTCTCCTGGCGTACGGTACTGACCAGGCTCATCTCACCTAAGTCATTAAAACTCAGTAAGACAGCCCCATTGTCGGCGGTATTATATGCTAAAACGCCCTCCATTTGATACCTTTTTTGAACATTTTTTTCTGGAAAATGATAGCGGTTTAGATATCCCGTTGAAAAAACAACTATTTTTGGTTTAACGGCTGTTATAAAAGCGATGCTGGATGAAGTAATACTGCCATGATGCGGTGCTAGCAATACATCATCAGGAAAATAAGCGCCTGCCGATAACAACAGCTGTGCTTCTACCTTGGCCTCAATATCACCCGCTAATAATAGACGATGGCCCGCCACAGTCACCACCAACACGCAAGATAGATTATTGCCTTTCTTATCTGTAGCACCCGCTTCTGGGCTTAAAAAACGAAAATCCACACCATCCCAACGCCACTGCTGCCCTTGTATACACTGGCCTAAGTGCAACGCTTGCTGTGGGTCAAAAAGCGCGGCCTTACGAAAAAGCGCATCGTTATATATCTTTTTCACAAAGGGCGATTGTGAAGTGCTAGTAATTAAACTAGTCACTGGCAATTGTTTTAATAGCGTAGGCACACCTCCACTGTGATCGGCATCTTGATGACTTACTACCATAACGTCTATAGTTGCCTCAGTTTGCCGCTTTAAAAAAGGCAGAATAGCACTGGTAGCAGCATCACCGCCGCCATAATAAGAAGGCCCCGTATCATAGAGCAAAGTATGATGTTGTGTTTGCAACAATACCGCTAAGCCTTGGCCTACATCAAAAACAGTAATGCGCAAAGACGGCTTGGGTTGCATGTTCAAAGGTATAAACGCCAACAATAACCACATTAACGCTAAACCTCTTAATTGCCAGGCTCGCGGCAGTAAAACTAAAAATAAACCGCCACTGATCAAACCCAAACTCAAAAGACTACCGCCATACCACCACTGATACGGAAAAAATTGCACCATGCCGTGCAAGAAACGCAATAAATAATCTATATTCCATTGCAGCGCAATGAAGATCGGATGCGAAAGCCACGGATTTATCGTCTGCAGGATTAAGGCCAATAAAGCGCCCGGCAAAATAATAAAGCTCACCCACGGCACCGCCAACAGATTGCTGAAGGGCGCATTCAAAGGCGATCGTTGAAAAAATAATAATGAAAACGGCAGCAAACATAAGCTTAAAGCGATTTGCATACTGAAATGTTGTTTGAAGCGTCCTTGCTGTTTAGGCCAAATCCATAATAAAAACGCAATGCTATATACTGCAATGAAGGATAACCAAAAGCTTATATTCAAGCTTTGTAAAGGAGCAACTATTAAAATACACACTGAAGACCACAATAATGCCGATAACCACGACATATGCCGCGACACACTTTTGGCTAAAACATAAAGACTTAACATAACGCACGCGCGTACGGTGGATACGGAAAAGCCCGCCAAAGCACCATAAGCCCAGGCCATGAATAGCGCGGCCCACATTGCTATTTTTTGTCGCGGTACATAACGAAATAATTGTGGCCAAGGCCATAACAGCAAATACATCAGCACATAAACAAAGGTAGCCAATAAACCTATGTGCAAACCGGAAATCGCCATTAAATGCAGCACGCCTGTTTGTTGAAATAGCAACCATAATGCAGACGATAAATGACTGCGATCACCTAGGGTTAAGGCAGAAATAATTGCCAAACTGTTGTCATTTAAATTTATGACTAAAAGTTGCTGTGCTAATCTTTGGCGTAAGCCATTTGGATTCAATATACTTGCCGGTTTAAGCAATTGTGCCGTGGGATGGGGCAATACACTGCCTACGGCATACTCTCCTTTCGCCCATTCTAGACCATGCAATACACTAGGGTTTGCCAAGCGATGCACACGTTTTAACCGCGCATATAGAAGCCATCTTTGTCCCGGCTCAAAAGGCAGTGCTGCGGTTTTAGCATTGGTATAGGCATTGAGTTCAATCTCTGCATGGACCTTTACACACTCTACGCCTAAACAAAGACGTGTGGCTTTCACGGTAAATTGTTGTTTCACGCTATCGCTAACCACCATAGAAGCTATGGTCGCATCGAGTTGTACCACGCGATTTTGCCATGACAACGGTATCTGCTGGCTCATAGCAGCTAAGAAATGCATTAGGACCCATATACTGCTACTACCATAGACTAACCCCGCCCAAGCCCATTGTGTGCGTTTGGTGATCAAGAAAAATAATGCTACAATCTCGACCATAAACGCTATGAGTGCCGCCAGTGGTGACAACCAATAGAGCAAGGCCATGTTGACGAAGGCAGCTAAACCAGAGAATAATATTGAATTCATTTTTAAAATATATCATAATGCATTATGAAACTCAATACGGGCTTTTGCTTAGATGAATAATGACGATGTCCCGCCTTTTAGTTTTGCATGGTTAAAACCCCGTTATTGGGGTTTATGGCTAGGTTTTGCCTGTGCTTGGTTATTAGTGCAATTGCCGCTGTCCTGGCTGTATGCTTTAGGCGCAAGCTTGGGGCGAATCAGTGGTGCATTGGCTCCTTACAGGCGCCGTGTTTGTGCCACCAATATCCGCCTGTGTTTCCCTCAATACACCCCTAAACAACAAAAAGATTTGGTCAAAGCATGTTTTTGCTCTGTGGGCATCAGCTTGGTGGAAACTTTAGTCGCTTGGCTCGGCTCAGAAAAAAAAATAAACCAGATCTCATTTACTATTCACGGTTTAGAACATTTTGATCAATTTTATGATAATGGTGTTCCACGCTCGAGGCTATTGTGTTTAGGCTTTCATTTCACCACTCTAGAAATCATTGGTCGCTTGCTGTCTAAACAGGTTCGCTTTGCTCTATTTTACCGCGAGCATCTCAATCCTGTGTTTAATTATTTCATGGTGAAAAGCCGTGCTCGTTATACTTATAAAACATTAGAGCGTAAAGAAGTGCGTTCTTTGATCCGCGTTTTGAAAGAAGGTATTCCCATGTGGTATGCACCCGATCAAGACTATGGCCGCAAAGTCAGCGTATTTGCACCCTTTTTTAATATTCCCGCCGCCACCATTACCACGCCCGCTAAAATGGCACGCAACTTTGGCTTAACGGTATTGCCAGTGACTTATTATCGCGATAAGAATTACCACTATCATCTGCACATACACCCAGCCCTAGAGAATTACCCTAGCGACGATGAGGTAGAAAACGCCACGTGCATCAATCAAATTTTAGAAAAAGCCATTGTGGCCCATCCAGAGCAATATTTATGGCAACATAGACGTTTCAAAACACGGACCAATAAGATTGCAAAGATTTATGTGAAGAAAAAGAAATCATAATCAGGATATTCTGAGCATCAGATATTAGATCAACTGGCTTTTTTATTAGATAACAGCTTAGCCAAAACACCCAAGAAAATTGACCGGAAAAATTGGACTGAAGATTTATTTTCAGGTGGCTGCTACTTTTGTGTGCTTCCTATTGACAGTTTCTATAACAATAAGCAATATTTAACGACTCCGGCTAATGGGATCTATTTCGCAGGTACGGAAACAGCGGCCATAGGGTGCGCCTCTGTTTTATTTCGTTTAATGTATTCGCTCACAATTTCATTGGCGCAGATACATGCACCTACTGTTGTGATATCAACTATTCCTATATGCTTCACATTCAATATCCTTGGTTTAGTGGTAATAAAGATTATGCTATTTTAGCATGATGTGATGTTTTATCATACCAAGGCAGAAAATAAAAATGCTTTTACCTACAGCTGTGGCTAAATAAACAAAATTATCGCCTCAGAATCCTCTTTTTGTACGTAATTTCAGTTTAGCAGTAGAAATATACCAACAATACTAGACTTTAGGTACTATTAGGGGATAATCTATTGTCATATATGATTCGTCTAGCACGGTGAATAATAAGGAGTTCGGCCATGGAAGCAATAAGTTCTGAACAAAAACGGTATGCAGCAAAAAGTAAAAAATATTATTTCTCATCTATTTCCTTATGCATATTATCTTTATTACTACTTTCCTTGCTGTCCATAAAACTTTATTCCCCTGGCAGTTATGACCAATTCAGTAATTTTAATGCTTATATTGCAATAGCAGCTCACTTTATCATTCTCATTTTTACATTCAAAATCTATAAAAACGCAGCCAAAGAGGAACGGAAAATATGGCTATGGCTAGTATGGATTAACATAGGACTATTTTTAGACGATACAGCCTTCTTCTTTTTAGTTTATATGCACGACATTCGCTTTTTCAATTCAAGACTTTTTATTTACCTGTTAGATTTAACTCCAGCTTTCATCTGGTTTATTGCCAGTATTACTTTCTTATCAAGACTGTTACTTGCCGAGGCTGTATCTTTTAAACGCTTGCTTAAGGTTCTACTTCCATTTTTCGTAGTTAATTTTATGATGATTTATCTACTTCTATCTGCAACCAACTTCGCTTTTGCACTATTTTCCTGGCAAAATATTGCTCACATACCTACCATCATTGCGCATTTTCTTATTTTTGATCTAGCTATCTTGTGCCTTATTTATTCTAAGCGCAAAGGTTTATCTTTTTTCTTTATCGGGCTAACTGTTTTGGTTTCTGGAGATATATTTATTATTTATTCTTCTCTCTCGCAGACACATCACGTCTTGGCTTATGGCGAGCTGCTTTGGACGCTGGGATTACTTTTTATGTTGCGAGGAATGCAAACCATTGAAAACATGGAGCACTACCACCCTCTCAAAAATTGGTGCAACCAGACCAATGTATAGCGCTTTGCTAACATCGCATTATGAATAACTTGGCGATTATTAGTCGTGTCCAAATAACTTCTGGCACATATTCCAATTAGAACAGAAGTACTAGCTGCACTAGACTTTAAACTCTATTTTGGAGATAATCCACTGACACGTACAGTTTTTCTAAAATAATGAATTAGAAGGAATTTGGTTATGGAAACAGTAAGTTTTAAAGAAAAATCGTACAATGCAGACAATAAAAAATACAAATATTCATCTGTTGTTTTATGCTTCTTGTTTCTATTTACATTTATTTTATTATCAATAAGCATTTACAGCCCCGCTGCTTATAAAAGATTCAATCATTTTAATACTTATATTACCACAATAGTATATTTTATGACTCTATTCTTTACAGCCAAAGTCTATAAAAGTGCAACAAAAGATGAGAGAAAAATACTACGCTGGCTAGCGTGGATCAACATAGGGTTATATTTAAATGGTACAGCCTTCTTCTTTTTAGTGTACTTGCACGACATTCGATTTTTCAATGCAGATTTTCTAATTTATTTGTTAAATTTTATCCCAATGCTTACCTGGTTTGTTGCCAGCATTGTTTTCTTATCAAAGCTTCTATTGGCTGAGGCGATATCTTCTACACGCTTGCTCAAGATTCTCTTTCCATGTTTCATCGTTAATTTAATGATGATTTACTTACTTCTATCATCGACCAATTTGATCTTTCCCTTATTATCTTGGCAATGTATTATTCGCATACCTATTATCATTGCACATTTTATTATCTTTGATCTAGCCATTTTCTGCCTTATGTTTTCTAAACATAAAGGTTTATCCTTTTTGTTTGTCGGGCTTACTATTTTGGTTTCAGGAGATATATTTATTATTCATTCCTCTCTCTCACAAACAACGCATGTTTTGGTTTATGGCGAACTACTTTGGACTGTTGGGTTACTTTTTATCCTACTGGGAATGTTAACCATTGAAAAGACGGGGCTCTATTCCATCAAGAATTGGTGTAATCAGAACAATACCATGCAAATCAAATTAACCTTTTGGACTTTCTCTGCTTGTTTTTCTGGGGTTTTGCTTTTTTTTACAATTGCCTTTTTCTTCTCAATTGTCGATAAAGCGGTATTTTTAGGGCTACCTATTTTTTTAATGTTATACTCTATTCCCATAGCTGTTTTTTCTATTTTTATAGGCAACCGTTTTGGAGCTAAGTTTAAAAAATTTGAAAACAATATCAAACTTCTAATGCATGAGAAAAATAAACTGGGTCATAGCTTCTCAACACAAGAATTTATGTTTTTGCAAAGCTTTATTATTGAAGCTTTTGAATTTAAAGAAGACAAAAATCTTGCTCAAAAAAAGCTAACCAGCTTAGCCGCTCAAGTGGCTCATGATATACGTTCACCCCTATCGGCTTTAAATACCTGCCTGAAGCATTTACCACAAATCCCTGAGAATCAGCGCATCTTAATACGTAACGCTGCAAATAGAATTAATGACATTGCCAATAATCTATTGCAGCAATATACTTCTGGAGAAAATAGCACACCTATCCATTTGCAAATTTGGCTATTAGCACCCTTGCTAGAGAACATTATTTCTGAAAAACGCTTGCAATTTGACGGCCAACCAATTCAGTTAGAGGCGCACATTTCCAGTGCAGGTTTATTTGCTTTTGCTAAATTCGACCTTAAAGAAATGAGCCGATTGTTGTCGAACTTAATCAACAATGCTGCAGATGCACTAACTCAAAGTGATGGTCAGATTATCTTAGTGCTGGATATGCAAAATGAATGGATATCGTTACAAATTAAAGACAATGGGCATGGTATTTCTGAAGAAAAAATAGCTGACGTTTTAAAAATCGGTATCAGCTTCAAAAAAGGCGGATCCGGCTTAGCTCTGGCACATGCAAAAGAAACCATTGAAGCTTGGGATGGAAGCCTACACTTGTATTCAGCTGCAGGTCAAGGAACTACGATTGACATTCAGCTGCCCACTGCGACTCCGCCGCAGTGGTTTACTTCTGAACTGATTGTAACCCCCAACGTATACATTGCCATTTTAGATGACGACCAATCCGTGCACGATGCCTGGGACCAACGTTTGAATGCAGTATCAAAAAGTTTAAACGTATACCATTTTAAAACACTGCAGTCCTTTATAGATTGGTATCAGACTCAATCTATGCCTGTACTCGTGTTTTCAGATTATGAATTATTAGGCAAAACCGAAACGGGTTTAGAAGTATTGGAAAAACTGCAGATCGGCAATAATGCCATTTTGGTAACATCGCATTATGAAAATCCGGACATTGTTAATCGTTGCCAATCTTTAGGTATTCGATTTTTACCCAAGAATTTGCTGGCACATATTCCAATAAAACTAACGTAGTAATTTAGCGTGATGCCATATGGTGTACGACTTAAGCGCCGAATAGAAAATATAAGCAGCAAATTCACTAGACTTTAGAACCTATTTTGGAGATAATCTATTATTATATATGCCGTGTCCATAATAGAAAATAGCAAGGAGTTGAGTCATGGAAAAAGTAAACGTTGAAGATAAATTGCACATTACAGACCGCAAAAAATATACTTTTTCATCTATGGCATTAGGTCTATTGTTTCTATGTGTATTGTCTTTTTTATCAATAAGAATTTACAGCCCAGCTAGTTATAGCCAATTCAGTAATCTGAACGCTTATATCGCAATAGTAGCCCATTTTATAACACTCTTCTTCACATTCAAAATCTATAAAAATGCAGCCAAAGAGGATCGAAAAATATGGTTCTGGCTAGCTGGGATTAACATAGGGCTGTTTTTAGATGATACGGCCTTCTTCTTTTTAGTTTATATGCACGATATTCAATTCTTCAATTCAAGACTTTTAATTTACATATTAGATTTGACCCCAGCTTTCATCTGGTTTATTTCCAGCATTACTTTTTTATCGAAACTTCTACTGGCCGAAGCTGTATCTTCTAAACGCTTGCTCAGAGTGCTATTCCCCTTTTTCATCGTTACTTTCATGATGATTTATCTGCTTCTATCATCAACTACTTTAGCTTTTTCAGCATTCTCTTGGCAAAACATTCTTCACATCCCTCCCATCATTGCCCATTTTATCGTTTTTGATCTGGCTATCTTATGCCTTATCTATTCAAAAAATAAAGGTTTATCATTTTTCTTTACCGGAATTACTATTTTGGTTTCAGGAGATATATTTATTATCCACTCTTCTCTCTCGCAGACACATCACGCCTTGGCTTATGGCGAGTTACTTTGGACTTTTGGATTGCTTTTTATACTACTAGGAATGTTAACGATTGAAAAGACCGGCCACTACTCCCTCAAAAATTGGTGTAATCAGGCCAATACCATGAAAATTAAGTTAACTTTTTGGACCTTCTCCTTTTGTTTTGCTGGGGTTTTTCTTTTTTTTATAATTGCCTTTTTCTTCTCAATTATCGATAAAGAGGTATTTTTAGGGCTACCTGTTTTTCTAATGTTATATTCTATCCCCATAGTTGTTTTGTCTATCTTTATAAGTTCTCGTTTCGGAGCCCCATTCAAAAAAATTGAAAATAACATTAGAGCTTTAATGTATGAAGAAGATAAAAGCAAAATGGATAATGACTTTTCCACACAAGAATTTATTTTCTTACAAAGCTTTATTGTTGAAGCCTTTGAGTTTAAGGAGGGCAAAACCCTTGCTCAAAAAAAACTAATCAACCTAGCCGCTCAAGTAGCTCATGATATACGTTCACCCCTGTCGGCCTTAAATACTTGTTTAAAACATTTGCCACAAATTCCCGAGAATCAGCGCATCTTAATACGTAACGCCGCAAATAGAATTAATGATATTGCTAATAATCTATTGCAACAAGATACTTCTGGAGAGAATAGTGCGCCCACTCATTTTCAAATTTGGCTATTAGCGCCCTTGCTAGAGAGCATTATTTCTGAAAAACGCTTGCAATTTGACGCCCAACCGATTCAGTTAGAAGCACAGATTTCCAGTGTAGCTTTCTTTGCATTTGCTAAGTTTGACCTTAAAGAGATGAAACGATTACTCTCGAACTTAATTAATAATGCTGCAGATGCACTGCCTCAAAGTGGCGGTCAAATTATCATAGCACTAGACATGCAAGATGAATTGATATCGCTGCAAATTAAAGACAATGGACATGGCATTTCTGAAGATAAGTTAAAAGAAGTACTAAAGCCCGGCGTGAGTTTCAAAGCAGGTGGATCTGGCTTAGGTCTGCCCCATGCAAAAGAAACCATTGAATCGTGGAGTGGAACCCTACAATTGCACTCAATTGTAGAACAAGGGACAACGATTGACATCCAATTGCCCACTACGACTCCTCCGCAATGGTTTACTTCTGAACTGATTGTAACTCCCAACGTACCTATTGCCATTTTAGATGACGACCAATCTGTGCATGATGCCTGGGACCAACGTTTAAATGCAGTGTCAGAAAATTTAAACTTACATCATTTTAAAACACCGCGATCCTTTATAGATTGGTATCAGGCTCAATCTACGCCTATACAAGTATTTTCAGATTATGAATTATTAGACGAGGCTGAAACAGGCCTAGAGGTATTAGAAAAATTACAGGTCAACAGTAATGGTGTTTTAGTAACTTCGCATTATGAAAACGCTGACATTATTAAACGCTGCCAATTTTTAGGTATTCGACTTTTACCCAAGAATTTGCTGGCACATATTCCAATGGAATTGAAGAAGCAAGTAGATCACACTCATTTAGATTTAATATTCATTGACAACGATGCAACACTTCGTAGATGTTGGCAATTGGCCGCAGATTCAAATGGGAAATCTATATTAACCTTTGACAATATAACTGAATTTGAAAAAATATTAGTTGATATTGACCGCCGCACCCCTCTATACATAGACTCAGACCTAGGTGGTGGCGTTAAAGGTGAAGAATGCGCAAAACAATTGTTTGAGCAGGGGTTTCATGAAATTTATCTAGCTACGGGACATGTTGCAGGGTATTTTGATGTTATGCCATGGATACGTGCAATAAAAGATAAGTATCCGCCATTTTAGTGTAACTACTCGTGCCTTTTTCAACAAAAGCCCAGATTGGGCGCAAGATGCGCCCAATCTGGGCTTTACGGTACTTGTAGATAGGAGAGTAGCTACGTTTTAGTTATATTTTATTTGGTGCCCGGGGCCGGAGTCGAACCGGCACGGGAGGTTATTCCCGAGGGATTTTAAGTCCCTTGCGTCTACCTATTTCGCCACCCGGGCATGTATACTCTACGCATTTGCTTCTTAGGCTTTGTTACCTTCGCCCATCTCGCATCAGTCATGTAGAGTACTACACTCCTGCTGCTCGAGAGCTCGGCGCCTCGCCTAATAACCAACTGCTATGAGTATATACTCTACGCATTTGTTTCTTAAGCTTTGTTGCCTTGGATCAACTTTGTTGGAGGCTACGGCCGGAGTCGAACCGAC
>JAJXVU010000040.1 GCA_021781965.1 Pseudomonadota bacterium
GAAGTTTCTGGGGATGCACAAGCTCCGGCTTGGTCACCTTATTAAAGTTAATGTGAGGAGTACTCTGAATGAAAACAAGTTTAAAATGGGCGATGATGCTGTTGATCGCTGTAGCTTTGGCCGCATGTTCATCTAAATCTAACGATAAAAATGCAACCAGTGTTGTAGGTGGTGCTACGGGCGCAGGCGTAGGCAGTAATCCAGATTTTGATGACAGCATGGATGCGCGTATGGCTAAGATCTTAGGCATAGAGAAAAATACGGTTTATTTTGATTTTGATAAAGATACTATCAAACCTGAATATATGTCTATATTGCAAGCCAATGCAGATTATTTGAAAAAGCATCCTAAGGCTCGTATCTTGATTGCCGGTAATGCCGATCCTAGGGGCAGCCGTGAATACAATATCGGTTTGGGACAACGTCGTGCGGATGTAGTGCGTCAACGTTTAGTCACAATGGGTGTGAATGCAAATCAAATGCGTACCGTGAGCTATGGTTCAGAAAAACCAGCGGTTTCTGGTAATGATGATTTCGCTTATTCACAAGATAGACGTGATGACATAACCTACGATAACGCAGGCTAAAGTTTGTAAGGGGCTGCTGTAGGGGCAGCCCCTGTGGTTGCCCATCTTAGGGTAGGCACAGGGGCTTGCCCCTACGATTTTATTTTGTGACGCACAGATCGAGGCTCAATATGAAATACTGTAAATTACTTTATATCGCTCTAGGCTCTATCCTAGCCATCTCTATCTACGCGGCACCGATCGTCCAGGGCCAACCTGAAAATATGACTTCATACCCCGTGGCACAAAATAATGGCCCGCAAGCAGCGGCAATGCAGGTGGAGAGCAGCGCTAATGAACCGGCTGATTTAGTCAATACGGTTACGCAATTACAACAACAAATTCGCGGCTTACAAGGACAATTAGAAGTCCAAGCGCATCAAATAGATCAACTCACACAAGCACAAAAAAATATTTACCTACAATTAGAAAACAAATCGCCCGCTAATTCAGCCATAAATGGCGCTGCAGCGGCTTTAACGACGGCAACGGTGGCTACAGCAGCCACGCCTAAAAATAATGATGGTGTCAGTGTTAAACCTAATGTTACGCCGACTACAGCTGCCAGCAAAGCCGCACCCGCAGCTGCTTCCGGTACCACGGCTGCCACAGCCACTAGCACTGATGACAAACAAAAAGCCATTTACGATGGTGCTTATGAATTAATTACCAAGCAACAATACAGCGATGCCAGTGTAGGTATGAGCAATTATTTAAGCCAATATCCCAAAGGTGATTATGCCGCCAATGCGCATTATTGGTTGGGGGAAATAGGCTTAGTCGGTGGTGACTTAAACAGTGCGCAAACGCATTTTCAAGCGGTAGTGACGCAATTTCCTAGTAGTCCCAAAGTATCGGACGCACAATTAAAGTTGGGTTATATCTACTATCAACAAGGCAAATGGGCTTTGGCTAGACAAACCTTGGAATCTTTAATAAAACAATATCCCAATACTTCAGCCGCAACACTGGCTACACAACGCTTACAAGATATGACTCAACAAGGAGTGTAGGCGCAAATGCTTACGTTGCGTGTTAGTGAGATTTTTTATTCATTGCAAGGAGAAAGTGCCAGCGTAGGCATTCCCACCACGTTTATACGTTTAACGGGTTGTCCCTTGCGCTGTTATTATTGCGACACCGCTTATGCTTTTAGTGGCGGTAAAAAAATCAGCATAGACAGTATTTTAGAAAAAATAGCGCAATATCCTACACGCTATATCACCGTTACAGGTGGTGAACCTTTGGCGCAAGACAATTGTCATGATCTATTAAAACAATTATGTGATAAAAATTATTGTGTATCGCTAGAAACGAGTGGTGCTTTATCGGTAGCAAAGGTTGATCCGCGCGTAATTAAGGTGATGGATTTAAAGACCCCCAGCTCTAAAGAATGTGAAAAGAATGATTATGTCAACATTGATTATTTAACACCTATAGATCAAATCAAATTTGTCATAGGCGATAAAGTAGATTTTGAGTGGAGCGTAGAGATGATCAAACAATATCAACTGGCACAAAAATGCCATTTATTGTTTTCACCTATAGCAGATGTGTTATCACCCACGGTATTAGCGGATTGGATCTTAGAACATGGCTTGCCCGTACGCTTTCAATTTCAATTGCATAAATATTTATGGGGCAATGTGCCAGGGAAATAAGACACATGAAAGCATCCCCTCCGCAAACGGAAGCAGAACTATGGATGCGCGCTACGGCTATTGCACAACAGTCTTTAGGTGATTTAGCAGCCGCAGTGTCTATGACCGTACCCAATGATTTTCGACGTGAGAAAGGCTTTATAGGTCAATTGTTGGAGCGGGTGTTAGGTGCTACTGCCGGAAATTTATCTAAACCGGATTTTACGCACTTAGGTATAGAATTAAAAACTTTGCCCTTAAATGCCAATGGTCAGCCTAAAGAATCGACCTATGTTAGCATTGTACCTTTGATGGGTAGAGAACCTTTATCTTGGCAGCACTGTGAGCTTTATCAAAAGTTACGCCGTGTTTTATGGATACCGTATTTTTTTGATAAAACCGTAGAGCCGCGGTATTGGCGTTTAAGTGATCCTGTATTATGGTCACCTACTGCAGAAGAAGAAGCTATTTTGCGCGAAGATTGGTATGAATTAATGAGCCGAGTGCAAATGGGACGGTTAGATCAAATCAATGCACGACTAGGACAATATTTACAAATACGCCCCAAGGCAATGAATGCCGATGTGCGTACGCAGGGCATAGGCAGCAACGGCGAATGCGTACGCACCTCGCCACGCGGGTTTTATTTACGCACATCGTTTACGGCGCGAATTATATTTTGATTTAAAATCCCGAGGCTACTGTTTCAAAGGTATCGGGCTTTCGCACTTTAAAGTTGATACCGCCCTTTGAGCTGCCGCACTTGTTAATAGAATCTACCCTCTCTACTGGGGCTATTGTAGTTTATAGGGAATGTGCTATCATAAACAGGTTAAAAAGTATAAGACAATATGTTTCTTTCTTGAAAATGATGTATAATTACTGAATGGTTCAACAATGTTTGCTAAAATAACTATAATAAAACGAGGGGTGAGATGATACCACGTTTTAAAAATTCAGATCTTATTGCTCTTATGGATACTGAGTGCGATGAAGTCATTGCTGAGAGATTCAAGGCTCTTGCTCTTGATGCTACTCACTTACGCGCTTTTAACAATAAGGATAGTTATATCCTGCATAAAGCAGCGGAATTAGGGCTTGTCAAAACAACTGAAGCTATTTTCAATAATCTAGAACAACAAACAGCCGTTTCGCTGATTGCCATAAAAGACAGCGGGGACAATGTTCTGCATCTTGCAGCGAGGTATGGTCGTACTGAAATTGTAGAACTGCTGCTAGCAAAAGCCCCTGAACTGATTCGCGAAAAGACCTCTAGCGGGGAAAATGCATTGCATCTTGCAGCATGGGAAGGCCACCCTGAGGTTGTAAAACTGCTGCTAGCAAAAGACCCTGAATTGATTCGCGAAAAGAACTCTACCAACGACAATGCATTGCATCTTGCAGCAGGGCATGGTCATACTGAGGTTGTAGAACTGCTGCTAGCAAAAGGCCCTGAACTGATTCGCGAAAAGACCTCTAGCGGGGAAAATGCATTGCATCTTGCAGCATGGGAAGGCCACACCGAGATTGTAGAATTGCTGCTAGCAAAAGACTCTGAATTGATTCGCGAAAAGGTCTCTGCCGGGTATAATGCACTACATATTGCAGCAATGCAGGGTCATACTGAGGTTGTAAAACTGCTGCTAGCAAATGACTCTGAACTGATTCGCGAAAAGGCCTCTACCGCGTATAACGCACTAAATATTGAAGCAATGGACAATGCACTACATATTGCAGTAAAGTATGCTCATACTGAGGTTGTAAAACTGCTATTAGCAAATGACTCTGAACTGATTCGCGAAAAGAACTCTGCCGGGAACAATGCACTACATCTTGCAGCATGGAAAGGCGACCCTGAGGTTGTAAAACTGCTGCTAGCAAAAGACGACTCTGAACTGATTTGCAAAAAGACGTCTTTCGGGAATAATGCACTACATATTGCAGCAATGCATGGTCGTACTGAGGTTGTAAAACTGCTGCTAGCAAAAGACGACTCTGAACTGATTCTCGGAAGGAACTCTCTCGGGAATAATGCACTAAATATTGCAGCAAAGTATTGTCATTCTGAGGTTGTAGAACTGCTATTAACAAAAGCCCCTGAGCTGATTTGCGTGCCAGCCAGCAGCAGCCATACTGCTGACGAGGCAAAGAACGCGATTTCTACATTGGTACCAGCGTTTTTTAAGACTGAAATTTATAAGGAAGACCCGACAGAAAGGTTATTTAGGTTTTTAAAGATGTTAAAATCACAAAAATATCTTAATGCAAATTTTAATGAATTATTATCTTTATACAAAACTGACATTCAAGCTTTGGTCAATAATGAAAAATGTGCTCGCCATAAAACCATAGAAAATGGAGAAAGCTCATTAAAACTTGCTGAAGATCTTGGTGTTGAGAATTATTTGCTCAAAGAAAAAGAAACAAATCTTCTTGATATTATAAAGAGCGTTCGGTCTGATTTAGTAGCATTGTCCTATATCCAATCGCAAAACATCGCAACAGATGATGGTACCCCCATTAAAGAAATAGTTGAGAATATTCGAGCACGATATGCTGATTCTGGTTATGATTTTCATCCACAGATCAGAAAAAAAATATGCGATTTAACTGAGCATAAAGAATGGAAACTTAATGAAGAATCACCTTTCCTGAAATCAGAACAAAAGAGGCTTCATAATATAGGGTTATTTTTAAATTCTGCTGCAGAACTTGAAATGTCGTTAGTGTGTGCGGAAGTCGAAAGCGATTGGGCAAAAAAATCTCTCAATTCTAAACCACAAAAGCGAATTACAGATTTTTTCCGTCCTGAACAAGACGGAAAACGTAAGCGAGAGGATGAGGACTTTGTACAAGTGGGGAAAGAGGTAACAGCTCAGGGCCCTTCCCCTAGTAGTTCTTTTTTTGAGCCCGAATTAACTGAGAAGGAAATGGAATTGGGTGAAGGGGGAAGCTGCTTGATTAATGACTATGGCATAAGGCCGGGTGAGCTTTTACACAAAAGGCGGAAAATGGCATGATACAAATTGAAGGTAAAATTATGGTTTATTGCTAATTTAAATCAATGAGCTAGTATGCCCATTTAAGACTGCCGCACTTGTTAATGGAATCTACCGTCCCTGCCAGCGAGAACTAAAAACCACATCCCTGTGAACGTGATTCCCTCAAAAATGACTCTAAAACTCTCGCATCAAACTGACCAACAATATCAATCCCATGCCCAAACCATAATATAACCACCGTTTATAAGATGACGCGTGGCCTGGATGATCACAACCCGTTGAAGAATGGCAAATGGCAATGTATAAAAAAGTACCGGCGGCGAAGCTGTTAAAATATCCTTCAAATAATTCGAAGTGCTGGTGTTGTACTATAAAGCTTAGATTGCTCGCTAAAATGATACCTATAGGAGTGGCAACTGCCAATACTGTCAATAAATGTTTTTGCGTGGATGCTTTGAAATGGTAACGTCCTAGCACAGATCCCAACGCAAAACCTTCCGAGCCTTTGTGCATTAAAATGGCTATGGCCAGCGTTAGAAAGTGTTCGTAGTTTGGGCTTAAACCTAAAGCACAGCCCTCAATCAAAGCATGTAGTGATAAGAGGATTAAAACCCAATAGGCAAACCAATGATGTGATTTTTTTTCTCTAACATAAATAAGATGTGTAATGCCTTTTTCGCAGATCAACATAAACAAAAAAGAAGCGAGCCCTAAAGCGCTTATGATATACAATGTTTGTGTGCCTAGAGTGGGGACTAAGTCCGTATAAGCTTCAGGCAAGAAGTGCAATAAAGCAATACCGAAAAAAATACCACGCGAAAGAGATTCAGCGAATATTAAAGACTGTAAGCGCGCACCACTGTGATAGGCGCGCGCTTTTGAACCGAAGATATAAACGCAGTAAAAAGCGATAATTGCCGCTATATACTGGCTAGTGTAAAGACTCCACACGATTAAGTCTTAGCTATCTTTTTAACAAGACGAATGCCGCACCTGAATCACGCAATATACTGACTAACAAGGTTTTATCATTGTTTTGGCTGTATTTTGCCAGTTGATCCGTCGTTTGAACGGGATTATTGCCTACAGTCAAGATGATGTCACCAGGGCGCAAGCCTGCTTGCCAAGCCGGAGTATTTTCATCTAAATCGAGGATCTGAACGCCTTTAACATGGCCATAATTAGGCACTATGGTATCGTAGTTTTGCAACATTGTACCAAAGAAGAAAGGATCTTGATTGGCCACTTGATTTTGATAAGCATCGGGGTTTGCTGATATTAAAGTAATCGTCATGGGCTTGCCATTTCTAAGAATGCTCAAACTGACATGACTGCCCGAACGCATTAAACCTATGCTATTTTTAACCTGGGAAGCGGATTCCACTTTTTGACCATTCACCGCGGTAATTACATCGCTAAGCTTTAATCCTGCTTTATCGGCAGGAGATAGAGGATTCACCATTGTAATGATAGCACCTTTAGTCATATCATCGTGGAAAGCGGCTGCTAATTCTGGTGTTAGGGTTTGCATCATAATGCCAACGAGGCCGCGATCAACTTTACCATATTTAATAATTTGTTCGGCCACGCTTTGCGCCATATTAGATGGTATAGCAAAACCTATGCCCACATTGCCGCCACTAGGCGCTAAAATGGCCGTATTGATACCGACCAATTCGCCCTTAAGATTGACTAAAGCACCACCGGAGTTACCTGGATTAATGGACGCATCGGTTTGGATAAAGTCTTCATAGCCTTCTATGCCTAAGTCGCTGCGGCGTAATGCACTGACTATACCGGAGGTTACCGTTTGGTCTAAACCATAAGGGTTGCCAATAGCAATTACAAAATCACCTACTTTAAGAGTATCAGAATTGGCAAAGGGCAGTGCGACTAAATTATTGGCCTTAATTTGCAATACAGCAATATCGGAAGGAGCATCTTTACCAACCAAATGTGCTTTGAAACGGCGGCCATCGCTTAAAGTCACGGTAAAGCTATTATTTTTGTTGACTAAATGAGCGTTAGTAATGACATACCCTTTAGAAGCATCTATAATTACGCCTGAACCTATATTAAAGCCTTTTTCTTCGCGTTTAGGTGGAATAGCACCATTGTTGCTATTACCTTGATCTTCACTCGCATCCATTTTAGGAGCAGAAGGATTGGTATTTTTTGCTTCAATATTAACCACTGTGGCCATCACCGGTTGTACAATTTTTGACAATGATGGCAGAGCTTGATTATTAACACTGGGCGGTAAACCAGCCTCTAAGCCTAGAGGCGCTAAGGTTAAGGCTAGACAGCTTAAGCAAAGCAGTTGGGATAATTTCATAACAAGCTCCGTAGTATAAATAGTAGTCAGCTAAAATAGGCATATGCATTTGTGTATATACTCACAGCAGTTGGTTTTTATGCTATGTTCCTAGCTTTCGCGTATCAAAGGCCAACTGCGAAGAGTACATAAATAGCATTATTGGTGATTTTATGCAAGCCTTTATTTTTGGCTTACAACCCGGTATGATGTTGCTGCAGTTGAATAACTAAGCGAGCAAAAAGGATATGTTACAAAGCATTCGTGATAAAACCCAGGGTATAATAGCAACGATCATCGTTGGCGTGGTGGCGTTGACTTTCGCTATTTGGGGCATTCATTATTATCTTGAAGAAAGCAAGAGTACTACCGTCGTCATTCAGGTAAATAGTGCAAAATTAACTCAGGATAATTTTGAGCGTATCTTGCGCCGCGATCAACGCTTATTGTCGTTGACACGCCCAAATACTGAAATGACCGATGTAATACAGCAAAAAATACAGAAAATGGCTGTGGACCAATGGATACAAACGACTTTGTTAACCCAAGGTGCTAAAAACAGTGGTTTTAGCGTTTCACCACAAATTCTGCAGCAAACGCTGGCGAGCCTAGATATGTTCCAAGAAAAGGGTCAATTTTCGCTCGCTTTATATCAGCAAAAAATCGATTACATGGGTTATACTCCTGAAGAATTTCAAAAGAATCTGCAAGATGAATTATTAGTCGATCAAGCGCGTTACGGTCTATCCAAAAGTGACTTTGTATTGCCTAATGAATTGCATCAGGTCATAGGGACGTTGTATCAAACCCGCGACATAGGCTATGTGTTAATACCGCAAAAATCATTTATCAACAGTGTAACCATTAAGCCAGAAGATATTAAAAGCTATTATGCCGCGCATCAACAAGACTTTATGGATCCTGAAAAAGTTAAAATAGAATACCTACAGATTAAGCCTCAAGATTTAAAGCAACAAATTACGGTAAGCGATGACAATATCAAGGCCTTTTATCAAGAACATCCCGATCTGCAAACTAAATCCTTGGCCCAAGTTAAAAACAGTATTAAGGAACGTTTGCAAAATCAAAATGCCGATAAATTGATGGCTAGCTTAAGTGATCAACTCGATAGTTTATCTTACGAAGATCCTACTAGCTTACAACCAGTATCACAGAAATTACATATTGCCACACAAGTCAGTGATTGGTTAACACGTCAGGATAGCAGCGCAGGTGCGCCTTTCCCGCCCGCAGTAATACAAGCTGCTTTTAGCAATGATGTGTTACAACAAGGCTATAACAGTTCTCTGCTTACCTTAAACGATGGCAGTGTGATGGTATTGCGTTTAAAAGCGCACGAAGCGAGTCAAGTCAAACCTTTAGCCGCTGTGCAAGATAAAATCAAAGCAATTTTAACGGCACAAGCGGCTAAAAAAGCAGCCGCGGCTAAGGGCGATAGCATTTTAAAAGTTTTGCAACAAGGACTAGATCCTAAAACTACGGCGCAAAAAAATGGTTTGGTCTGGCAAGAAGCCTTTGGTGCAGCACGCACTTCGACAGGATTAAACCCAGAATTGCTGGTGGCTTTGTTCAATGTGTCGCTGGATCATAAAGCAAAAGAAGCTATTTTGTCGGGGCTAGTGTTGAGTAATGGCGATTATCTGTTATTGCAGATTAAAGGCGTGCATCCAGGAGTAGACAGTAGTTTAACAGCTAAAGACAAAATACAATTGGCGCAACAATGGGCAGAATCTTTAGGGCAAATAGATTATGCATTTTATAATCGTAGTTTGCGCGATAACGCAAAGATCAAAATGAATTTACCTAAAAGTGAATCCAATGAGGAAGACAATTAAAAAAGGCACCGAGCCGCGACCGTTAGGGAGCGGAAAGTCTTGAGAGCGGAAATTCTCGAGCGAGCTTATAGGGTGAGTAGTTACGATGAGCAATAGTTATTTTTAATATATAAAGGGGTTTTAAATGGATGATCAAAAATTAAAAGCGCTAAGTGCGGTGCGAGATCAAATCGAGCGCCAATTTGGCAAAGGTGCAGTGATGTTATTAGGGGAGCATTCAGATGACCATGAAATCGAAACGATTTCTTCGGGCTCCTTGGGTTTGGATATAGCCTTAGGCGGTGGTTTCCCACGTGGGCGTGTAGTGGAAATTTATGGCCCTGAGTCTTCGGGTAAAACAACGATGACACTACAAGCTATCGCTGAATGTCAAAAGGTAGGCGGGCAAGCTGCTTTCATCGATGCTGAACATGCGATGGATCCAGGTTATGCGCTTAAACTAGGCGTGAATGTAAAAGATTTATTGGTGTCACAACCGGATACCGGCGAACAAGCCTTGGAAATTGTAGACATGCTGGTGCGTTCTAATGCCGTAGACATTATCGTCATCGATTCCGTAGCGGCCTTAACGCCTAGAGCCGAAATTGAAGGTGAAATGGGCGATCAACATATGGGCTTGCATGCCCGTTTGATGTCACAAGCCTTGCGTAAGTTAACAGCCAATATCAAACGCTCCAATACCTTGGTTATTTTCATCAACCAAATCCGTATGAAAATTGGGGTTATGTTTGGTAGCCCAGAAACGACTACGGGTGGTAACGCGCTGAAGTTCTATGCCTCAGTACGTTTAGACATACGTCGTACAGGCGCCTTGAAACGTGGCGATGAAATTTATGGTAACGAAACTAAAGTTAAAATGGTTAAGAA
>JAJXVU010000017.1 GCA_021781965.1 Pseudomonadota bacterium
GATTTCATCGAACATAACGCGTATGTATTGTGCTCGTATGGGCGGTGTCACGCCCAATAGTTTTTCTAACGCTAGTACATAACCATGTTCATTGCACATCATGGAGACGTAGTCCAAACGATCCATATAACCTATGCTTTGGTTGTAGGGTTTAGTTTCCGCTAATTTTTCGGTAGCGCGATGCAATAAACCGATGTGTGGATCGGCATGACGGATCACTTCACCTTCGGTTTCTAATATTAAACGTAATACCCCGTGCGCCGCCGGATGTTGCGGTCCAAAATTAAGCGTATAATTATGTAGTTCAGCCATTTTTTTGCTCCGCTTCTAGGTAACGACTGTCTTCTCGGATCACCTTAGGCACTAATACGCGCTCAGGAATAGTCACCGGTTGATAAATCACACGCTCGCTGGCTTTGTCATAACGCATTTCTACATGGCCTGATGTGGGAAAATCTTTACGGAAAGGATGACCTATAAAACCATAGTCCGTTAAGATGCGTCGTAAGTCTGGATGCCCTTCGAATAAGAATCCAAATAGATCGAAAGCTTCACGCTCAAACCAATCGGCGGAAGGCCAAACGGGCATGATCGACGGAATACACAGTTCATTCTCGTCCAAAAATACTTTAAGGCGCAAGCGTTGGTTGTGTTTAACGGATAGTAAATGATATACCACCGCAAAACGAGATCCAGAGAATGATTCCATACGGATACCATCTTGATCTACGGCTCGTTCAAAACCAGAACCGGTGGCTTTATCGGTGACCCATTCGGCGATACCGTAAGTTAGATAATCCACACCGCATACGTCGATGAGTTGGTCAAAACAAAATTGAGGCATATCGCGCAATTGTATTGCCACGTCTATTAAAGCTTTTTTGTTTAAGATTAAAGTTAATTCGTAGCGATCGCTTTGCAAAGCCATTTGCTCGCGCGGCGTTTCCGCCTGCAACGTTACAAAAGGATGCGCATGATGATTAATTACAAAGCCCTGAGCGGCAAAATGGCTAACAATATTATCTTGCAACGTGTTTAATACATTCATCGCTTAGTCCTTATCGCCACAAAAAATCCGTCTGGTATTTTTAATTTTGTTTTGCAGCTGGATAATACCATAGACCAATGCTTCAGCTGTAGGAGGGCAACCCGGCACATAAATATCTACTGGCACGATGCGATCGCAACCTCTGACTACCGAATAAGAATAATGGTAATAACCACCACCATTGGCACAAGAACCCATGGAAATCACCCAACGTGGCTCAGCCATTTGATCATACACACGGCGCAAAGCAGGTGCCATTTTGTTGCATAAGGTCCCCGCAACGATCATCACATCGGACTGACGCGGACTGGGTCTGAACATAACGCCAAAACGATCTAAGTCATAACGCGCTGCGGCAGAATGCATCATTTCCACAGCACAACAAGCCAAACCGAAAGTCACTGGCCACATGGAACCACTGCGTGCCCAGCCTACCAATTTTTCTAAAGAGGTAGTAACAAAACCATTTTGTTGCATTTCTTGTGGTTGAAATATCTCTTGCGCTGAGGTGTCTATTCCCATTCTAAAGCCCCTTTTTTCCACTCAAAAATAAAGCCTACAACCAATAAGCCTAAAAAGACCATCATGCTTAAAAAACCAAACCAGCCTATCTCGCGCAATACAACTGCCCAAGGGAATAAAAAGCCTGTTTCCAGATCGAAGAGTATAAAAAGAATGGCAACTAGATAATACCGTATGTCAAAAGGCATGCGCGCATCTTCAAAGGCGGGAAAACCACATTCATAGGGTGCATTCTTAACCGCATTCGGTTTATGAGGCCCTAGGATCCAGCCGCCCACTAGCGGCACTACAGCCAAGACTATGGCTAGACCTAAGAAAATCAGTATAGGCAGATAGTTCATTAGCATATCATTATCCTTATATATGGTGCCGAAGGCCGGACTCGAACCGGCACGGCTTTCGCCACTGCCCCCTCAAGACAGCGTGTCTACCAATTCCACCACTTCGGCTTCATTTGTCATCCTCAACCGAAGGTCGGGAATCCAGCTCATTTGTTATCCTCGACAAGGCCGCAGGCCACAGTCGGGGATCCAGTTTCAATTCAAGTTTTACAACCTTTTATTGTCCTTGAGATCCATTACCCGGTTGCGGCAATGGAATACTAAAATCACCAGGGGTCTTATTTATTATATCGCCGCTCGCTGGCATAGGTGCTACGGGTTGAGGCAGTATTACATTATTCAAAACAGCTTTATGTTGATTTATTTTGGAGGCATGATAACCCAGCATAATGCTAGTTCCAAAAAAAACCAGGGCTGCAAATCCCGTCAGCTTTAATAAAAAACTAGCCGAGCCTGGACTGCCGAATACGGTATTGGAAGCACCGCTACCAAAAGCGGCACCTATATCGGAACCTTTACCTTGTTGTAGTAATACCAAGGCAAGTATACCCACACAAGCAACTAAATGTACGACTAATAATATTAGTTCCATGCTCTCTCCATCATATCAACGCCTTATAAATAGGCGAGAAAGTATCATATTTTAACGAAGCGCCGCCGATCAAACCACCATCGACGTTAACTAAGGTCAATAATTGCGCAGCATTGTCGCCTTTGACACTGCCACCATATAATAAACGCACCGTTTGACTGGTCGTGCTATCATACTGTTTTACTAGGTGGTTACGCAAGGCCGTATGCACCGAAAGTACTTCATTTGTAGTGGGGGTTAGGCCAGTGCCTATAGCCCATACCGGTTCGTAAGCAATTACTGTATGTGCAAAATCTTTGATTGTGGTGACGTTAAGCACCGCATCCAATTGCGCCATCACCACTTCTAAGGTCCGCCCTTTCTCTCGTTCTTCTAGGCTTTCACCTACACACAAAATGGGCGTCAAGCCAGCTTGTTTAGCTGCTAACCATTTTTGAGCCACCCACTGGCTATCTTCGCCATAATATAGGCGACGTTCAGAATGTCCTACGATCACATAGCTACAACCCACATCGCACAACATTCGTGCAGAAATCTCTCCAGTGAAAGCCCCAGCTGCTTTATCGCATACATTTTGTGCCCCCCAAGTAATGGGCAATTTTCCGCACAGCGATCGCATAGTGCTCAAGAATACTGCAGGAACACACAAAGAAACATCAACTTGATTTAAAATTGCACTGTCTTTTTGCAGCGCAGCCAACATAGCGCTTATATCCGCGCTCATACCATTCATTTTCCAATTGGCAACAACTAATTTTTTGTGCATATTTTTTAAAAACTATTTTATGATGAGCGAATTGTAACCGAGTTATGGGTAGGAGGCAAATATAGCCAGGAAGTATATCCGGTTATGAATAAGTTCCTTTATACGGCGTTCCATACAACCTTTCCCAGATAGCAGATTCAAAGCCAAAATCACGCATGTTGGTCATTCTTTCTGGATACAGAATACCGTCTAGATGATCGCATTCATGCTGTACCATACGTGCATGAAAATTGTCGGCAACGCGTTCTATTCTTTCGCCCTCTTCATTAAAGCCCATATAATGAATTTTTTGATGTCTAGGGACTTTGCCGCGTAGTCCGGGGACGCTCAAACACCCTTCCCAACCTTCAATTTTTTCTTCGCTTAAAGGCGTTATAACCGGATTAATTAAAACGGTAAAGGGAACCGGTTTTTCATTCGGATAACGTACACTGCTCTCAAAGCCAAAGATCACTACGCGTTGATTGACACCAATTTGCGGTGCGGCAATACCTACCCCACCCTCTTTTGCGAGTACATCTTTTAAATCGGTTATCAGATCGTATAGTTTGGCACAGGCAAATTCGCTGACTTCCTGCGAGCGCTCTGAGAGACTAAGAGTGCCCATTTTTAATACGGGTAAAATGGCCATATTTTATTTCTCCATTCAGCTTGCAATAGGTAGTGATTCAAATTGTATGTGATTTTTGTCATGTTTTGTATAATAAAGCGAAAATAACGTCAACAATGCTGCACCCATCAAGCAAATAAACGGTGCGATCGGCGTGTTCAGCAACTTTGTTAAATATAATGCCAACAAAGGTGCAGTACTACCAAAAAGTGTCATGCTAAAATTAAAAGCAATACTGACTCCCGAAAGACGCGTATGCACTGGAAATGATTGAATCAACATCGGCATTAAAGAGCCCGCACTCAACCCTAGCAATATCAATAAAATAAATTCAGCCAATAATGCGCTCCAGATAGTCTGCTTGGACAATAGAAAAAAGATAGGATAAGAAAAAATGATAAAGCCTACACAAGATAAAACCGTGGGCCACTTAAACCCTATTTTGTCTACCCACAACCCCACTAACACTACAAAAATCGCAATAATAAAGAAACTAAGGGAGCAAACGAGCATAGAAGTTTGAATGCCAAATTGGGTATTCAATTGACTGGGTATATAGATTGCAAATAAATATCCGGCCACGGCCAGAGTTGTAGTAGCAAGAATACCTTTTATTACTGTTTTACCCTGTGTTAGGATAACCTCAGCCACAGGGTTTTTTACCAATAAGTGATGCGCTTTCGCTTGCATAAAGGAGATAGATTCCGCTTGTTTTCTACGCAAAAGTATCGCCCCTACCCCAAAAAAGAACGATAGCAAAAAAGGAATACGCCATCCCCAAGTGACTAAGTCATTTTGAGGGATAATGCTCGTCATGATAAACGCCATAATAGATCCCAATAACAACCCAATATAAACGCCACTCAAAATAATGCTTCCAGCTAAACCCTGTCTATTTTTGGGAGAGATTTCAGATAGAAATACGGCAGCTGCTGTTTCTTCACCACTCATAGATACTCCCTGTAATAAACGGCAAAGAATCAAAAGAAAAGGAGCATAAGCCCCGATTTGATGATACGTTGGCAATAAACCAAACGCTGTCGTTGTAAATGTTACCATCATGATGGATAAAAGCAACGCTTTCTTGCGACCAAAGCGGTCACCCATATAACCAAAAAAAAGTGCCCCCACTGGACGTATGAGATATCCTGTCGCAAAAACCCCAAAAGTCAGCATCATAGCGACGAAATGGTCAAAAGTTGGAAAGAATAATTGGCTAATTATTTGCGAGAAACAACCATATAAAACAAAACTATAAAAATTTATAATATTGCCTACAGTAACCCTAAGAACTATTTTCTTCCAATCATAATTCATCGTTATGAGTTCCTATAATAATACTTTTTACACAATCAACGCCAGCGGCATTTTCCAATGTATTAGCCACATACAATTTATAATCTTTAGTATAACGTGCAGGAGGCACCCCGCCCTCAAAGCCATAAAACTTTTCTATAATCGGTGGATTATATATTCCGCAATACTCAGCATAGACTTCTCGCATTTCCATATAGGCAAAATCACCCATTTTAAGAAGTTCATTGACATTATTAACGACCATTGATTGAAAATGCGGATCCTTAGACTTCGTTGCAAAAGAATAGATAAGATGAAAATCATTCCATTTTCGCACCAGCATGAAACCATGCTTTAGTCCCAAAATGCCTTCGCGGATAGCCACTATTTTATCTGCAAAAGCCCTGTGACTCGCGTTTTCCCACCAATAAAACTCAAAATTTTCATAGTATTCAGGTGATATAATACCATCATATTGTCCATAGCCTCGTTTACAAATCTCATGTCCATGCGAAGGAGTACCGGAAAAAAACAGCATCTCAGAACTAGGCGTTACCAAATCTAAAGAAAAGTGCTGAATACCACACAATCCGAGTATTTCTTTAAAAATACTGCGTATCTGATAGCGATGCTTGAATGAAATCGTTAAAACATCTTGGTGTAGTTTCATGATCTCAGTTCTCCCTATGCAATTTCGCCTTGTTTTTCATCTATGCCTATATTTTTTCTGCAAGATGTTGTTTTAAAGAGTTCATTAAAAGATCCAAAATAGCTTCTAGTTCTGTTGCACTTCCCGATGTAGCTACAAGAACATTGTACATATCAATATAACAATCCTCAATAATTTCACCATTACTGATTTTAACCGATTCATCCGTAAAAAGTGCCGTCATCGATTTAAATATTTTCATAAACAATGCTACGTCGACTAAAGCAATTGACTTCCCAATAGGCCGAAGGCTAGCTCTTTCAGATTCCTCCAGAAGATCACAATGATGAGCATTATCTTGTGGCTTGCCTTTTCCTGTTAAGAGCCAACCCGGATCCATCCCTAATAATTGACTATATTCAATGAGGGTATCTACTGGGATACTTCTTTTACTCGCTTCATGCTGAGAATAAGTGGTGTAGGGAATATGGTGCGCAACAGCGAAAGCCTTTGCGGTTTTAAAACCGGCCGCTTTACGGGCGGAACTTAATCTTAGACCAATCTGTTCAAATAAAGACAAATCAAAAATGATTGTATTTCCTATAGACAATTATTAAGCACCTATTGTTCTCCATACCACAGCAGGCAGTTATTGCCAGTGGATATTACTAAATGTACTATAAAAAAACAAGCCCGCTATTTTTTAATAATTATTAACTTCTTTTTTTATGATTGACTTCAAAATATACGGTTTATCTATAACAATTAATTTTTTTTCAGCTAAAAAATCAAAAAATATGTTGACAGCAGCACTTTGTTTATAAAATAATACTCTTATTGAATATAGTTATTCATTAAGAGTATTATTATTCATAAAAAAACAAGGAGAAAGAAATTATGTTAATGCCAACAAAGGATTCCGAAGCTAAGCCACACACAACCCCCTCTAAGAAGAATATTATTTCCCACTGGACACCCGAACAACACCGCATACAAAATATACTGTTATTAGCCGGATGTAATTTAGCAGAGCGCCTCGAAATTTTATTGACTTTGCCCGGAGCGGAGCTCTGGTTAAAAATGAATAATCACTCGGTTGACTTGCTTAGAGATGCCATCGAAACTTGGTTTAACACGGGTGATCGCTGGATGGAGGCATTTGAAAAAGCAGCTATGGGGGATTCAGAATAATCCTACATGCCACAAAATTCACTATCAATCAAGCGCCTAACCTTTTTTTTGGGCTTTTTACACCCAAAAACGCAAAATTATCAGATTTTTTTCTGGAAAAAAACAAAATACCTACTATACTCGTGATTACCTTTGATGATGGGCTGTCGGAGTACCTCTGCAAAGGTCGGTGTTTATTAAGTCACTTAAATAGCCATAAGCCTTAATAAATTGTCTAACATCATGTAAAAATAAGGAAGTGATACCATGACTGCATATTTTGCCACTACAACTCAAGATCCATTTAGTAAACTAACCAAACCTGAAAGTCCTATTCAGGGAACATTTAATGTAACCGAACCATCGCTTCATTCACAAAATGACGAACACTTACTTGCTCAAAAACAAGTCGCTAAAAAAAATAGCGCGGCTCGCTGCGCTGCAGGCTTAGCCCTGTATGCACTAGGTTTATTTTTATTTGCCTATGGGCAATTGGTGCAACCTTCATTGTTGTTGATGTTAGCGGGTAGTGCCGTGCTGGTTTTCAGTTGTTATACCTTTATGCCTGAAATTAGGCGTAACGCCGCTGATGGCAGTGACGACGATGCCGCTGATGAAGATATATCGAACTCGTAAGTTTCTCATCCTCTCTCCACATCTGAATAAAGCCCGCTTTATGCGGGCTTTTTCATTAAAGCCCATATTTGGCGCTTCTTTAATGTATTTATAGCTAGGCGTGAATTTGGTGCGCCCGGAGAGACTCGAACTCCCGACACCCTGGTTCGAAGCCAGGTACTCTATCCAACTGAGCTACGGGCGCATGGGCGGTATACTAACCAAAATATGAGCTAATATCAAGTACATCTTGACTTTGTGTTCACTGTAAGTTAGCGTTGAACCAAAGATTTAGCATAAAGGAAGCGTATTTTTGAAAAAAAACCTACTGAAATCTCTCTATTTTCAAGTATTAATCGCTTTCATTTTAGGCATTTTGCTCGCTTATTTTTATCCCGCATTAGGCGCCAAAATGGAACCCTTAGGTGATGGTTTTATCAAGCTTATCAAAATGATGATCGCTCCGATTATTTTTTGTACGGTCGTATCCGGTATAGCGGGTATGGAAAATATGAAGGCGGTAGGTAAAACAGGAGCCTATGCGCTTATTTATTTTGAAATATTCAGTACAGTTGCTCTTATCCTCGGACTCATCATGGTAAATTGGTTAAAACCGGGGGTTGGCATGAACGTAGACATAACCCAAATCGATGTACATGATATTGCAGCCTTTACCTCGGCACAAAAAATGCAAAGCGTTACGGACTTTTTGCTGAATATTATTCCAGACACTTTTATGGGTGCATTTGCCCAAAGCCAAATCCTACAGGTTTTATTGATTTCTATCTTATTTGGTTTTGCGCTGCATGTCATGGGAAACAGTGGTCGCATCATTTTAGAGTTTATTAATACCATCTCAGGGGTCTTTTTCGGGATCGTTAATATCATTATGCGCTTAGCCCCTATAGGTGCATTTGGCGCCATCGCTTTTACCATTGGCAAATACGGCTTAGGATCACTGTTTTCTTTGGGAGAACTCATGGGCACGTTTTATTTGACTTGCCTTATTTTTATCTTTCTGATACTGGGTAGCGTCGCCTTTTTCCATAAATTTAGCCTATGGAAGCTGCTTAAATATATCAAAGCGGAACTTTTGATTGTTCTAAGCACTTCTTCATCAGAATCCGTATTACCACGCATGATACTCAAACTTGAAAATCTGGGTGTCAAAAAATCAGTGGTGGGCTTGGTCATTCCAGCGGGTTATTCTTTTAATCTAGACGGCACTTCTATTTACTTAGCACTGGCTGTAGTGTTTATAGCGCAAGCGACCAACACCCCCCTGGATTTAGCACAACAAATCACCCTACTCATCATTCTTTTATTAACTTCTAAAGGCGCCGCGGGTGTAACGGGCAGTGGTTTTATTGTATTAGCAGCCACTCTTTCTTCAGTGGGGCATATTCCAATGGAAGGATTAGCGGTTATTTTAGGCATTGATCGCTTTATGTCAGAGGCCCGTGCGCTCACTAATCTGGTTGGCAATAGCGTGGCAACCATTGTAGTGGGCAAATGGTGTAATCAAGTGGATAATCAATGCTTGCAAACCCGCCTGGACCAGGGAAGCTTAGTAGACTAACCAATAAACACTATCGCGCTCTGAAATTCATTCATATTTTTGACTTAAAGCCCCCATTTCGCTATCATAACGTGCAATATGGAACATAGGAAGCACAACATGCCTTATTTACATGCCGATTGGCCGCTACAAGGTAAAGTGCATGCTTTTACCACTTTGCGGCCCAATGGCTACAGCCAGGGCATTTATGCGGGTTTAAACCTGGGCTACCGCGTGGGTGATGATCCAGTTTTGGTAGCAAAAAATGTTGAGCGCTTAGTGACTGAGATGAAACTCCCCTACACACCGCAATGGGTCGCACAAGTGCATGGCACTAATGTGATAGCAGCAAGCGATGCCAGCCCTGAAATTAAAGCCGATGGACTCTATAGCCATTCCAAAGGACAGATTTGCGCTGTATTAACGGCAGATTGCTTACCCATTTTAATTGCACACTCGCAAGGTCTAGGCATAGCCGCACTGCATGGTGGTTGGCGCAGCTTGCAACAAGGCATTATTGAAGCGGGCTTAAAGCAGCTGGCTTTGCCTACGAATGAATTGTATGTCTGGCTAGGACCAGCCATAGGTAAAAAAGCATATAACGTAGGCGCAGATTTTCGTGAACTATTTTTAGATACAGATCCCAGCTTAGCCCCCGCATTTTATCAAGACGCAGATCAACAGTGGCATGCCGATCTCTATGCCATCGCTAGAATACAATTGCAGCATTTAGGACTAACACAGATTTATGGCGGTCAATATTGTACCTATAGCGATCCACAACAATTTTATTCTGCTCGCTATTCACTACACAATGCGGAACACACCGGTGGCCGCATGGCTACGCTCATTTGGATAGATGAGGAAAATACGCTATGAATAAAAATAATCGAAAACGACATGGCTATACATGGATCATTTTAATCTTTGTTGTGTTTACGGCTTGTTTGATATGGTTTTATACGCAGGCTAAAGCAAGCACCGCCACTCACTGGCAAACATTGGCCCCAGGCTTAGAATACACCACTTTAGATTTAGACCAAGGAAAATTACACGCTTTTAAAATAGATTTAAAACAAAATCGCCTTGCTTTATTATCACCACCAGAACCTAATGACATCAAAGATATGGTAATAAACGCCCGCGCTTTATTGGGCGTGAATGCGGGATTTTTCACACCCGATGGCAAGCCCTTGGGCTTGCGCATCAATGACGGTAAATTGTTGTCACCCGCAAAGTCCATTTCCTGGTGGGGTATTTTCTACTTACAGAACAACAATCCAGAATTGAGCAGTGCTGATAGTTTTAAACTCAGCAACGATATAGATTTTGCGGTACAAGCAGGTCCACGCCTATTGGTCAATAAGGATATTCCGCATTTAAAAGATGGGGTAGGCAATCGCACTGCCATAGGTTATAACCAAAATAATGATGTCATTATAGCCGTTAGCGAGAATGCGCAATTAACTACGTTACAATTGGCACAAATACTACGAGACTCAGAAAAACACGGCGGTTTAGGCTGCTTGTACGCACTCAATTTAGATGGTGGTAGTTCCTCACAGGCTTATGCAAAAATAGGTAATTTTGTATTGGATGCTCCCAGTTTTCGTGCGGTTGCGGATGGCGTAGCCGTTTATTCCAGATCATAGGAGTATACAACTTGTCACTTTCCCCCTACATGCAATTTGCGCGCGAAGATTGGCGTCATTACCGTGATGATACACCTTTGCACCTCACTGAGGCAGAGCTTGCCAGCCTGCGGGGCTTTAACGAATCCATTTCTATGACCGAAGTCGAAGACATTTATTTGCCTTTATCGCGTCTCTTGAATCTTTATGTGACTCAAACGCAAAATTTACACGCCATCACCAATCAATTTTTGCATCAACACACTCACAAAATGCCTTATATCATCGGCGTTTCGGGTAGTGTGGCCGTAGGCAAAAGTACTACCAGCCGTATCTTGCAAACGGTTTTGTCGCGCTGGCCTCATCATCCCCAAGTGGCTTTGGTTTCAACCGATGGTTTTATATATCCCAATGCGGTACTAAAAACCAAGGGGTTAATGACACGCAAGGGCTTTCCAGAAAGCTATAACCGTCAAGCCTTATTGCAGTTTTTAAACGATTTAAAATCGGGCAAAGCTGAGGTCAGCATGCCGGTTTATTCACACGCAAGCTATGATATTACCGATGAAGTGATATGCATCCCCGCCCCGGATATTTTAATCATCGAAGGCTTAAATATACTGCAAATGCCCGATATGGCCGAAACGCAACGCGTTTATGTTTCAGATTTCATAGATTTTAATATTTTTGTAACCGCGCCTACGGCCATGATTAAATCCTGGTTTTTAGAGCGCTTCCGCTCTTTCCGATTGCATGCGATGGACAAGCCTCATTTATATTTTCATCAATTTAGTCAAATGAATGAAGTTAAAGCTTTGGCTTTGGCAGATAATATCTGGGAAAGCATCAATGCCCCTAACCTACTCAAAAATATTCTACCCTACCAATATCGAGCACAATTAATTTTAGAAAAAGGCGCTGGTCATGGGATAGAACAAGTTTATTTGCGAAAATTGTAATTTCTTAAGAAGAATTCTGACCGCGACCGTCAGGGAGCGGAAATTTGAAAAAAACCGCGCCCTTTCGGTCGCGGCTCGGAATTATTTAACTGGTCGCGACGCAGAAAATCACGGTGCAATATTAAAACGGATCAGCTAATTCTTCTACGAGGGGCTCATCGAAAACCTCACCCTGCAGCAATTGTTTTTCTAACTCTTTAAATGGCCAGTGATCTTTATCCATTAACTGACTAGGCCTAATATTCCCCAAAGCACTTAACGCATTGCTGGATACTTTAGGATTCTCTGCCGCTAAAGTTTTCATTAGCGCCGCTATTTTTTTACGGGTTAATTTTTCTTGTGAACCGCATAAAGTGCAAGGAATGATGGGAAAATTTTGTTCGCCTGCATAAGTAATAATGTCTTTTTCTTGGCAATAGACCATAGGGCGAATTAAAATATGACGTTTATCATCCGTTAGCAACTTCGGTGGCATAGAGCGAATTTGACCACTATAAAGTATAGACATCAGTAATGTATTGACTAAATCGTCACGATGATGTCCTAGCGCAATTTTGGTAAAGCCATTTTCTTTGGCATAACGATAAATATTGCCGCGACGTAAACGCGAGCACAAAGAACAGTAGGTATTACCTTCTGGAATTTTTTCTTTGACTATGGAATAGGTATCCCGACGCAAGACTTCATAAGGAATGCGGCGTTGTTCCATCCAGGCACGCAAACCGCTGTCGTCCCACCCCGGTTGGGCTTGGTCTAAAGTGAAAGAAAACAATTCGAAACGATTGTTGGAGTTGATGCGCAATTGTTCTAATAGACACAACAAAGTAAATGAATCTTTGCCGCCGGATAAACACACCATGACCCGATCGCCTTTTTGGATCATGTTATAATCACTGATCGCCTTACCCGTATAATGTAATAATTTTTTTTCAACTTTGCTATTTGTAAACATTTCTTCTCTCTGTATACTCTTCGCATTTGATTCTTAGGCTTTGTTGCCTTCGCCCATCTCGCACCCAGTATATGACATAAGTACTTCACTCCTGCTGCGTTAGAGCTGGTCTTCTACCCTATAGAATCAACTGCTGTGAGTATATATTTTTTCAACCTTTCCAAATCTATTTCATCCATACACAATCCCAGTCGCGTTCTACGCCATAATAGATCGTCTATGCTCTTAACCCATTCTTGCGCTAATAAATAATCCACTTCTGTTTGATACAGACCTGCGCCAAAATCTATGCCCATATCCGCTAAAGTGCTCTTACCCTTTAGCCAAAAGAGACACAGTGTACCATAACAACGCAGATAACGCGATAATATTACAGTAGGGACAAAAGAATAACTTTTCTTGAATTGTGCTTCATCTAAAGGTTCACTGCCTGGTAAGAAAATAATTTCATCATACCGCTCCCTGACGGTCGCGGCTCGGTTATGGGGTATAATAGGCCAGGATGGCCTTATTTTTTCTAGTAAAATCAATGCATCTAGTGCTAAACGCCTATGTGTGGTTAACTTACCGCCTAAAACGGTCAATATGCTATGACCCTTTTCACTCTGTTGCAATTGTAATTGATAATCACGCGACAATTGATGCGCATTATGCAGACCATCATCCAGCAAAGGTCTCACCCCCGAAAAAGTGTAAGCTATATCCTCTGCTGTAAGCGGCGTTTGCAAATAAACATTGGCGGCGGCTAACAAATATTCTATTTCTACGGGTTCTACCCTAATATCATCTAAAGGCCCCTGATATTCTAATTCGGTAGTCCCCAGTAAGCAATAACCAGGCTCATAAGGTGTTAAGAAAATAACACGTCCATCTGCACATTCAAATAAATAGGCTTTGTCATCCGGCAATTCCTGTTTTAAAACCAAATGACTACCTTTGACCAAACGCATTTTAGCCCGAGGATATTGGGTTAAATATTGCTTTTGAAAATGCGCCACCCAGGGACCCGTGGCGTTAACTAGAATCTTAGCTTCATAAGTATTGCGTTGCTGCGTCAACTTATCTTGCACCTCAACTTTCCAACCATTTTCTGTTTCTATTAATTCTATAATATCCTGATACGTTAGGATCGTCGCCTGGTTTTGTCGCGCTAATAAGGCCCATTCCACCACCAAACGACTGTCGTACGTCCAAGCATCGCTGTAAACAGCACCTTGTTTGATATTTTTTTTAAAAAAGGATTGATAAGGAGCGGCGTTCAAACGAATACTCTTCGCTTTGGCCAATACATTGTGTCCACTTAAATGATCATAAATGAATAGACCCAAACGGATTATAAAACGTCGCAAATAGCTTTCTTTATAGTATGGGACAATAAAGTGCATGGGTTTGATTAAATGCGGCGCCATTTTAATCAATAGACTGCGTTCATGCAGCGCTTTTTTGACCAGAGAAAAATAATATTGCTGCAAATAACGCAAGCCGCCATGAATAAGTTGAGTGCTTTTGCTAGACGTTCCAGAAGCGAGATCGTTTTGTTCAATCAAAACCACTTTTAAACCCATGCGCGCCGCCTGCCCGGCTATGGCCATGCCATTGATGCCGCCGCCTATGATGATGATATCTTTTTTTTCAGTCATTGTGACAACTTACTCCTGCTGATCTCGTCATTGGGATTAGAACCGCCCGACTGTTCATAATCTGAGCATATTCCGGATCTATGTGCAGAAGAAAAAAAAGAAAGCGGGCTGTTCGAGTTCATTTCTTCATCATAACTTAAGTCATAACCTTTGAAATCTCTTGGGGCTTTAGAAACACGTTCAATAGAGTCTATTGTTTTGTCGATCTCTTCATAGATTTGTGAAATAGCTTCTTTTGCCAACTTTTCTTTTAGGTAGCACTCTGTATTGAAAGGTACTTTAGATAATTTAATCATTTTACAGTCTCTTAAAATTTTAATGCAACTCTGGCTTAAGTCAATATTTACATATAGCATTTGGGGTGATTCATGATGAATTTTTTCAGACCACCCGTTGGATAAGTTTCTATCTGACAACATTTGCACAAACAGTTGTATGAATTTTATACTCAATATAAACCCTTGTTCTCTAGAAAGAGACGGGGTTGAAAGAATTAACAAAGTTTGAAAGCTGATATAACCTTCAATCTCAGGGAAAAGATCTGCAGCTACTGCTTCGTTTTGTTTTCTTTGGACAGTCATCTCTTCGTAGCATATTGTCATTTTATCTAGGTAACTTTGATACTCCTGTATTAGGGCTGAGTTCTGTAGAATTTCTGCAGTCATTTCTTTGGGCAGTTCGGATAATCGATATAATTCTGGATTGTGAGCGTTTGGCTCATATCGTTCTAGCTTATCTAGCATAACTTTTTTAAACGAGTCTCTAAGACGAGTTACATCGAAGAAATATGCCCTGGGATCCCAATGCTCTAACAATAAAACCCAAATGGCCTTGAAATAGGGCAACCATTTGAATTTAAGCTCATTCAGTGATATAGCTTGCCGTAAGTTTTGTATAATCTTTGCCTGTTTGACACTGATTAGTACGGATTGATAAGTTTGTAATTTCACTTGATTTCCTTTTATCAAACCTTCATCACTCATAAAAGCGCGCTGAATCTCGGGTGAATCTGTGAGTGTGGCGAATGAAAACCAGCGCTTTATACGTTGAACCAACTCTTCTTCTTTCCCCATATCCTTGAGACAATATACAAACCCCATTTTTTTGAAAATTAAGGTATCTGTAGCCGCTAAATTTAACTCCCATACAATATCTAAAAATTGCATCCATTCTTTTTTTGATGATTGGATCAACAGTTTTTCAATAAGATTTGAACTAGGCAAACTATTAATGAAATAAGTTACTTCTTCCGTGGCAAAGATGGCGAGTTTTTGCTTAGTTTTACAGCTTTCAACTTTTGATGGATTCATAATAACCGCTGTCAATTCAAAAACATCACTCATTTTAGAAAAGAATATCTCTGTTTTCTCGTTTTTTTTGAGAAAATCAAGAAATTTAGATGCGTTGAGATTATTCATTGCTCGTAGTATACGGTGTCCTTTATGAGTACTGACTAACGCATTGAGTAAATTATCAATTTCCTCAGGTATTGCCAGCCATTCACTTAATAAGTGAACTAGCACATACATTGATTCTAAACTTAGCACATAAATTTCTTTTTGACCGTATAGAAATCGCAAAATATGTGCATATAGCACACCCGCTTGTGCATTTCTGATGTTAAAGTATTCAAATAAAGTAAAAATTCTGTCATTAATTTTACGTTCAGGATTCGCAGAAAATACAAATTCAAAAAATAAATAACTGTCACATAAAGATTGGAGTAAATAATTGGCTTTAATATGGGACAATGTTTCATCAGAAAATGGTGCGATTAAATCTTCTTTACCTGCAATAAGAGCCTCAAGATAAAGCTCGCTTACATCACAGCAAGCTAATTTCTTTTCTATACACCCTCTATGATTAAGTATCTTTGCTTGCTCTGGGGTTAGTTGTGCCAATACGATTTGAAAAAAAACATTTTTCTCTTCATTACTAATTTTAGGATCTATAAATTGATCAGAATTAAAAAACAGCTGGATTTGTTGTCGATCATAGAAACAGCGAACAATGTATAAGATGACTTTAAATCTACTTGTTTCCAAGTTACCTTCTTCTATTTCCAGGCATAGTGGCGATGGTTCCACTGGCGACGGCAACATAATATCAGAAAGTAATTCTGATGAAGAACAACTGACAGAATAGAGTTCTGGAGTGTTAGAATCAGTTACTTTTCTAGAAATTGCTAGCGTATCAAGAGAAGAGGGTTGTGGACAGAAGGTAGGCTCCTTCCTTTTAGGAGGTTCGGCATTTTCTACAGCCTCAGAATCAGTAAAAAAAGATGATTGGCTATTCCGTTTATCTTTTTTAAACAGACCCAGGGTGGGGATACTACGCTTAGTTAATTTATGGCTGCGCATAAAATTGACTTCCTAATATATGGAGTACGCAAAGACTTTAGAGCATAGTGGCTAACCATTATAAAGCAATCTTAGACAATAGTTGTGGATCATCTGAAAAAATACCCATTACTCCATTAGCAAACAATTCTTCAGCGCGTGCAACGCTATTCACTGTATACGCCAAAATACTATACTGGCTGTCGGTTAAAAGGTTTAAGCGTTTTGGATTTAAAATCTTTTCATTACAATGAATACTAGTGGCCTTTAAATGCAATGCCTTTTCTTTCCAATCCGTTTGCCAACTCGACATTAAATAGCCTAAATTCACTTCAGGGGCATGTTCTCTGTACCATAATAAAGCATCTAACTCAAAACTCGACACTAAGATGGGAATACGATCTAAATAAGGCCCCATTATTTCCCAAGCACCTTCGGCCGTTGCTTCAGCATATACTGACAATGCGGGCTTAATTTCTATATTTACACCGCGGCCATATTGTAGCGCCAATTCTAATAATGCTTCGAGTTTGGGTGCTGTCGCCTCTATTTTAGTATTTGCAAAATAAGCGCCTACATTATAGTTCTGTAAGGCATCATAGGTTAGGTTATCGATGTCTGCGTGTAAGCGCGCAGTACGCCATAGGTCTCTATCGTGCAAGATCACGGGCACAGAATCTTCTGTTAATACTACATCGCATTCCACCCAGGCAGCACCCATTTCATAAGCCAGTTCAAATGCGGGCAAGGTATTTTCAGGGGCTAATAAATTAGCGCCTCGATGAGAAATAAGTATAGGTTTAGGCTGAAAGATAATCATATAATTGTCTTAAAGCAAATTCCACAGAAGCTTCTCGTACTGCTTGTCTATCCCCGGGAAAATGTTGAGTATAAGTTTGAACAGCCTTATCACCACCCGCAATGGCGAAGCACACTGTGCCTACGGGTTTAGCTATACTGCCACCGCTAGGTCCAGCAATGCCGCTGACCGCTACACTGATGTGGGCATGACTATGCTTTAAAGCACCTAGAGCCATTTCCATAACGACTGCACTACTCACAGCGCCCTGTTCAGTCAATGTATCCGCAGACACGCCTAACATTTCCATTTTGGCCTCATTGCTGTAAGTCACAAAACCGCGCTCAAACCATTGTGAGCTATCCGGTACCGCCGTTATCATTTGAGAAATATAACCGCCGGTGCAAGACTCTGCCGTGGCCAGCAGTAAATTGCGCTGTTGCAATAATTTCCCTAGCCTCTGTGATAACTCGTATAATGTCATTTTGTTTAGATTACTCCTACCCATGCGCAAATCCATAATCATCCGCCTTGATTCTGGGCAGCTCACGAGCCCCCTACAACGCGGCGCTGGCATCCGCTCTAAAACATAGCATATTCTGGCTACGCCATAACATATACAAACCGGGTACACAAATCGCTGCACTCACCCAATAAAAATTAGCCCATCCTAAATACTGTACTAATACACCTGAGGTTGAACCTACCAACACTCGGCCTACAGAAGCAATCGCTGATAAACTGGCATATTGCATTGCTGTAAATTTGGGATTGCATAGACTCATTAAAAAAGCCACAAAAGCAGCGCCCGACATACCGCCACAGAAGTTTTCCGCAAAAATACACACGCCCGCTAAGATCATACTTTTGCCGACGATGGCCATTACTACAAATAAAATATTCGTAAATGCCGCCAAAACACCAAAAATCAGCATAGCGCGAAATAACCCTAAGCGCATCATCCATAACCCACCCGCTATACCGCCTAGAATAACAGCGCTTAAACCCACAACTTTATTTAATAGGGCCACCTGCGTTAAAGTAAAATGCAAGCCGCGCAATAAAAATGGGGTGGTTAAGGATAAGGCATAGGCTTCACCCAATTTGTACAGCACAATTACTGCAATCAGCCACCCAGCATTAGACCTTTTTAAAAAATCTTGTAACGGGCCCACGAAAGCATCGCGGAAAGTGGTAGGTTGTTTCAATACTGTTGGTTCAGGTGTGAAAAAGGTCAGCATGGAACAAGCCAAAAGAATCAATGCCATGATTCTGTAAGTATAACTCCAGCCTATGTAATCCGCCAATAATAATGCCAACGCACCGGCAATCAATAAAGCAAAACGATATCCCGTCACATTCAACGCAGCACCCAATCCGCGCTCTTTAGGCGTTAAGATTTCGGTACGATAAGCGTCTATAGCAATATCTTGTGTGGCAGAGAAAAAAGCCAATAGTGCGCCTAAGCCCATCAATAAGCCTGCATTGTGTGCGGGGTGTAAATAAGACATTGTCCACAATACAGCAATTAAGCCAATTTGCATGGCAACGATCCAACTTTTACGTCGCCCTAAGGAAGATAAAGTTAAGCGATCCAATAAAGGCGCCCATAACCATTTTAATACATAGGGTAAGCCGACTATATTTAGAAAGCCAAGGAGGATAATGCCCAAATTTTCTTCGGTAAACCAGGCTTGCAATGTACTGCTGCATAAAGCTATGGGTAAACCAGAAGATAGACCCAATAGAATGACACTGTAATAGTGGGTACGGGCAGTAGACATCATTTCTCCGTTGTTTTCAGCAGACCCACAGGGTTTGTAGGGGCGCTTCCTTAGAGCGCCCCTACAAAAAACCTAAGCCTTCTTAGCGGTTGCCGCCTTTTGGCTCACGGTAGCATTGGCCGCCTTAACGTCAATTAAATGAATTTTAAAAATTAACGTTTGGTTAGGACCTATAGGACCACCTACTCCTTGTGCGCCATAAGCCAATTGTGATGGTACGTAAATTTCCCAAACATCACCAACTTTCATATGGGTCAAAGCTTCCTGCCAGCCAGGGATCACTTCGGATACTTTAAAGGTAACCGGTTGGCCTTGCTTATAGGAGCTATCGAACACCGTGCCATCGATCAAACGTCCTTCATAATCTACTGTGACCGTATCATTGGCAGTAGGCATAGCCCCCGTACCAGTGGTTAAACTACGGTATTGCAGGCCATCGGGCATAACTTGTACACCTTGCTTGGTTTTATTGGCGGCTAAAAAAGCAGCCCCGTCTTTAGTATTCTTATCAGCCATAGCCTTTTGTTGAGCTTGCATTTGCTGACGGCTTTCCGCTTGCTTAGCGTACAGCACTTGTTTAAAGCTATCTATAGCCTGTTTCATTTGTGCGTCGGTTAACATGAATGGTCCGCCGGCCAAGCCATCGCTAATACCACGGGCAAACAATTGTGGGTTCATCGTTAAATTCTGCTCTTTCAGATTACGGCCCATGTCTGCGCCTAAGGTATAGCTGATTTTATCGTTATCGCTTGTTAGCGCACCTGGTGCGGCCGGTTTAGTAGCAGCCGATTTAGTTGCTGCAGGTTGTGCATTTTTTGCAGCGGGCGTGTTTGTAGTAACTACAGTTGTAGTCACTGCGGCCGGTGCAGATTGCATGTTATTGGTGGTAGCTGGTGCTGCGGGTTGTTGTACTGTGACGGATTGCATAGTTGTCGTAGCAGGCGCAGTATTGGTGGGTATGTTGTTTTCATTTTGTACAGAAGAAGTCGCCGGCGCAGCATATGCCATGCCACCCATTACACCGATTATGACTAGTGCGAGTTGCGTGAGTTTCATTGTTTATTCCTTATTTGAGTTAAGTTAAACGGCCCCACCTTCTGCAATATTACACAGAGGGGCACATGTATTTACACCACCCATTCTGCACTATTTTAAACAGCTTGTGAATCCCCTTTTACCATTATTTTGATGTATACTTATGTTTTTATAATGACTCAAATCCAAAGGAGATCTTCCGACCATGCTCATCGGGCTAATACCGCCATTAACAGACGAATTGCGCATGATACTAGATACTGTCACGCAGTTTGCGCAAAATGAAATCGCTCCTAAGGCCGAAGAAATCGACCATAGTGGACATATTCCACAGGAACTATGGCGGAAAATGGGTGATTTAGGCCTATTGGGCTTAACGGCAGAGACTGAATATGGTGGCAGTGCCATGGGCTATGCCGCTCATGTCATCGTTATGGAAGCGCTAAGCCGCGCCAGCGCCTCAGTGGGCTTAAGTTATGGCGCTCATTCCAATTTGTGTGTCAACCAAATCAGCTTAAACGCGACCCCCGAACAAAAAAAACGCTATTTGCCTAAACTCATCAGCGGCGAGCACATAGGCGCTTTAGCCATGAGTGAAACTGGCGCGGGCTCTGATGTCATGGCTATGCAACTGCGCGCTGAAAAAAAAGGCGATCATTATATTTTAAATGGCCATAAAATGTGGATCACCAATGGTCCACAAGCCCACGTCTTTGTGGTTTATGCTAGAACCAATCCTGCTTTAGGCAAAAAAGGCATCACCGCTTTTATCATCGAAAAAAATTTTAAAGGTTTTAGCATCGCGCAAAAATTGGATAAATTAGGCATGCGCGGTTCTTCTACCTGTGAATTGGTCTTTAACGATTGCGAAGTCCCCGCAGAAAATATTTTAGGCGAGCTAGACCACGGTACAAAAGTATTGATGCGTGGCTTAGATTACGAGCGCGTCATATTGGCTGCAGGGCCAGTAGGCATCATGCAAGCGTGTATGGATGTAGTGCTGCCCTACGTGCATCAACGCCAACAATTTAATAAAGCCATCGGCGAATTTCAATTGATGCAAGCCAAAGTGGCCGATATGTACAGCACCTTGAGTGCTTGCCGTATTTATTTATACGCTACTGCCGAAGCTTGTGATCGTAAAAAAATAAGTCGCAAAGATGCCGCCAGTGTCATCTTATACACTTCGGAGCGCGCCACACAAATGGCTTTACAGACCATTCAGTGTTTAGGTGGCAATGGTTATATCAATGAATTTCCTTGTGGACGTTTATTACGCGATGCCAAATTATATGAAATCGGTGCGGGTACCTCGGAAATTCGTCGTATACTAATAGGGCGAGAATTATTTAAAGAACAGGAGTAAAAAGTGAGTGTGATGGAAGATCCCGTTGTTATTGTGAGTGCTATGCGTACCCCCATAGGCAATTTTCAAGGTGAATTGTCTACCCTAAGCGCTTCCGATTTAGGCGCCGCGGCCATTCGCGCTGTCATGAAAAACACCTCTTTAAAACAAGATGCCATAGACGAAGTGGTCATGGGTTGCGTATTACCCGCAGGACAAGGACAAGCACCCGCACGACAAGCAACGCTTAAAGCCGGGTTAGCACAAAGCACGCCAGCCACCACGGTTAATAAGATGTGTGGTTCCGGTATGAAAGCGATCATGCAAGTTTACGATGCTTTGGCCGCTAACAGCATTAGCATCGGTATTGCGGGTGGCATGGAATCCATGTCATTAGCACCTTATCTATTGCCTAAAGCAAGACAAGGCTATTACATGGGACATCAAAAAGTAATCGATCACATGTTTTACGATGGCTTAGAAGATGCTTATTCCGTAGGAAAATTAATGGGTAATTTTGCTGAAAACACGGCTCAAAAATATGGTTTTGATAGAGAAAGCCAGGATGCGTTTGCTATTGAATCCATCCACCGCGCACAACAAGCGATGCAAAAGGGTTATTTTAAAGATGAAATAACACCCGTACGGTATTCAGGTAAAAAGGGTGAAATCACCGTTACAGAAGACGAAGGTCCAGGCAAAGTCAACATCGCTAAAATTCCTACGTTAAAACCTGCTTTTGCTGCGGATGGCACCGTGACTGCAGCCAATTCCAGCTCTATTTCCGATGGTGCCGCGGCACTTATTTTAATGCGTCAATCTACAGCCGATGCATTACACATAAAACCCTTGGCGCGCATCGTCGCACACGCCACGCACGCACACGAGCCAGAATGGTTTAGCACCGCGCCCGTAGAAGCTATTAATAAAGTTTTAAAGAAAGCGCACTGGTCTCCTACCGATGTAGATTTATTTGAAATCAATGAGGCTTTTGCTGTAGTCACCATGGTGGCGATGAAGCAGTTGCACATACCGCACGATAGAGTCAATATTCACGGCGGCGCTTGTATTTTAGGGCATCCCATAGGCGCTTCAGGCGCTCGCATCATGGCCACCTTAATTCATGCCCTAAAAACCCATCAAAAAAAGCGTGGCGTAGCTAGTCTCTGTATAGGCGGCGGTGAAGCCACTGCCATGGCCGTGGAGTTATGTGTATGAGCAATATACTCACCACAAAATTAAATCCAAAGAGCGCGGACTTCAAACAAAATAGCTCGGCTATAGAGGCCTTGGTAGCTGACTTGCAAGATAAAATTCATACTATCAGTCTAGGCGGTGGCATTGCTGCCTTAGAAAAAATACGTGCTAAGGGTAAATTACCGGTGCGCGAGCGCATCGATACTTTGTTAGACGCAGGCAGCCCTTTTTTAGAATGCTCAGCTCTAGCGGCTCATGGCGTTTATGGTGAAATCGATGTGCCTGCAGCTGGTATCATTACTGGCATAGGTTTGGTATCGGGTCACGAATGCATGATCATCGCCAACGATCCATCCGTAAAAGGTGGGACTTATTTTCCACTCACTGTTAAAAAACATTTACGTGCTCAAGAAATCGCCGAGCAAAACTATTTACCTTGTATTTATCTAGTCGATTCCGGCGGCGCTTTTTTACCGATGCAAGATGAAGTATTTCCAGATAAATTACACTTCGGTCGCATTTTTTACAATCAAGCGCGCATGTCCGCATTGGGTATTCCACAAATTGCCGTGGTGATGGGTTCTTGCACTGCAGGCGGTGCTTATGTACCCGCCATGGCGGATGAATCGATCATGGTAAAGAATCAAGCCACCATTTTTCTGGCCGGACCTCCCTTGGTGAAAGCCGCTACCGGTGAAATCGTCACTGCAGAAGAATTGGGCGGTGCAGATGTGCATTGCAAAATTTCCGGTGTTGCTGATCATTACGCCAACGACGATCATCATGCTTTACAAATTGCCCGCTCTATTTTAAGCCATTACCCTAAAGTTAAAAAAATACCGTTTGCAATACAAAAGCCTAAAGCGCCACGTTATGCCGGTGAAGAATTATATGGACTGATTCCCAGTGATAAGAAAAAACCGTTTGATGCGCGTGAAGTGATCGCGCGTATTGTAGACGATTCGGCTTTAGATGAATTTAAACAGTTATATGGCACTACCCTCATTTGCGGTTTCGCGCATTTAAATGGTTACCCTGTGGGCATCGTTGCCAATAATGGCATACTCTTTGCCGAATCGGCCGACAAAGGCACACAATTCATTCAAATTTGTTGTCAACGTAAAATTCCGCTTGTCTTTTTACAAAACATCAATGGCTTTATGGTAGGTAAAAAATACGAAACACAAGGCATTGCCAAAGCTGGTGCTAAAATGGTGACTGCGGTGAGTTGTGCATCCGTACCCAAATTCACTGTCATCATCGGTGGTAGTTTTGGTGCAGGTAATTACGGCATGTGCGGCCGCGCTTTTAATCCACGCTTTTTATGGATGTGGCCCAATGCGCGTATTTCCGTCATGGGCGGTGAACAAGCGGCGAATGTGTTGGCGCAAGTGAAGAAAGATCAGCTAGAAGCTAAAGGGGGCGCTTTTTCAGAGGCAGAGGAAAATGCTTTAAAACAGCCGATTATGGAGCAATATGAAACAACGGGGCATCCTTATTATGCTACCGCCCGCTTATGGGATGATGGCGTGATTGATCCCAAAGACACACGCCGTGTATTGGCATTAGCTCTATCGGCTGCACTCAATGCGCCTATAGAGGACACTCATTTTGGTGTATTTAGGATGTAATATGATGAACACTATTTCATTGGCTATAGAACACAACGTCGCTACCATCACTTTAAATCGCCCCGATGTGCGACATGCTTTTAATGATGTGATGATCTCTGAATTATTAACGGCCTTAATCACCGTTGAGGCAGATGATAACATCCGTGTATTGGTGTTGCGATCCCTTGGTCCCGTTTTTTGTGCGGGTGCTGATCTCACCTGGATGCAAAAAATGTTGAAGTATAACCTAGCCGAAAATGAAGTCGATGCCTCGCAATTAGCACAATTAATGTATAGCTTATATACTTTGAATAAACCTACAATCGCTTTAGTACAAGGCCATGCTTATGGTGGCGGTGTGGGGTTAATTGCTTGTTGCGATATCGCCATTGCCTGCGACAAGGCGCAATTTTGTTTTTCTGAAGTTAAATTGGGTTTATGTCCATCGGTAATCAGCCCTTATGTAATCCGCGCTATAGGCCTAAGACAAACGCAACGGTATTTTTTAACGGCCGAAAACTTCAATGCAGAAACTGCATTAGGCTTAGGTCTAATCCATACCTGTGTAAACGATGAAGCAGCACTCAACACACAGGCTGAAATTATTATCAAGCAATTACTCAAAAATGGTCCTAAAGCTTTGACCAATACTAAAAGATTATTGCAGCACAACGTGCCTTTGTCTACAGAATTAGTCAACTACACTATAACGGATATTGCCCAATTGCGTATTTCTGCTGAAGGTCAAGAAGGTATTAAAGCTTTTTTAGAGCAAACGCCGCCGGATTGGTTAAAATCTTAGGAAAATACTATGCATTTAATTATTCTCCTCATCACACCTACAGCAAAGCCCAGATTTGGATGCAGGTTGCACGCAATATTGAGGGGAAAAAGCGGAGTTTATATGGGCATAAATGAGCATTTTTCACATCGATATTGCGTGCAAGATGCGCCAAATATGCGCTTTTATAGTAAAAAAACACGGGAAGTTAACTATGTTTAAAAAAATACTGATTGCGAACCGTGGCGAAATCGCCTGTAGAATCATGCGCACAGCGCAGCAAATGGGTATTCATTGCATCGCAGTTTATTCTACTATTGATGAGAATGCACTGCACGTACAAATGGCCGATGAAGCGCACTTATTAGGCGATGCACCCAGTGCAGACAGCTATTTATGCGGCGATAAAATTATCGCCATTGCACAAAAAACAGGTGCCGAAGCCATACATCCCGGCTACGGCTTTTTATCCGAAAACGCCGATTTTGCAGTGGCTTGTGAAAAAGCAAAAATTACTTTCATAGGCCCCACTCCCGCGGCTATCCTGGCCATGGGCAGTAAAAGCAAAGCCAAAGAAATTATGACTAAAGCTAAAGTGCCATGCACTCCTGGTTATCATGGTGAGAAACAAGATGCAGCCTTTTTATTACAAGAAGCCAAAAAAATAGGCTTTCCAGTTCTCATTAAAGCCACACTGGGTGGTGGTGGTAAAGGCATGCGCCGCGTCGATGACGCCAAACAGTTTAAAGAAGCCTTGGAAAGCGCACAACGAGAAGCTTTATCCAGTTTTGGCGATAATCGCGTTTTGTTAGAAAAATATGTCTTGAATCCACGCCATATTGAAATTCAAGTCATGGCCGACAATCACAATAATGCCATCTATTTATTTGAGCGCGATTGTTCCATACAACGCCGTCACCAAAAGATTATTGAAGAAGCGCCTGGTTTGGGTATTGCCGATAACTTACGTCACAAGATGGGTGATACCGCCGTAACGGCAGCAAAAGCCATAGGCTATAGAGGTGCGGGTACCATTGAATTTTTATTGGATGACCAAGACCAATTTTATTTTATGGAAATGAATACGCGTCTACAAGTAGAACACCCCGTCACAGAAATGATCACCGGCTTTGATTTGGTCTCCTGGCAGTTACATATAGCGTATGGAAAAGTTCTACCTTATCAACAGCAAGATTTGAAACTGCAGGGTCATGCCATTGAAGTGCGTTTATATGCCGAAGATGCCAAGAATGATTTTTTACCCGCTACCGGTACCATTCATTACTTATCTTGGCCACCTCTAAGCAAAAATGTGCGCATAGACAGCGGCATACAAGAAAAAGACAGCATCAGCAGTTATTATGATCCTATGATGGCTAAACTGATTGTACATGGCGCTACGCGTAACGATGCAATCAATAAGTTAAAACATGCGTTGCAACAATTGCACATTATAGGTGTTAAAAATAATCGCTCTTTCTTGCAAAAATTAATTGCTTTAGACGATTTTGTAACTGGTAAAGTTAATACTCATTTTATTGAAGACCATGCAACCACATTGAAAGCAGTTGAAGATGCCGATAATGGTCCTTTTTTATGTGCCGCAGCGTTGCATTTGATATTAGATTCATCTAAAAACACCGCTGGTAGCGAAGATATTTTTTCTCCTTGGACTGAAAATGATGGTTTTAGGTTGCAACTACCCTATCAACGTTGTTTGCATTTTAAGCATGAAGATGAAAGTTATGCTGTTACAGTAATATATCACAGCACATCTAACTATACCTTGAAAATCAAAGATAAAACCTATTCCATTCAACTACAAGAAAAAGTGGGGAATTCATTGCGTTTTACGTTCAATGACAGCATACAGACTATGCAAGTTATTCAATACCAGCAACAGTTGTGGATAATTTCTGATGACGTAGAATATACATTACAAAAAATAGAACCTCTGCGCACAGACTACGTGGAACATGAACAACGAGGCCATTTAACAGCCCCTATGCCGGGCGCTATTGTAGCAATACACGTAAAGGCGGGTGATAAAGTACAAAAAGATGACTGTTTGGTGGTGATGGAAGCGATGAAAATGGAACATTCTATTTATGCGCCCGAAGCAGGTGTTGTGCGCGAAGTTTTTTACGCCGCAGGCGATCGCGTAGCTGAAGGCGCCGAGCTATTGGCTTTTGATTAATTAGAACAGAGCCGCGACCGTCAACTGAGTCGCGATCGATATAAGAACCGAGCCGCGACCGAAAGGGCGCGGATTTTTAGGAGCACAAAATGTCCCTCCCCAAACAAGTGACCTTAGTCGAAGTCAGCCCTAGAGATGGCTTACAAAATGAAAGCCAATTTATTCCCACCGCTGTTAAAATACAATTTATTGAACAATTGGCGCAAAGTGGCTTAAAATATATAGAACTCACCAGTTTGGTCTCGCCACAATGGGTACCGCAATTAGCCGATCATGTTGAGGTCATTCAAAAGACAACATTTTTCCCTGGCGTTGATTACAGCGTCTTAGTACCGAATGAACATGGTTACACCCAAGCGCAAAACTTAAAAGTTAAACATATTGCTGTTTTTACTGCTGCTTCCGATACCTTTTGTCAAAAAAATATTAACCGCACATTGACGCAAAGTTTAATAGACTATGAAAAAATAGTGCGTGATGCCAAAATAAAAAATTTTCGTGTGCGCGGCTATATTTCCTGCGCCTTAGGGTGTCCTTATGAAGGTAAAATTGCGCCACAAGCCGTGTTAGACGTAGCACAACAATTGCTGGCCATGGGTTGCGATGAATTATCCATAGGCGATACCATCGGCGTAGGTACCGTGCACGGCGTGCGCATTTTATGTGAATTATTATTGAAACATATTCCCATTGACAAATTAGCCGTGCATTTTCACGATACCTATGGCCAGGCACTCGCCAACATCTATGCCGCATTACAATTAGGCATACATATAGTCGATGCTTCCGTCGCCGGTTTAGGTGGCTGCCCTTATGCTAAAGGAGCCAGCGGCAATGTCGCTACCGAAGATGTTTTATATATGTTAAATGGCTTAGGCATAGAAACAGGTATTTCCATGGAAAAACTATTAGAAGCAGATCGCTTCATTTGCCAGCACCTAAATCGCGCTAGTCGTTCTAAAGTGGCGAATGCGCTAAATTAAGTCCGTAATCCCTTCCCGCGCTTTAACAACCCATAGCACAACATAGCAAAGAAAACACTAGCGCCTATAGAAATCGAAAGCCCAACCCAAGGTGAAACATCGGCCACGCCCAGCATGCCATAACGAAAACCATTCATTAAATACAAAATGGGATTAAAATGTGCGACGATTTGCCAGGCGGGAGGCAACGCTTGTATGGAATAAAAGACACCACCTAAATACGTTAACGGTGTTAACACAAAATTAGGAATAATGGAAATGTCATCAAAAGTATTTGCAAACAGCGCATTGAAAAAACCCGCCAAAGAAAACAACCAGGCTGAAATCAATAGAATAACCAACATGCTGAAAAAATGTTGTATGGGGACATGCGTAAACAAAGAGGCTACCACCATAACCACTGCGCCTACCATTAAACCACGGATCACACCACCCAAAGTATAACCCAATAAAATAGTCCATTCTGACACAGGTGCTACCATCAATTCTTGCACGCTGTGCGTAAACTTAGCGGAAAAGAAAGATGCGGACACATTGGCATAGGCGTTTAAGATCACCGTCATCATCACCAAACCTGGGGCAATAAATTGTATATAATTGTAACCATCTACTAATCCTATACGTGAACCGATCACATGACCAAAGATAACAAAATACAAACTCATGGTAATAGCTGGCGGCAATAACGTTTGCGGCCAAATACGAAATATACGCACGCATTCTTTGCGCACGATCGTTTTAAGTGCAACCCAGTTAATCATGTAATATCCTCTACGGTATGGCCAGTTAGGCGTATAAACAATTCTTCCAAGCGATTAAACTTATTGCGCAAACTTAAAATACGAATACCCGCGGCATCCAGTGCTTGGAATAAGTCATTCACAGTTTGATGTTCTAGTAAATCGACTTCTAAGCTATCGGGAGAAATCAATCTACAGGCAAAATGTTCTAATTTAGGTGCTTCGAGCAGAATACTGTCTACATCTAAAATTAAAGTTTCACCCGTTAAATCACCTAGAAGCGAATGCACGCTTTTTTCAACTAAAATTTCACCGTTATCGATAATGGCTACATTTTTGCATAAGATTTCGACTTCTTCTAAATAATGAGTAGTCAACAGAACCGTTAAACCTTGCTGATTTAATTTTTCTAGATACACCCACAATGAGCGCCTAAGCTCTATGTCCACCCCAGCGGTGGGTTCATCTAAAATGAGTAATTTGGGCTGATGTACCAAGGCACGGGCAATCATCAAACGGCGCTTCATACCCCCGGATAAAGAACGTACCACGTCATTGCGTTTTTCCCATAATCCCAACTGTTGCAGGCAAGCTTCCGCCTGCTCTTTGGCCTGACGATAAGGTACACCATAATAACCCGCTTGGGTTACTACTATATCTAGCGTTTTCATGAATATATTGAAGTTAAACTCTTGCGGCACAATGCCTATCAGCTGTTTGGCTTTTAAAATATCATCGTCTATAGAATGGCCAAATACGCGTACAGAACCTGAGGTTTTGGTGACCAATGAAGACACAATGCCTATAAAGGTGGATTTACCAGCGCCATTAGGCCCCAATAGAGCAAAAAAATCGCCCTCGGCTATAGACAAATTAATGCCCTTTAAGGCCATTTTCCCAGATTGGTACACTTTGACCAAGTTTTCGATCGTTAACGCCTGACTCATGTGCGCTCCATATGCGGTTGATTGTCGCTATGGTAGCATAGCCTCATATATTGACGCCACTTTTGGAAATAATTTATACTATATCTTTTAGACAGCCGGGCAAAATATGCAAATCCATCTAGACGACGCCAATACCACTTATCGCATTCAACGCTATGAGCCTAAAGAAATCACCATCAACAATGTGGTTTATAGCCGTAGTTTAATACTCTCTACAGAAAACATTTGGGCGGATCAATATATTTCGCATAAGGCCAATGATGCTGATGAAGAAAAGCTTCTACCCTTCATTGCTTTAAAACCACAAATTTTTTTGTTCGGCACGGGTGACACCCAACAATTTTTATCGCCCTGGTTACAAGGCTTGTTTTATAGTCACGGTATAGGCGTAGAAGCCATGTCTACCGCTGCGGCATGCAGAACCTATAATGTATTGTTGGCTGAAGGTCGTTATGTGATGGCGAGCTTGTTGTTGTAACGTTTATCACGTGCAGGTTGGGACTAGGCCCAACCTACATTTATGATATGTTCAGAGGGATGAGTAGTTACGAACTAGCTTTATCGCGTATTATTGATCGCAAAAAAGCAACTTTCTTTTGCAAGAAAATCTGCAACTTTATGGGTAAATACCCCAGCAGTCACCTTTTGTTTTATCTTTTCAGCAGTGGTCTTGTGATCTTGGGCCAACTGCGCATAAATTCCTTCAACTGCATCCCCACCTACCTTACCTTCCTGATTAATATATAGACGTTTTAATTTTATAAGAAATTGCATTTTTATTGAATTACGATTTTCGAAAAAGGATGATGTCTTTCCTTGTAACATCGCTATTAGCGACTCAATTTCACCTATTTTTTGCAGAGTATCCTCATCAACATAACTATAAGAAAGGTTACCTTTAGCATCAATTGAAAACTTCTTCGTTTCTGTTTGTAATGGTGTACTGCTATTTACCGTGTATCCCAATGTTTCCAAAGCCTGTTTACATCCATTTGCCTCCGCCGCTATGTCATGCATATCATCACTAGACATAACACAATAAACTTCAACTGTACTACTTGTTTTATCAATCCCATGCAGTGCATAAGCCAACATTGTTATATAAGATTTCTTGTCACCTTTCTTATATAAGGTGTTGTCTACTTTCTCCTGTAAAGAATTTTCATCTAATTGAACAGTATTATTGTAGAGTTCACAAAAATTTTTTATGACACTAAGATCTCGGTGGTTCTCACGAAAAGAAAGTAGGTCACCATGTTCTGACATGCTGTGAATCATAGCTATTCTTGTAATACGGCCCTGTTCGTTGCGCACTACAAAACCAAAAGCGGTGCAGCCCGCTATCTGCGCAGTTTGTACACGCTGTTCCTCTTCAGGCGTGGAAATTTTTACCACCCCGCATTCACCGATGTTCCCATAGCAAGTCTGAAAATTTTCATTAGATAAATGTGCTGCCATAATTGTATTACCCCCACTAAGCTTATGTTTTATTTATAAAAAGATAAATAATACAACAAATAGGGAATAAAAGCAATATGTGCTAAGCTTGACACGAGATGACTTTATGTTTTTTAAACTTATTTACGGGCTAAGTTGTTGAAAAATAATATGAGTTGCGTATACATCGCTAAGAAATATTGCAATGACAGGGCGTAAGAAATAAATAGCGCCGTTATTATTATCGCTTATGCTCTTTGGATGACCTTCTAGGCAATATCTTAATCAAGCTGATCTTATTGCCTTCTACTGCCACAATTTCCAAAGGATAGCCATCTAAATAAAGACAAGTGCCTGCCTGAGGCATGGCTTCTAAATATTCTGTCACTAACCCACTCAAAGTTCTAGGCCCCTCACTGGGAAAATTCGCTTGCAGGATGCGATTTAATTCTCGTACATGTATAGTAGCATTCACTATATAACTGCCATCTGCATCTCTATGTACCAATGCTTCTTCGTCGCTTCTTTCCATCGCCAATTCACCGACAATTTCATGCACAATATTCCCTAAACTAACCAGACCCATAATATCGCCATATTCATCCACAACAAAAGCATGATTGCGATCTTTTAATTTAAAATGTTTCATCTGTGTAGACAATAAAGTTTCTTCCGGTATGAAATAAGGTTCGCGCATTAAAGAAAAAATGGCTTTTTTATTGGGTTCTTTGCCAAAGAATATTTCCAACGCATTGAATACCGGTAAAATGCCTTTGATCTCATTGATATCATCTTGATATACAGGGATATATTTCATATTACAGCTTAATAACTGTAACCGAATTTTTTCCAAGTCGTCGTCTATGTCAATGCTGACGATCCTATTGCGTGGAATCATCACATCATTCACCGTCATTTTTTCTAAATCTAGAATTCTCAGCAACATTTCTTGGTGATGTTCTGTTATTTTACCAGCGGAATCGGCCACTACAGAACGCAATTCCTCAGATGTTAAGCGATCGCTGTGGGCATGTTGTAATTTAACTCCTAAAAGGCGCAATAAGCCATTTGAAACTTTAGTGGCTAACCAGACTATGGGATACAGTAAATAAAAAATGAGTAATAATGGCCAAGAAACGATAAAACTAAATTTCTGCGAATGGGTAACGGCCAAAGTTTTGGGCGCGATCTCGCTTAATATTAATACCAACAACGTCAATACGACGGTGGCTAGGGCAACTCCCACCTCTCCCCAAAAATGTATGGCCAACATAGTCGTAACAGCTGAAGCAACGATATTGGCAAAAGTATTGCCGATGAGGATCGTGGCTAATAAGCGATCCGGTTTTTTGAGCAAGAAAAGAACCCTTTTGGCAGAAGATAACCCAGTTTGCGCTAAATAACGTAATCTATAACGATTGATCGCCATTAAAGCCGTTTCTGATGCTGAAAAAAATCCTGATACCAGCAATAACCCCGCTAAAATGAGACCGGAAGTAACTGCATTTAAACTGTGCAAATTTTGATCTCCATGAAATTATAGCTATGTATATACTCAGTGCATATACTCACAGCAGTTGGTTTTTAGGGTAGGCGGCAAGCCCTCGAACAAAAGGAGTGTATGTATTCATACATGACTTTTGTGAGATGGGCGTAGCCAACGCCCCATAAAAATCAACTGCGAAGAGTATATTATTGCAAGAACTTGTACCGTATAGCAAGGCTGAGTATAATGAGCTCATTATAAGCAACGAGACACTATTATGTTCAATTCTTTAACGGAAAAGCTCAGCTCTACCCTCAATAAATTAACGGGGCAAGGGCGTATCACCGAAAAAAATATTACCGATACCCTCAAAGAAATTCGTGAAGCCTTATTAGATGCCGACGTCGCTTTAAGCGTGGTAAAGCACCTGTTAAATGATATTAAAAAGCGCGCCTTAGGCCATGAGGTATTACGCAGCCTTTCCCCTGGACAAACCTTAATTAAGATCATTCACGATGAATTGGTTTTGGTCATGGGTGAAAAAAATGAAACTTTAGACTTAGCCGTACAACCCCCCGCCGTTATTTTATTAGCGGGCTTACAAGGTTCTGGTAAAACCACCACCGCCGCTAAATTGGCTAAATTTTTGCAAGACACCCATAAAAAAAGAGTGTTATTAACCAGTGTAGACGTCTATAGACCTGCAGCTATATTGCAATTAGAAACATTAGCCGGCCAAATCGGCGCTGAATTTCATCCCAGTTCTAACACCGACTCCCCTATTAAAATTGCTCAATCCGCTCTAGTAGCCGCAAAACAAAAAAGTGTAGATGTAGTCATCATCGACACCGCCGGACGTTTGCACATCGATAACGACATGATGAATGAAATCGAAAGTCTACACAAAGCGGTATCACCAACGGAAACGTTATTCGTAGTCGATAGCATGACTGGTCAAGATGCGGCTAAAACAGCACAAGCCTTCCACGAAAAGTTACCCTTAACCGGTATCATCCTAACCAAAACCGATGGGGATGCTCGCGGTGGCGCAGCTCTTTCCGTGCGTTATCTCACTGGCAAGCCGATCAAATTTATGGGTACGGGTGAAAAAATAGAAGCCTTAGCGCCCTTTTATCCTGAACGTATTGTATCGCGTGTCTTAGGCCGTGGAGATATAGTCAGTTTAGTAGAATCGGTGCAAAGCTCAGTCGATCAAGAAAAAGCCGCTAAAATTGCGAAGAAAATTCATAAAGGCCGTGGTTTTGATTTAGAAGATTTTAAGAGCCAATTGCAAGAAATGAAAAAAATGGGCGGTTTGTCATCGATGATAGATAAACTTCCCGGCGTAGGCGCCGTGCCTCAAAACGTGAAAGAAAAAATGTTAGGCGATAAAAGCTTGGTTCGTTTTGAAGCTATCATTAATTCCATGACCCCTAAAGAACGTCACTTCCCCGATCTCATTAATGGCTCACGCAAACGCCGTATTGCCAAGGGTTCTGGCACTTCCATCCAAGACATCAATCAATTGCTCAAACAATTTGAACAAATGCAAAAAATGTTTAAGAAAATGGCTAAAGGGGGTTTGAGTAAAATGATGCGTCACCTAGGCGGCAATTTGCCTGGTGGTTTGGGCGGAATGTTAGGGCAATAACCTAAAACCTACAACCCAAATGCCGAAGAGTAATTACTCACAGCAGTTGGGTTTTAGGCGAGGCAACGAGCCCCTGAACAAAAGGAGTGTATGCACTGATACATGACTTTTGTTCAGGGGCGAAGTTAACAAAGCCTACAACCCAAATGCGAAGAGTATTGACTTTGTTTTAAATTCTGTTATTATGTGCGCCTCTAGTCCTCCATGCCGGAGTGGCGAAATTGGTAGACGCGCCGGACTCAAAATCCGGTGGTGGCAACACCGTGTCGGTTCGAGTCCGACCCCCGGCACCACTAACTTAAAAATACTTTCGCGCTCTCTGAAATCTTTGTAATGTGGGGAATACTGATAAAAACCACACCCAAGATCAAGTACACGATTGGTTTAGAAATGGTTACTTGTACAGGGTTTTTACGGTGATCCATATATTGAATAGCCGCCCCCATTAAAAAAGCAATGCCTGCTATCATACTGATGGCGACCATTATTTTTTTAACCCCCGTCAGAGGCCCTAAAGCGGCTTCTGATACATCTCCCAGGGACTGGGCTGCTTGGGCTGTAAGCAAATAAAATGTTAAAGTTAGATAAGTGGTTATTTTTTTATACATTTTTATGGGACCAAAGTTGGGATTGGGGTGAACGATGGGGCTCGAACCCACGACAACCGGAATCACAATCCGGGGCTCTACCAACTGAGCTACGTCCACCATAATACATTGCTGTGAGCAGTAGTTGGTGCGCCCGGCAGGACTCGAACCTGCTACCCTCGGCTTAGAAGGCCGATGCTCTATCCGAATGAGCTACGGGCGCTTTAAAACCTAGCGGTAAATGCGCTAACTACAAGTCTATTTGATCGGGGTAGAGGGATTCGAACCCCCGACATCCTGCTCCCAAAGCAGGCGCGCTACCAGACTGCGCTATACCCCGTCATCTACTACTTTTCGCATTTGTAGTTAAGCTTTGCTGCCTACGCTCTTCGCTTTAAACACAACTGCTATAAGCATTACACTTCGCATGGGACAAAGCCCTTACAAAGTGGTAGAATGATACCTATACATCCGTGAAAAAGCAAGAGTAATTTCTATGACAGCGCAAATTATTGATGGCAAAGGCATTGCAACCCAGTTACAATCTGAATTATCAGAAGACATTGCTCTACAAATGAAAAATAAACCACGCGCGCCAGGCTTAGCTGTTATTTTAGTGGGCAATGATCCTGCATCACAGATTTATGTTCAAAAAAAGATCGATTCCTGCGCTGCGGTAGGCATATTGTCTGAAGCACATCGCCTAGATGAAAATACCAGTGCTGAATCCCTACTTGCTTTAATTGATCGTTTAAATAAAGCCGAACACATCGATGGTATTTTGGTGCAAGTTCCCCTACCCGCCCACATCAATGCCAACATCATCCTAGAGCGCATTCATCCGGCTAAAGACGTAGATGGCTTTCATCCCTATAATCTGGGCCGGTTGGCGCAACGCCGTCCTTTACTACGACCCTGCACACCTTATGGCATCATGACCTTGCTATCTCGACTCAATTTACCCGTTAGAGGATTACATGCAGTCGTCGTAGGAGCCTCTAATACCGTAGGCCGCCCTATGGCTTTTGAATTATTATTAGCGGGCGCCACCGTCACCGTTTGCCATCGCTTTACTAAAAATTTAGCGCAGCACGTGGCCCTTGCAGATATATTGGTGGTGGCTGTAGGTAAAAGCGATGTGGTGCAAGCCAATTGGATCAAACCCGGCGCTATCGTTATTGATGTAGGCATGAATCGCATAGACGGCCATTTACGCGGCGATATAGACTTTAATGCCGCTAAAGAACGCGCCGCTTGGATAACACCCGTACCCGGCGGTGTAGGCCCAATGACCGTATACAGCTTAATGAAAAATACGGTGGATGCTTATAATCGTGTGCATTCGTATTAATGCTATAGACGTAACGACTTATAACCCCACGCGTTGACGGTCGCGGCTCGTACAAACTGATGAAGCGAGCCGCCGCCGTCAGGAAGCGGATTAAGTGGGTTTACGGCGTGTTTGACACAACGGCAGCAATAGCTTCGGACATTTAGACTCTACAATTTAGATTACAGAGACATTTTTTCAAACAATTTACAAGCTATCATTCACTTCACGCTGATAACGCTGAATGCTGCGCATCACTTCTTCTTCTGCTTTTTGGGCATTGCCCCAGCCTTTGACTTTCACCCACTTGCCCTCTTCCAAATCTTTATAGTGTTCAAAGAAATGTTGAATAATGGCTAATTGGTGCGGTGAAATATCTTCAGGTTCATGTATGTGGCTGAACATAGGCAATAGCTTTTTGGTAGGCACCGCTAAAATCTTAGCGTCGCCGCCTGCTTCATCTTCCATATCCAATATCCCTATAGGGCGTACTGTAAGCACCGCTCCAGAAATTAAAGGTACGGGGGTGATCACCAATACATCGGCAGGATCGCCATCTTCGCTCAAGGAATGTGGAATATAGCCATAGTTGCACGGATAAAACATCGCTGTGGTCATAAAGCGATCAACCATCATGGCACCGCTTTCTTTATCGATTTCATACTTAACCGGCCCAGAATGTGAAGGGATTTCAATGACCACATTCACTTCTTTAGGTATTTTGGCTCCAGGCGATAATTTATCTATATTCATGCATAACTCCTATTCTTTATTAATTAAAGGTGACAAATGTGGCTATCATACCTTATAATCGCGGCTTATTGAAAGTGGAGTTTGTGATGACTACATGTCTTTTTTGTAAAATCGTAGCAGGTACCATACCCAGCACCCCCGTATTCGAGGATGAGCATTTAGTGGTAATAGACGATATCAATCCAGTTGCGCCTGTGCATAAGTTGATCATACCTAAAAAACACTACGCCACTTTAAATGATTTAAGCGCTGAGGAGTCCCTACTCATGGGGCATTTGCTGGTAACCGGTGTCAAACTAGCACAAACACTGGGCATAGCTGAAGACGGTTATCGTTTAGTCGAAAACTGCAATGCGGCGGGAGGCCAAACCGTTTACCACATACATATGCATTTACTAGGCGGACGAAATTTTCACTGGCCACCGGGATAAGAACTTGCAAAATAACTACTCTTCAATCTATAAATACCACAGCGAGTCAATACTATGCATACATTAGAACATTTATATACCGATGTACTCACCCAAATCGGCGAAGATCCTAAGCGCGAAGGCTTAGTGAAAACCCCTGCACGCGCCGCACGCGCTATAAAATTCTTAACGGCAGGCTATGAACAAAGCGTAGAAGAAGTCGTCAATGGCGCTTTATTCAGCTCCGACATAGACGAAATGGTGGTGTTAAAAAATATTGAAATCTATTCTTTGTGCGAACATCATTTATTGCCCTTCGTAGGCCAATGCCATATTGCCTATCTACCTCAGGGCAAGGTCTTGGGTATTTCCAAAATTGCGCGCTTGGTAGAAGTATTTGCCCGGCGATTACAAATTCAAGAAAATTTGACCAAGCAAATTGCGGATACTCTATTAGAAGTTACCGGCGCCTCTGGTGTAGGCGTATTGATCGAAGCACAACACTTTTGCATGATGATGCGCGGTATCCAAAAACAAAACTCGGTCTTAAGCACTTCCGTTATGTTAGGCGAGTTTCGCAACAATCCGCAAACGCGTAATGAGTTTTTAAGTTTGGTGACAAGGAAATAAAAACGGGGCTACTGCCCCGTTGATATCGTTGTGATTACAAGTGCTATGAGCAAATAAAATTACTTACCTACTGTCATACTAATAATATCGACAGCAGAACTTTGGATATGCGGATCACTTACATCGAAGCGCTCTGATTTTGATTCCCAGTCTGATTTTGATTCCCAGAAAGAAGTTTTATTAGGCATAACCTTTTTAATAAATGCCTCACCATGAGATTCCCCACGTTTAGGTGATAGAATGCTTGCTTTAGTTGATGTTGTTTTTTCAGCACTATCATCACTCGTCTTATTAGATTTTATGAAATTATTCAAATCACTTACAAGCCGAGCAAACCAAGTAACTAATGTAGAATTTTCTCCTTTTGCTACTTCTTTTCTTTTTTCCATTACTTTGTTGTCAAAAGAGCTTAAACGTGTATTGATCTCAGAACAACTGTTGTTGGTAGCCGCTAGCACCAAACAGCCTTTTATGTCTGTTAAAATATCTATTTTTCTCTCAGTTAATGCTGTCTTTTCTTTTTTACCGTTTTGGCGTGCTAAATAGAACTCTGTGTGTGTTAATTTGTGCAAATAAACGTGGATATTCGAGGAAGAATGCGGATTTGAGCAATCTACTGCCATTTTGCCCTCTTTATCTTTAATAAGAACATTTGCACCCGCATCAACCAAAGCTAAAACCATATCAGGAGAATTTGCTTCAGCCGCATAATGCAATGCTGTTTTGCCGTTTTTATCTTGAACATCTAAATTTAGATAGCTATTCTGTAGCAACTTGTTGAGAGTGATAAGATCTTTTGCAGACACAGCTTGACGAACTGCATCGCTGCACAAAATTACAGGCTCTTGACCTTCTGGAGTTACCTTCTGAATTGTTTTAGCGGCATATTTACGATCTTCTTTCGATGCGCTGGCATGATATTCCATCGAGGCCGAAATGGTTCCATTAGCATCCACGGATGCCTTAATATGTGCAACTGTTTTTACTTCTTTCTTTACAAATTCATCTGGATTAGCGAATAACAGCACTTTATTAATATTATAACTTTGAAAAATTTCTACTTCTTTTCCTTCTGCACCAACAAAAATTTCATATTTTCGTTCTTGAGAACTAGCATCCCCTTTCACTGGCGCTAGAATTAATTTATTCTCATCAAATATAGTAAATAAAGGCGTTGCCAGACCCTCTAGGAAACCATTCTGGTTTAACCCGTTCATTAAGAAATCGACCAATTTTGGATCCAATTTTTCTGTTTCAAAAAAGAGCCGTACTAAAGCAATTAAATGTTCTTTGTTAGAACGAGCATCCTCCTTAAAAGTAGCGAAAGATTTTGTTGAATCAATGCCTAGTTGTTTTTTTATATCTTCTGAATTATAAAACTCTTCTAGCTGTTCAGCAAAAGAACGCCGATTAAAAAAATACTTGTTTATTTCGCTGAAGGCGCTCCGATAGATATCTACTCCAGTACTCTGAATGCAGGCAGGTCCTTGGGGGATAGAATAATAATCGCCCTCCTCCTGTTTAGCAACTCGCTCATCCACTAATGGACAGTTTTGCATACCAGAACTGAAAACAGGTTCTCCCGATTTTCCAAGTTCTTTTACAATACGCGCTGCATAGTGACTAGATCCACTCATAATATTTACCTTCCGCTAATTTAATATTTATTTTCAAGGCCTTAGAGCTTATCGCCCTTGGACCCTTTTTTATACTTGTGCATAGCCTATCATAGTAACCTTAAGGAAATATTAACGGCCGAGTGGTTTGTTAATTGTCCCAGGGTAACCGCATCTAAATTTGTATACGCCAATTCTGTTTAAGAAATCTCTGTATGATTAACTTAAAAATATCTAATTATTCTCCGAGCGGAGCCGGCTCACTCCTGTTATTCGTTCATTTTCCGCTCCCTGACGGTCGCGGCTCGAAATTTTGCATCTTAAGCCCGCCCCTACGCGCAATCTCGCATCTTCAAATATGATGGGCATATAGCCAATCGCCCAAATTTAAGCTAGAATAATGGCCGCTTAGGGTTATCTATAAATCACAAGGGGCATACCATGACAGAACAAAAAATAAACAGTTTATCCACCTTAACCGTAGGCGATCACACCTACCACTACCATAGCCTGAAAGCCGCCGAAGACGCTGGTTTGGGTCAGTTTCACAAACTCCCCGTCTCCTTAAAAATATTATTAGAAAATTTATTGCGTTTCCAACAAGACCACAATGCCGCCAAAGGCATACACGCCATGGCCGCTTGGTTAAAAGAACGTCACAGCGAACAAGAAATTGCTTATAGACCCGCGCGTGTTTTGATGCAAGACTTTACCGGCGTTCCGGCTATAGTCGATCTCGCCGCCATGCGCGATGCCTTACACACCTTAGGTGGCAATGCTACTAAGATTAACCCCTTAATTCCAGTGGACTTGGTCATAGATCACTCGGTGCAAGTAGACAGTTACGCCCAATCATTGTCTTTTTTACACAATGTAGACGAAGAAATGAAGCGAAATATAGAACGCTATACTTTTCTAAAATGGGGCCAACAAGCCTTTGAAAATTTCCGCGTAGTGCCACCTGGTACCGGTATCTGCCATCAAGTAAACTTAGAATATTTAGGTAAAGTGGTTTGGACGAATACGATCGATGGCAACACCTGGGCTTATCCAGATACTTTAGTCGGCACCGATAGCCATACCACCATGGTCAATGGCCTAGGCATATTGGGTTGGGGTGTAGGTGGTATAGAAGCCGAAGCAGCGATGTTAGGACAACCCATCAGCATGTTGATCCCAGAAGTCGTAGGCGTGCGTTTAACGGGTCGTTTAAAAGAAGGCATTATCGCAACCGATCTAGTATTAACCATCACCGAAATGTTGCGCAAACACGGCGTAGTGTCTAAATTCGTTGAATTTTTTGGTGAAGGCTTGCAACATCTACCTTTGGCCGATCGCGCCACCATCGCCAATATGGCCCCTGAATATGGCGCAACGTGCGGCTTTTTTCCTGTAGATAAAGAAACATTAGCCTATATGACCTTATCCGGACGTAGTGCAGAAACCATTGCTTTGGCTGAAGCGTATACCAAAGCACAAGGCATGTGGCACGATGCTAACAGCCCTGAGCCCATATTCACTGAAGTATTAGAATTGGATTTATCCTCGGTAGAGCCCAGCTTAGCTGGACCTAAACGCCCACAAGACAGAGTCGGACTTTCCAATCTGGAAGCAGCTTTCAAGAATAACTTCCCAAAAGCAAGTTACGAAGCTAAAAAAGAAGTGTTACAAAATGGTGCCGTTGTAATTGCTGCGATTACCAGTTGTACCAACACTTCCAATCCATCGGCCTTGATTGCCGCTGGACTATTGGCACAAAAAGCATTGGCTCGTGGCTTAACACAAAAACCCTGGGTAAAGACTTCGCTAGCGCCCGGCTCTAAAGTAGTCACCGATTATTTAGAAAAATCCGGTTTGCAAACTCCATTAAATGACTTAGGGTTTAATTTAGTCGGTTATGGTTGCACCACGTGTATAGGTAATTCCGGTCCCTTGGAAGCACACATAGAACAACAAATTCAGGAACAAGATTTAACGGTATCAGCCGTATTATCGGGCAACCGTAATTTTGAAGGTCGTATACATCCCTTGGTCAAAGCCAATTGGTTGGCCTCCCCTCCTTTAGTCGTCGCCATGGCCTTAGCAGGTACCATTTGCATAGACTTAAATAAAGATCCTCTAGGTCACGACACACACGGTAAAGCCGTTTACCTCAAAGACATTTGGCCCAGCGCAGAAGAAATTGCGACAGTGGTGAAAGCAGTGGTCACGGAACAATTGTTCCGCAAGGAATACGCCGATGTCTTTACCGGCGATGAACATTGGAAAAAACTCAAAACCAACGATAGCAAAATTTATGCATGGGATAAAAGCTCCACCTACATTCAAAATCCACCGTATTTTGTAGGCATGTCTTTAGTAGACAAACCGAATACTGGTGGCATTAAAGATGCGCACATCTTAGCGGTGTTTGGCGATAGTATTACTACAGATCACATTTCCCCTGCGGGTAGCATTAAAGCAGACAGTCCTGCGGGCTTGTACCTCAAAGAGAATGGCATCAGCGTTAAAGATTTTAACTCTTATGGCGCACGCCGCGGCAACCACGAAGTGATGATGCGCGGCACTTTTGCCAATATCCGCATCAAAAATGAAATGGTCCCTGGGGTGGAAGGCGGTTATACGCTGCATTATCCTAGCCATAAACAATTCCCGATTTACGATGCCGCCATGAAATATCTAGAAGAAAGAAAACCCTTGGTGATCATCGCCGGTAAAGAATACGGCACAGGTTCATCACGCGATTGGGCCGCTAAAGGTCCGTTGTTATTGGGTGTTAAGGCTGTGATTGTAGAAAGTTTTGAACGCATACATCGTTCCAACTTAGTGGGCATGGGTATTTTACCTTTAGAGTTTATACCGGATACTACGCGTAAAACATTGAACATCATCGGTGATGAACTCATCAGCATCGATGTGCCGGCACAATTAACCCCTAAGATGCATTTGACTGTCAATCTACAACGCGCTAATGGTGAAAAATTGGCATTTAAAACAGTGTGCCGCATCGATACCGATAATGAAATTCAATATTATCGTCATGGTGGCATACTGCAATATGTTTTAACGCAATTAGCTAAATAATTTTTAGGAGCAACGCATGCTATCATTGACAGAGCTTACCGCCATCAATCCCATCGATGGCCGTTACGCCTCCAAGGTCGCTGCATTGCGCCCTTATCTATCCGAAGCGGCTTTGTTTCGTTATAGACTACAAGTTGAGATCGAATGGTTTATTTATTTGTGTGCCGCTAAAGAAATCAGTGAGCTACCACCGTTAGACAAGCCTACTTGCAAGTTATTGCGCAGTTGGTATCAACGATTTAACTGCGATGATGCAGTTGCCATTAAAGACATCGAGAAAAAAATCAATCACGATGTCAAAGCCGTCGAATACTTTCTAAAAGAAAAAATGACGACTGTAACACCGCTAAAAACAAAATTAGAATTCGTGCACTTTGGCTGTACTTCGGAAGACATCAACAACGTTGCCTATGCCTTAATGTGGCAGGCAGCCATTCGTGAAACGCTACAACCTCAATGCGCTGCATTGTTAAAACATTTGCAATCCTTGGCAAAATTGACAGCCGCTACACCTATGTTGGCACGCACTCATGGTCAAGCCGCCTCCCCTACTACCTTAGGCAAAGAACTCGCCAATTACTGCATGCGCTTACAACGACAAATGGAACGCTTAAATACTATTCGTCTGCGTGCTAAATTCAATGGCGCGGTCGGTAATTACAATGCTCATCGCATCGCTTATCCAGAAATAGACTGGCCCAGTTTCAATCAAGACTTTATTGAAAAACACCTAGAGCTGGATTGGAATGGCTATACCACGCAAATCGAGCCGCACGATGACATCGTTGCCCTGCTCTATGAATTAACACACCAAAACAGTATCTTCATCGATCTCAGTCAAGACATGTGGGCTTATATTTCCTTAGGCTATTTCAAGCAAACCGCGGTTGCTGATGAAGTGGGTTCATCTACCATGCCACATAAAATTAACCCCATCGATTTTGAAAACGCCGAAGGTAATTTGGTCTTAGCCAATGCGCTGCAAACCGCCCTAGCACAACGTTTACCGCTATCCCGCTGGCAGCGCGATCTAGTCGATTCCACCCTATTACGCAATATAGGCGTATGTTTTGCCTATAGCTTTATAGCCTATCAAAGCCTACAAAAAGGATTAGGACGTTTGGCGGTGAATGAAGAGAAAATGATGGCCGACTTAACAGCCCAATGGGACATTTTAGCCGAAGCCATACAGACTATTATGCGCCGTTATGACATCGCCGAGCCTTATGAAAAGCTGAAGGCATTAACGCGCGGCAACACCTTAACGGAAGACCGTTTAAAAAGTTTTATCAATACCCTAGATTTGCCAGAACATGTTAAAAATCAATTGCTTAATCTAAAACCCAGCGATTATATAGGCTATGCGCTAGAGCTTGCTATGGCCAGTAATTAGCTAATCTTCCATCTACCTGCTAAGCTTTAGTACAGTAGTTAAGTATTAAAGATACTCATAGCAGTTGATTTTTAGGCGAGGCGCCTAGCCCTCGAGTACCCGGAGTGACGTACTATGTCATATACTGGGGCGAGATGGGCCAGGCAACAAAGACTAAGAATCAAATGCGAAGAGTATAGAGAAGGAGCCTGGTCATGGAACAGTATTTGGTTGTTTCAATCCTGGGACCCAATAATATTGGGATTTTAAATAGCATCTCAGCCCATATTAAAAAGCACCATTGTTGGATTGTACGTTCTCATGTGACCGTGCTGGGTACCGCTTTTGGCATGCTATTGCAGATCAATGGCAAATGGAATCACATCGCTAAATTAGAAACTAGCTTTGACACCTTGGCTAAAAAATACGATTTTGCCATACGCACGCTGCGTTGTAATCCCACCGCTTACAGCGAAAGACTTATCACTTATAGCGTAGACATCATTACCACGCAACGCCCAGAAATCATTCCTACCCTAAGCCAATTCTTTATGCGCCAAAAAATCAATATCAGTGACATGCATTGCGAAAGCTTTGCGGCACGTTTAACTGCCACCGAAATGTTGTCTTTAACGATGAAAATCCATATCCCAGCCGACATTTCATTGGCAGATTTGCGCGAAGAATTTATCAATTTGTGTGATGAGTTGAATTTAGATGCCGTGATGGAACCTGAGCGCGGGATTTAAAGTCAGTTATCCAAAGATTTCCTAAATAGAATGTGCGTTTATATCATATAGGATACTATACAGATTTTATATACATTGTTATCCAAAAGGGATTTATTATCTTCAATAATTTATTAAGGAGTGAAAATAATATGCATTTAATGCGGGGGGCTGCTTATCTTTTCCGCTCAAAACTTTGACATTTCTTTACAATTAAAATAAACTTTAGTCTAAATTATTAAACTAAGCAAGGTAAAATCAGCATGGCAACAAACAAAAATGAAGTATTAATAAAGCTAAATAATAAACTATATGATGAATTAATAGCACACTTAATCAATGACATATCTATTGAAGAGCTAAATTCAAAGTGGATTAAAAATACTGGTCAACCACCATTACATTGGGCCGCCCTCAATGGTCA
>JAJXVU010000018.1 GCA_021781965.1 Pseudomonadota bacterium
AAAGATAAAAACAATAACGATAAAGATCCTTTAAATAATATCGATGATTTGTAAAAAGACAACGGTACATCGCCTGTAGCCACAAAAGATGCGACAAAAGGCCAAAGTAATACCGATAAAGATCCTTTAGATAATATGGATGATTTGTCAAAAGACAGCGGTACATCGCCTGCAGCTACGAAAGATGTGACAAAAAGCGCTACTGCAAATACGACCTCACCCGCTACCCAAAAGAATAGCAACGTAACTGCACCGCCACCAGTATCATTTCGCCAGCCCAGCAACGATCCAGTGAAACAATCTCTAGCACAAAATGAGCTAGTCGAAATGGATAGCTAAACACTGCATGAACATTGTTCTTTTTCAGCCGGAAATTCCGCCCAACACGGGCAACATCATACGCTTGTGTGCTAACACAGGCTGCGACTTACATTTGATTAAACCGCTGGGCTTTGAATTAAGCGATAAAACACTCAAACGTGCTGGCTTGGATTATCATGAATATGCCACCATTCGTTATTATGAAAATTGGTCTCACTTCTTACAAGACAATCCCTCGATACGTCTTTTTGCTTTTTCAACCAAAGGGCAAAATAGATATTGCGATGTGCACTATCAGAAAAATGATTTTTTCTTGTTTGGTCCGGAAACCCGCGGCTTACCTATGGATATTTTAATGTCTTTAGCGCCACAGCACATCCTACGCATTCCCATGCAAGCGCCTAGCCGCAGCCTTAATCTGGCCAATACTGTAGCAATCGCCGTTTATGAGGCTTGGCGACAATTAGATTTTTTGTCCTAAAGCTGTTGATTTTAAAAGAATCTTTCTAATAGCTTGTACTAGAGATCGTTTTACCTTATAATGTATTTTAGCACCTTGGCAGGTTTTTTAACCCTAAAGGAAATGGATTTTCAATGAGTACTACTATGTTTAAAAGAGCAGCTTCTTACCCGGGTATCCCGAATAAAAAAATATTCAGCCCTAAACCTTATCGTATCCGTTTACCCATGCTCTTGCCTATAGAATCCAGTAAACGTTTATTACAAAGTCCTAAGATCACTCAGGTTTTACCGCAACTACAAAAAATCGTTTATACTACCGACGCACAATATCAAAATCTGTATTTAAAATCTTTAGAAAATTTTGCTGAATTTGTACAGCAATTGCCTTCTAGACGTAACTTTCACTTTAATCACAACGGCGGTATGTTGCTATTAGGCTTATTGCGCGCATTCCAAACTTTGCGTCTATACCGCGAACAAACACCCATTAAAAGTTATGCCCGAGATAAAGTGCCTTCTAATATTGCTTTGTGGTCCTATGCCTTATATACCGCGGCACTATTTTTAGGCGTAGGAGAAATTTATGCCACCTACTGGGTATCACTGTGCGATGCGCATGGTGAATTTAAACAACGCTGGCAACCTAAAACAGGCCCCATGACGCAGTATGATGCCAGCCATTATCGCTACTCTTTCGAACAAGAAACACGTGACACTATCGCGCACCTAGATACTTTAGTGGTTGCCGAAAAATTACTGCCCAAAGAAGGTTTAGAATGGATTGCCAGCGACAAATATGTTTATGAAATATGGTCCGCCATTCTGACAGGCGATAACGGCCGCGCAGGTCCTTTTGCCGGATTTATTCTGCCTACGGAAGATATCTTACTAGAACAACACAAAGACTTAATTGAGTCATTAGAAGATTTTCTCTTGCACGAACAACGACACCTTTTAGATAAAGAACATCAGGAAGAACTTGTCGTTGAGTTGGCGAATATAGAAAAGATTGAAGATTTAAGCCCAGAGCAACAAAAAGAGATCAAGGACAATCCCAAAAAAGTTCTCATTGAGCTACCGAATAAATCCGGCACCATTTATGTCAATCTCACGGGTCTTCCTGAGTCCATCACTCCTGAGATGTTATTTAACGTATTCTTAGCCAGTTTTGGCGCTTTGAGTAGTGCTTTCGGTTCTTTTATGCGCATGGTTGCCGATGGTTTAGCTGTTTCTTCAGGCGTAATGGATAGCTTCCATAGAGCTTTTCCTAACGTGCAATTGACGACTAGCTTAGGTAAAACCCGTGCCGGTGAAACGGTATTCGATCCTACAGCATTGCAGCAGAATTTACCGCGGCAAGCTCCTCCTAGTCCACAGAATGATCTTATTTCTGCGAATCAATTTCAAACTGCACCCACCAATAGACCTAGAGGTCCAGGCGGATTTTAATTAGGGCCTGTAGCCATTGAATTTATCGAGGTGAGAATCCCTCAGGCTATAGCCCCTAGACTAAGCTGATGTTTCTTTAAGTGCCGATAAGGGTGTACCAAAAGTGTCGGTATAGCCGGCAATACTGTTACGCAATAATCCTGCAGCATTATTGGTGCTCACATTGCCCAAGCCTATCAATGCGAATTGTAAATAAATCATGTTATTAAAGCGTGGGTTGTCTTGATTTTCAGCATCTAAATAATTAAACTCATGCGCGCCCACTAAACGAAAAGCCCAACAACAGGTGTCGTATTCTACCCCACCCATTAAGTTTTGCTCGTGACCTTGGCTAATATTATAATTCCAGCGACTAAATGTTTTCCATTGTGGCGATAATGGCCACACGGCAGAAAGGTCACTTTGATTTAAATTGTTTTGTGAACTGCCTGGCTGAGCGATCAACACGCCATTACTGTCTACCAATTGATCCCCACCGCGTAAAAAAGTGTAGCCTATATTAAAAATATGGTTCTTGTCTTTTTTATACTGTAAAGCTAAGCCACCATTATTAAAGCCGCGCGGAATTTGCACTATATCCGTTTCTCCCGTTTGTGTATTCTCAGCACTTTGTTCCGTACCACTTTGTGGATTCCATGCCAAATTACCATTTAAATTCCAATTTTGGGTCACGCGATAACTGGCTTCACTGGCTATGGGTGATAGGGTATTGTCCGGAGGTACACTATTGTCGATGGTCACCACATCCAATGAATTCGGATCGATATTGACCCGTCTATTTTCAAAGTAGTAAATTTCACCCACACTCACATGCATTTTTTCTACGCCCGATTCGGGATCCAATATGCGTGAAGTCAGAGCATAGCTGATTTGATTGGTATCGCCTATGCGATCGTAGCCGGTAAAACGATTGGTGCGAAACAATTGATCATACGTAAAGGGTTCTACCGTTGTATCGAATAAAGGAATATCGTCTTGATTACGATAAGGCACATACAGATAGAAAAGGCGCGGCTCTAAGGTTTGTTGATAGGCATGCCCAAACCACGAGCCTTGCTTATCAAAAAACAATCCGGAATCCACATCAGAAATAGGCAAGACTCTATCGATGCTAGTATTTTCGCCCGGCAATTGATTGCTTAAATTATATTGCGTTGCCGACAATTGTACATTGGGCTTCAAATAACCCGCACTAGAATACAACGGTAAAGTCAATTGCGGCATCGTGATGGCGCGCGAACCGTCCACGGGTGATACTGTATCGCCCGGAGTTTTAGTTTCATTAAAATAATCAAATTGATTATTCACCCCCACATCGACATCGCCTACCGCCTGCGGATAATTAGCATTCAAAACGATTTCAGGTAGTTTTGTGTATGAATTATATATAGTCCCTTGATTGATAGGATGTAAGGTTTGATACCCTTCCATCATGGTTTTAAAATACCAATGATCGCTGTTATACGCCACATCGCCTGTATTATGAAGTTGATACTCGCTGGTCTGTGCAGGATCGCCAGGGAAATTCTGGAAATAATAATCGTCACTGACACGGTTTACATATATGTTGGAACTCCAATGATCATCATATTGGCGATCGTCTTTCCAAGACACAAAATAACGATTGTCGCTGTCATTTTCTAAACGACTCAGGGTAGGCGGTACATCCGCAGATGGCGTATTCGCATAAACCGCCGCCTCATCGCTTTGAAATTGAGAAAAAGCCCGATCCCCAGGCAAAAATGCGCCATGAAAATCACCCTTACCATTAGAGTTTAAATAACGAAAATCATCATTCAGATTAACACCACGCGACGTCATATATTCCGGTGTAAAGGTCATATCATAATTGGGCGCCAGATTAATGTAGTAAGGCAGAGAAACATCATAACCCGTTTGCGATGAATACCCTCCGTTGGGCAGCAAAAATCCAGACTTACGCCGCGCATCAATCGGGAAGCTCATATAAGGTATGTACATTATGGGCATTTCTTTATAATAAAGTCGTGCTTGGCTCGCTGTGCCTGTGCCTGTATCGCGATCTAAAGTAATTTGCTTAGCCTTGACCGACCAAACCTGTTGTAAGGGCGGGCAAGTGGTGTACGTACCTTGATTGATAACAATCAGGCCTTCTTTAGTTTGGTTAAATTGTACCGCATTGCCCCAGGCATTCACCCCCGTGACTTTAGATTGGGTATCGTCTAGCGAGGTAATGTTAGCAGAGGTGTTATACAAACTGCGCCTATAAATGACCTGTTCCATTTGTCCGGTTTTATCGCCTAAATTAAAAGTGCCGTTATCCCCTATGACCAATTCGCCCGGGCGCCGCAGATATACATGCCCGTAGGCTTGTACACTGTCTATTTTACCGCTATCGGCATCGCGATTGATGTATAAAAGATCGCTGCCTACCATTTGATTGGGTTGTTCCAAAACCACATTTCCTTTCAGCACCGAAGCTCCCGTTAAAGACAGCTCAGATTCATCGGCACTGGCGTGTATAGGAATTTGATCGGCTTGTAGTGCAGAATCTACACTGGTAAAGGAAGGCTCTACATAGTATCCTCGGCACACTTGATTGGAATTGGTACTGTCTACAAAACCCAATTGAGATGCTATTTGCATCGATGTCATCTCGGACCAATCGAGGCGTGGATAATCATTTTTATCTAATGCAGCCGTACTGGTTGTAGCCGCGACTTCTGTAGCGAGCAGCACTGTTGGACAAAAAACGAGGGTGATCGGCAAGGCGCGGCAGAGCAGCTTCCCTAAGGTACGCCTTATTCGTTTATTTTGTGCAAAAAATGTCACGCCCGCACTCCACCACCAAAAGATAATACGTTGCATGGTCATGATACGCAACTATTCAAGGCGGCGCAATCGCTTGTCATCGCCGCATTTATTAGACATAATGCCATTTTTTGCCACAAAGTGACTCAAGCAATGAATACAACCACATTATCTACCGATCATCGTCTAGAAGCTTTACAACCTTGGCTGCGCCATTGCTTAAAAACAGAGCAGTTCCATATTACTCCTCTAGCGGGCGATGCCAGTTTTCGTCGCTATTTTCGCATTGAACACAACAATACACTTTGGGTAGCGATGGACGCACCGCCCGAATTAGAAGATAGCCATTCCTTTGTAAACATACAACAACATTTATCAGAATTGGCTTTAAATGTACCACAGTTATCTCACATAGATTTAGCGCTAGGGTTTATCTTAATGAGCGATTTAGGCGACACCTGGTTATGGCATGAAGCCTTGCGTCCCAACAGCGCTCTGCTCTACCAAACTGCACTAGACGATTTGCTCATTTTACAACAACAAAAATCACCCTCAGCCTTAGCTTCTTTTGATGCCGCGTTTATGAATAAAGAATTGTCTTTTTTTACGCACTGGTTTTTACAAGGTTATTTGCAGTTATCTTTAAGCACTGCAGAGCAACGATTATTGGACGATACTTTTTTACAATTAATCGCCATGGCCGAAAGTCAACCCTATTATTTTACCCATCGCGATTACCATTCACGTAATTTAATGGTATTACCTCAAAACAAAATTGGCATTCTAGATTTTCAAGATGCAGTTTTAGGTCCTATTACTTACGATCTGGTTTCATTGCTACGCGATTGTTATGTCACGCTGGATAAATCACAACTAGAGCAACATCTAGACTACTATTTTCAAGAAGCAGTGCGCTTAAATTTATTGCCCACTCAAGATTTTCAGCAATTTCAAACCTGGTTTGACTGGATGGGCATACAACGCCATTTAAAAGCCATTTTTATTTTCGCGCGTAAATTATTGCGTGATGACAATCCTAACTTCTTGAGTTATATTCCGCGCACTTTGGATTATGTCATGACTATCAGCGCACAATATGCAGAATTAGCTGACTTCCATGCTTTTCTGCAAAACCGCGTTGCTCCTGTATTCCAAAGAGTCTATGCATCATGAAAGCGATGTTGTTAGCTGCAGGTTATGGTAGACGCTTAAATGCCGTAACGAAAACACAGCCTAAGCCTTTGTTAAAAGTGCATGGCGATAATACCCTCATCGATTATCATTTACATAATCTAGCTAAAGCCGGTATACGTGAATGTGTCATCAATGTCAGTCATTTGAGTCATCTCATTCAAACACATGTAGGCGATGGCAAACGTTATGGATTAAATGTTGTTTATTCCGTTGAGGACACACCTTTAGAAACTGGCGGTGGCGTTAAAAAAGCATTACCCTTATTAGGTCCAAATCCCTTTATCGTCATCAGCGCCGATATCTGGTGTAACTATCCGTTGCAACAATTATCTGCACCTAAAGGTTTAGCTCATTTAGTATTAAATGATAGGCTACCTGCTACCCAAGGCGACTTTGCACTACAAGATGATTTTGTATGTACCTATGGCTGCAATAAACTCAATTATGCAGGCATCAGTGTATTACGCCCTGAACTCTTTACAGATATCCCCGAACACACATTTCGTTTAATGGATGTATGGCGCCCAGCTTGTAAAAAAGGTTTAGTGAGTGGCGAATATTACAGCGGCTTATGGTTTAATGTAGGCGACATGAGAACCTTGAAACAAATACGGCGTTATCCGTTGACATAAAGTTCATATTGCGCGGTTATATCCATTATAGTCTTAGCTAGCCGGGCCCGGTTACGCTGCACTTCAATGTGATTTAAAAAAATACAGCTGTGCTTGTAAAATGGACATATTTGACCTATAATGACCGTTCAATAATTAAAAAGAAGGTGAAATTATGAGCTCTTTTAACTTTTTTCCTGACTATTTTCTCGGGAATGACGACGACAGCTATTACCCCATATCCGCAGAACAATTTAATACATGGGTGATTTCTAACAAAGATTTATCTGAAGACGATTTTAACGCTACTGGAGAAGAAATAAAAAATCTCTACCACAGTACCATTCTATGCCGCTTAATAGACATACAAAAACATTCACCATTGATGATTATAAGTAAAGAAAATTTAAATCAAAGCGAGCAAGATTTATTTAATGTCCTTACAACACTTTTGACTTTAAATGGGAGAAAAGACTTTCTGCCTACATTAATTCAGACTTTGGATGCAAATAACCAATCCATAATGTTATCTCATATGCAAATCTTACAAAAACGGAAGCGTCAGGTTATGGCAGAAGCTAGAGCTAGAAATGCTAAGCTCGAGTTATCAAAATTTCTTGAAAATTTTTCTTTGTGCTATGGAGTATCCTTGTTTAACGAGTTATCTGCTAGATGGAATACGAACAACGGAACATTTTTTGAAAAAGCCCAAATCCTATTGGATGATTATTTAAGCGGTCCTTTCAATTCACTCGCACGCCATCACTGCATTGCGGTAGCCGAGCTAAAAAAACAATGTGAAACGAAAACTATCAATACTGAGGAAGAGTTAATACTAGCCTTAACGAAAATTGAGAACCGAAACCCAGAAGGCCATCTTCAAGCTACTATTGCCGTGCTTATCGCTCAATATCAGAAGCAACAGAATGAACTAGAGGAAACACGAGTTAGCAGGCGTAGCCGCTCTTCGTTGTCATTTAACAGCTACTAAAACTGAATGGCTTTCGAGTAGGAAAAATCGGCACAAAATGACTCCATATTTGCGTGTCGTTCTAGTGGGCGGTTTGTGAACCGCCCTACAAAAATGACACTTGAAACAGTATGGGGCGTTCGATGAGATGCAGCGGCGCCATAAATATGCGATAATCCGGCGCAAATAAAATGACACAAGGGTAGAGCAAAAAATGGGCAAACGCACTATACTGTATGATACTCATGTCGCCATGGGCGCCAAAATGGTTGATTTCGCTGGTTTTGACATGCCGCTGCATTATGGTTCGCAAATAGAAGAACATCACCAAGTACGCCGGCATGCAGGCATTTTCGATGTGTCTCATATGGTCGTGGTGGATGTCTTGGGCGCAGGGGCACGCGATTATTTGCGCTATATCCTGGCCAACGACGTAGACAAAATGGCCCATCGAGGCAGCGCTTTATACAGCTGTATGTTAAATGAGCAGGGCACCGTCATCGATGACTTAATTGTCTATTTTATAGACTCACAACATTATCGCATAGTCTTAAATGCCGGTAGCGCCCAAAAAGACTTGCAGTGGATGGAGCAACATGTCAATCACTACGCTCTAGGCTTGCATCGTCGTGATGACTTATCCATCCTCGCTGTACAGGGCCCAGAAACGATAGCTTTATTAACGACTTTAAATGACCCTTTTATCACCGACACCATACACACCATAGCCCGCTTTCAATGTGCTGACAGCGACGACTTGTTCATCGCGCGCACGGGCTACACGGGCGAAGATGGGTTTGAATTGATCGTTTCAAATAAACGCGTTGAGGCCTTATGGCAATCTGTGTGTGCCGCCGGTTTTAAACCCTGTGGTTTAGGTGCGCGCGACACTTTACGTTTAGAAGCCGGTTATAATTTATATGGTCAGGATATGGACGAAAGCACTTCCCCTTTGTGTTCCAATTTAGCTTGGACCATCGCCCTACAACCCGCAGAACGTTTATTCATAGGCAAAAGTGCTTTATTAGCCGAAAAAGAACTCGGTGTAACGCAGCAATTGGTAGGTTTAGTATTAGCAGACAAAGGCATATTACGTTCGCATCAACGCGTTCTATTGGCCGATGGCTTAGAAGGCATAACCACCAGCGGTTCTTTTGCACCCACCTTAGGGCAATCTATTGCCTTCGCGCGCATTCCTAAAGGCAATTACAAAGAATGTGAAGTCATTATCCGCGACAAAGCGCATAAAGCCCATATAGTCAAACCCCCTTTCGTTCCCTTTAACTCTAGTAAAAACCCATAGGAGCTATAATGAATACCTTACCTCAAGAATTACGTTATACCACCACCCACGAATGGGTGCGTATTGAAAACGACACTGCTACTATAGGCATTACCGAACACGCCCAATCTTTATTGGGTGATTTAGTGTTTGTGGATTTACCGGCGCTTAAAAAAGGATTGGCCGTAGGCGACGATGCTGCGGTAGTAGAATCGGTCAAGGCCGCTGCTGACGTATATAGTCCTGTAGATGGCGAAGTGATTGCAGTCAATACTGATCTAAACGATAAACCCGAATTAATCAACCAAGAACCTTACGGTGCAGGTTGGTTATTTAAAGTGAAGTTAGTCGGCGAATTACCGCTAAGCTTATTATCCGCTGCTGATTATGGAGCCATGTTAGATGAAGAATAATAGCGACTACGCGCCCTGACGGTCAAGATATACTCTAATGCACCCAACGCGAGCTTTTCTTTCAACAAGGCACGAGTAGTTACGAATAATGATGACAAAAGATGTAGAAATGTAAACAAATAGGTAAAAAGTATGCCCTTTATCCCACATACAGAAGATGATGTTAAAACGATGTTAAAGGCTATCGGTGTCAACAGCACCGATGATCTATTCGACGAAATCCCCAGCAATTTACGCATTAACGATTTAAATGCACTAGATGCTGGCTTAAACGAAATGGCCATGGGCCGCGATATGAAAGAACGTGCAGCGCGCGATGGTGGTTTAGCTTGTTTTTTAGGAGCAGGCGCATATGAACACCACATTCCCGCAGCAGTATGGCAAATTGCCAGCCGCGGCGAATTTCTAACGGCATATACACCCTACCAAGCCGAAGCCAGCCAAGGCACATTGCAGTTGTTATATGAATATCAAACCATGATGGCAAACCTCATGGGTTTAGAAGTCTCCAATGCTTCATTATACGATGGCGCTTCAGCACTAGCGGAAGCAGTATTAATGGCCGTGCGCGCCAATACGGCAGCCAAAGAGCCACGTATATTGATCGCTGGTAATTTACACCCGCATTATCGCCAAACCATTGAAGCCTTAGTACGACCACAAGGCATACTGCTAGAAACGCTGCCTTATAACGACAAAACTGGGTGCTTAGAAACACAACTGCCTAAAATAGAAAACGGTGACATCGTTGCGGTAGCCATTGCACAACCCAATTTCTTTGGCGGCATAGAAGAAGTCGACGCCATCACCGATTGGGCGCATCAGCATGAAGCTTTAGTCATCGCCGTAGTGAATCCAATTGCGATGGCCTTATTAAAAGAACCTGGGGTTTGGGGACAACGCGGTGCCGACATCGTTTGTGGCGAAGGCCAACCTTTAGGGATTCCTTTAGCGAGCGGTGGACCTTATTTCGGTTTTCTATGCACTAAAATGGATTATGTACGACAAATGCCAGGACGTTTAATCGGCAGAACAGTCGATCAAGATGGCAAACCTGGTTTTAGTTTAACGTTACAAGCGCGTGAACAACACATACGCCGTGCCAAAGCAACCTCTAATATTTGTACCAACCAAGGTTTAGCGGTTACAGCAGCAACAATCTATATGAGTTTGTTAGGCGCTAGCGGTCTTAGTGATGTGGCCAAAGCCTCACATGCTAATAGTAAGGCTTTGTGTGCAGCCTTAACGGCTATACCCGGCATACGCTTGCGTTTTAATAGCCCCTATTTTCATGAGTTCGTTATAGAATGTCCGTGTACAGCCGATGCCTTGATACAAGCTTTATTAAAGAAAAATGTTTTAGCGGGTTTAGACTTAAGTGTACTATCGCCTAAATTAGATCATTGCTTATTGATCTGCGTTACTGAAACTAAAACCAGTGACGATATCCACACTTATGTCAATGAAGTACAACACGCTTTACAGCACATAACGACTACTGTAGAGGATTAAAAGAACATGCTTATTTTTGAAATCAGCGCCAAAGGGCGACGCAACCATTTACAAGCCCCTCGTCATGCACCAGCAGCAAACGATATTCCCGCGCATTTATTGCGGCACAAGGCACCTCTTTTTCCAGAAGTGTCTGAATTGCAAGTCGTGCGTCATTACACGCAATTGTCGCGCAAGAATTTTTCTATAGACACACAATTTTACCCTCTCGGCTCTTGTACCATGAAGTACAATCCACGCGGAGTGCATCAATTAGCAAGTTTAGAAGGATTTTTACAACATCATCCACTCACGCCAGCGAGTCATAGCCAAGGCTATTTACAATCGGCTTATGAACTGCAACAAATATTGAGCCACATCACGGGTTTAAGTGCCGTGTCTTTAACACCGATGGCGGGTGCACAAGGTGAATTCGCGGGCGTCGCCATGATACGTGCTTATCATTTATCTCGCGGAGATACTGCTCGTACCGAATTTCTAGTACCCGATGCTGCTCACGGCACCAATCCGGCGACTGCAGTCATGTGTGGTTTCCGTATTAAAGAAATCCCTACTGATAAACATGGCGATGTGGATTTAGATGCCTTACGTGCTGCTGTAGGCCCACATACTGCGGGTATCATGTTGACCAATCCATCGACTCTGGGCGTATTTGAACGCCGTATCGGTGAAATTGCAAAAATCATCCATGCAGCAGGCGGTTTATTGTATTACGATGGTGCTAATCTAAATGCTATTTTAGGCAAGTGTAGACCCGGCGATATGGGCTTCGATGTCATGCATATCAACTTACATAAAACCTTTGCTACTCCACACGGTGGTGGTGGCCCCGGTTCGGGTCCTGTAGCAGCCAATGACCGCTTAAAACCATTCTTGCCTACGCCTATAGTCGGTTACGATGGCAAACAGTACAGATGGTTGACTACAAAAGATTGCCCGCAAAGCATAGGCCGTTTGTCTGCATTCATGGGCAACGCAGGCATCATTTTACGCGCCAATATTTATGCACGCTTATTAGGTCGTGAAGGTTTATGCCGTGTTTCAGAATATGCAACTTTAAATGCCAACTATTTAATGGCTCGCTTGCAACAAGCAGGCTTTACACTGGCTTTCCCAGACAGACGCGCTAGTCATGAATTTATCATTACCTTTAAAAAAGAAGCCAAAACCTTGGGCGTCAGCGCCAAGGATATCGCTAAACGTTTATTGGATTATGGGGTGCACGCACCTACGACTTATTTTCCATTACTGGTGCCAGAATGCTTTTTGATTGAACCTACCGAGACCGAATCTAAAGAAGAATTGGATAATTTTATCAATATCTTAATTACCATTTTGAAAGAAGCACAAGAGTCTCCAGACTTAGTGAAACAAGCGCCACACAATTTGCCCGTGCGTCGTTTGGACGACTTAAAAGCAGCTAAAGAATTGGATTTGACTTGGCAGGAGAAATAGTAACATAACTACTTTCCCCCTCCGCTCCTTGACGGTCACGGCTCGGAAAGTCGCGGCTTCGGTTCATGAGTTTGTAACCGAGCCTCGACTTTCCGAGCCTCGACTGTCAGGGAGCAGGTGTTAGAGCACAGATGACTGAGATATACTCTAATGTATCCAAACAGAAAATGCCTATTACACTATGGAAAGTGAATTTTTCTTAGAATCAAGCGGAAGGTTAACACTTCCTTTTTGTGTAACTACTCGTGTCGTATGAATGATTTTAACCCCTGCAAATACCCTGCAACCACAAACACGTATTTTCTTCCACATCACTCAAAGAACGATTGGTGTCAATGACGTGAAAACGTGCAGGCTCTTTAGCCGCTAAATTTAAATAATATGCGCGTATACGATTAAAGAAATCAATCTTTTCAATTTCGATGCGATCCAGCTCACCACGTGCTTTGATGCGATCTAAACCCAGTGCGGGTGGTGCATCCAATAACAACGTGTAATCCGGTGATAAGCTACCTAGTAGCCATTGTTTTAAATAAGTAATTCTATCTTCAGCGATGCCGCGGCCGGCGCCCTGATAAGCAAAACTGGCAGCTACAAAACGATCGCTAATAACCCACAATCCTTTCTCCAAGGCAGGTTTAATCACATGTTCAACGTGTTGATAACGGCCTGCAAAAAAAAGCAGTAGCTCGCTTTCCGGTAATAACGTTTCTTCACTTTTGTCTAATAGCAATGAACGAATCTTTTCTGCCAAAGGCGTGCCCCCTGGCTCGCGGGTAACGATATGCGCAATGCCATGCTGGTTTAGATAGCTTTGTATCGTTTTTATTGCGGTACTCTTACCTGCGCCCTCACCACCTTCTATGCTGATAAATTTTGCTTTACTATTCACTGATTTTTTTTCCCTTGTTTTAAATATTGTGCTACGGCGGCATTATGTTCTTCCAGAGTAGATGAAAATGTATGTAAACCATCGCCTCTAGCCACAAAATAAAGATAGTCGCTCATAGTAGGATGCAACACCGCCATTAAAGAATCTAAATCAGGCAGCGCAATAGGCGTAGGCGGTAACCCTTTGCGTCTATAGGTATTATAGGGGCTATCGATTTTTAAATTATCGCGCGTGAGATGGCCATCATAATTGCTGCCTAAAGCATAAATCACGGTAGGATCGATTTGCAAATACATGTTCAATTTTAAACGATTAATCAACACACCCGCAATCAAATGTCGCTCCACCGTTGATGCCGTTTCTTGTTCTACCAAGGAGGCCAGGATCAGGGCTTCGTAAGGCGAGCGATAGGGCAAATTCGGCTCGCGCGCTGCCCATAATAATTGTAGATTATCTTCCATCAAGCGATGCGCGCGCTGTAGTAACAATAAATCCGAGTATCCCGGATAAATGGCATAACTATCGGGCCAAAACATGCCTTCTAACGAGGCATCCACAGGCAAGCCTAAGGCATTACACAAGGCTTCATGTGACAGCAATATGGGTGAATGCTGTAAACGCGGATCACTCATAACTATTTGCAATACTTTATCTGCAGTCCAGCCATCGACCAAGGTAACGTTTTGAGCATATCCTTCACCATGCGACAATTTATATAAAATACGATATACCGAATCGCCAGGCTGAAACAAATAATAACCCACGCGCAAACGATGGCTTTGCCCCGAAAAACGAGCTAACCAATAAAAATAACGGCGTTCATGTCCTTTTAAATAGCCATTGGTTTCTAAAGCCGCAGCCACATCGTAGGTGGATTGCCCTGGGCTGAGCTTAAAGTAGAAAGGCGTGTTGCCACTGATCAACGGGCCGTAGATAAAATAAAGAGCACGTGTGAGTAAAACAATAAAAATTAAAATCAGTAGCAGTGCTAAACCATAGCGTTTGCACAACAGCCTAAACGGCACGGCTTAACCTACGATTTTAAGGTGGTAAAAATTAAAGATCCATTTGTGCCGCCAAAACCAAAGGAATTGGATAGGGCTACTTTAACAGCCCGTTTTTGTGGTATATGCGCTACAAAATTTAAATCGCAATTTTCATCGGGATTGTCTAGGTTGATAGTCGGTGGTAACACTTGATCTTGTATCGCTAAAATAGAGAAAATAGCTTCTACTGCACCGGCAGCACCTAATAAATGTCCTGTCATAGACTTAGTGGAACTGACTGCTAATTCATAGGCATGTGCACCAAATAGTTTTTTAATAGACATGGCTTCTAGTTCATCACCCTTCGGTGTAGAAGTCCCATGAGCATTAATATAATCCACAGCCTCTAAAGGCACAGCCGCATCATTCAAGGCATTTTGCATACAACGCACAAAGCCATTGCCTTCCGGATCGGGTGCACTGACATGATAGGCATCGCTGCTCATACCAAAACCAGCTAATTCAGCGTAAATCTTAGCGCCACGCTTTTTAGCATATTCATATTCTTCTAAAACCAATACACCTGCACCATCGCCTAAAACAAAACCATCGCGATCTCTATCCCAAGGCCTACTGGCTTTTTCAGGTGCATCGTTACGCGTCGATAAAGCACGCATGGCAGCAAAACCACCTAAGCCCGTAGGGCAAGTAGCCATTTCAGCACCACCCGCTAACATCACATCGGCATCACCATACGCAATCATACGCATGGCTTGACCTATATTGTGAGCACTGGTAGTACATGCCGTAACTATGGAAATGGTAGGGCCGCGCAAACCCTTTAGAATGGAAATATACCCTGAAGCCATATTGATAATGGTGCCGGGAATAAAAAATGGTGAAATACGTCTAGGGCCACTATTCAGTATAGTGGCGTACGTTTTTTCTATCGAAGGCAACCCACCTATGCCAGAGCCTATAGCCACACCAATGCGATCGCGATTAGCGTCGGTGACCTCTAAACCAGAATCTTCCAGCGCTTGCAGCGACGCAGCCACAGCAAATTGCACAAAGGTATCGACCTTACGTGCTTCTTTGCTGTTCATGTAAACTTCTGGATTAAAGCCATGCACCGAGGCGCTAAACTGCGTCGTGTATTGCGACACATCAAAAAAATCAATGGGTCTAGCACCACTCTTTCCGGCCAAAATACCAGCCCAAGTGTCTTTGACATTCAACCCCAATGGGGTCAACATACCCATACCTGTAACCACTACTCTACGCATGGCGACTACCCCTGATTATAGTTTTGTGTCTTAAGCGTCTTTAGCGTTTTTCTTGATGTAATCAATTGCTTTTTGCACGGTTGTCATGTGCTCGGCATCGGAGTCTGGAATTTCGGCATTAAATTCTTCTTCCAAAGCCATAACCAATTCTACGGTATCTAAAGAATCGGCACCCAAATCATCGATGAAGGAAGAATCAGGTTTTACATTCTCTCGATCCACACCCAATTGCTGAGCAATAATATTCACCACGCGATCTTCTATAGTACTCATTCCAACAGATTCCTCATAATTATTAACATTAAAAATCCCATTAGTGGCGCTATTGCGCCAGTTTTGGGAGTATATCATCTCAGATCATATTGATCTAGAGATGGCTACAAGCTCTAAATACGCTCATTTTTTGATCAATCCAGGCTTGTTCTAGTAGATTATTATACCATAATTATGGGGCTAGTCTAAAGTTTAGGTGTATAGAATCGTGGTGGCGTTGGCGGTGCAGATTCATTTGGATGGCTATTTCCATCAGGCAAACAACTGTATGTGCTACCCGTTAAAGTACGAGTTCTTCCGGTAGGGAAATGACTATGTCCTTGGCCATGATTTGCTGGGAAAAATAGAGCGCCGAAAGACTGTGCCAGGAAAATTTGTGCGTCTCTAACTTTTCCTTCTATACTACTACTTGAATCAGACATTTTTTACCCTCACTCATTTTATTTATATTTCGCTAAACTATTATATTTTTCATATGGTTATAAAATAATACTTTATAACGACTGATAGTCTACTATAGCTCCAAAATAATGTCTAGTAATTCATCAGATCTTATAGAAGAGGGTCTGCACGCTTTATTTTGCTCTATAAAAGGGCTACAATGCGCGCTCTAGAATAGTGCCAATAATTAAAACGTATAACGGAGCCGTCATGTTTGAAAACAAAAGTGTGGTCATGGTCACTCCCGCACGCTTGGGCGATACCCTTATGTGTACACCAGCAATTCATTTACTAAAACAAGCGTGCCCTTCTGTAAAAATCGACATTATTGCCTTGTCTGAGCTGTCTGCAGAAGTGTTAAGAAATAATCCCGACGTCAATCATGTTTTTGTAAGACCAGAGTTGGATATGTTTCCATCCTATGACAGGGGCATAAACATTCATAACGGTCCTGAGGCCCAACAATATTTAAACGCTTTAAACATCCCACTAGACACCATAGAATCTAACGACCCGCAGATCCACCAAGCAGAACAAGCCATATTATTTATGCAAAAATTACTGTCATTAGCCAATTGCCCCGTAGAAAAACATTATCGCTTATTTTCTAATGAAGAAGACTATGCTCATGTAGAAGCTATTTTTAGACTACACCAAGTCGATTTAGAAAAAGATATTTTAATAGGGTGCCAAATCGGTTGTCATAGTATTGCTAAAAAACGGTTTGCTTTTTTGAAAAAATTAAGTCATCCTAAAATTTGGCCCTTTGAGCATATCGTTGAGCTCGCTCAAAAACTACACGCTTATAACCCTAAAATCAAATTAGTCATCACAGGTTCCAATAGCGAAAAAGTGTTGGGGAAGAAATTAGAAAAACGCGCACAGAATATTATTAATTTTATCGGCCAAACCACGGTGCCGCAGTTGTATTCTTTAATGAAATACTTAAAACTATTTATATCACCGGATACAGGTTTAATGCATGTGGCTTGCGCCAGCAATGTGCCATTGATTGCCCTATTTGGTCATACTAGTTTAACCCGCACAGGACCTTATCCTAGATTAAAGGATTTAACGCTGATTCAAGGCCCATCTATGGATGCTATTACAGTGACTGAAGTTTTTCAGGCGGTTGTAACTAAGCTATAGCGCATTACTGCATATACATGCCGCCATTCACTTGTATGGTTTCCCCCGTAATATAACTCGCGCCTGGACTTGCTAAAAAACACACTACAGCAGCAATTTCTTCTGGCGTACCTACGCGTTGCATGGGAATAGACTTTTTGAGCTGTGTTTGCTGCTCTTCCGATAACACATTGGTCATGTCTGTGCCTATAAAACCAGGTGCAACCACATTAACGGTGATATTACGACTTGCCACTTCTTGCGCCAAAGATTTGCTAAAGCCAATGACGCCTGCTTTAGAAGCGCAATAATTCGCTTGTCCTGGATTGCCCGATATACCTACCACAGAGCTGATGTTAATAATGCGGCCCCAATGTGCTTTTAACATAGCGCGCAAACAAGGTTTAGTGACACGATATAATGCCGTTAAATTAGCATCTAATACACTTTGCCATTCTTCCATCTTCATGCGTAAAAATAAATTATCTGCCGTAATACCCGCGTTATTCACGACGATGGCTGGCGCACCATACCCCTCTTCTACCGCCGCCAATGCCGCAGCAACTGAATTATCATCGCGCACATCCATAACCACAGCGCCACCGGCATATACTTTCGCGGCTAAAGCATCTGTAATAAGCTTAGTGCCTTTGTCACTGGTAGCAGTACCGACTACCGTTGCACCCATTGCGGCTAAACCCAATAATATTGCATGACCTATACCGCGACTAGCACCGGTAATTAATGCCGTTTTGCCCGTTAAACTCATTTAGTTTGTCTCCTTTGCTGCATCATTAAAACAATTGGGATCTTTCAACGCTAAGCTTTTTAGATCCTTATCTATACGCTTACTTAAACCTGTTAACACATTGCCAGGGCCACATTCCAAAGCTAACGTCATTCCTTCAGCGACTAAACGTTGCACGGTTTTCACCCAACGCACGGGTTGATACAATTGTTCCACCAAGCGCTGACGTATATCGTCTGGATGTTCAACGATATCGACAGTAGCATTGTGTATAATAGGATAACGTGGTGTGTGTATGGCTATACGCTCTAAAGCGTCGCCTAAGGCTTCTGCAGCTGGTTTCATCAACGCACAATGCGATGGCACGCTCACTGTTAATAATTTGGCGATTTTAGCACCCGCGACTTTAGCTTCTTCTATAGCATACAATACCGCTTCTTTATGACCGGAAATAACTACTTGCCCTATGGCATTATAATTGGCTGGACTCACTACACCTTCTTTGCTGGCTTGTTGACACAAATTAACTACAACTTCATCGCTTAAACCTACAATGGCGGCCATGGCGCCTACACCTTCCGGTACGGCTTGTTGCATCAAGCGACCGCGCAAGGCAACCAAAGCAATCGCATCTTCAAAAGCAAGTGCTTCGGCACACACCAATGCTGTGTATTCACCTAGACTGTGTCCTGCTAAAAAACTGGGTTTTGTTTTTGCTGTTTTTTGCCAGATAAGCCACATCACATAAGATGCGGCCAATAATGCGGGTTGAGTGTATTGTGTTTGATCTAAAAGACCACGACTATTGTGACTGACTATTTCCCATAAATCATCGTTTAATGCTTTAGATGCGGAACGAAATACAGTCCCTAATACGTCGGCATAATTCTCTTCAAAAGCATTGAGCATGCCCACCGATTGTGAGCCTTGACCCGGAAATAAAATTGCATATTTTTCCATAATAATTACTCGCCCTTTTTTTAGTAAATAATTAAAGCCGCGCCCCACACAAAACCGCCGCCTATGGCTTCCAATAATAAAGTTTGGCCCCGTTGTATGCGTCCATCGCGCACCGCTTCGTCTAGGGCTAAAGGTACAGAGGCAGCTGAAGTGTTGGCATGACGATCCACGGTTATCACCACTTTATCCAGTGATAATTCTAATTTCTCGGCCAAAGCAGTAATGATGCGTAAATTAGCCTGATGTGGAATAAACCAATCAATGTCTGTTTGTGACATATGATTAGCGGCCAATGCTTCTACTACGACTTCCTCTAAAGCTCTTACCGCAAAACGAAATACGGCGCGACCATCCATAGAAATATAGGGTAATTCATTTTTTTTAGATTGTCCGGGTAGCCAGGTAGGAATGCATAAGCTGTCTTTTTGACGACCATCGGCATGTAGATGCGTGGATAAAATACCGGGTTTATCTGCGGCTTGTAAGATAACCGCACCAGCACCATCACCAAATAACACACACGTACTGCGATCTTCCCAGTTGGTGACCGCGGTTAATACATCGACCCCTACTACTAATATGGTTTTCATCATCCCGCCGCGTATGTATTGATCGGCAACTGATAAAGCATATGCAAAGCCCGCACAAGCAACGGTGATATCAAATGCAGGAATATTAGTGATGCCTAAACGTTCTTGCAATAAACACGCCGTATTAGGTAAACCTTTGTCTGGAGTAGTCGTGGCGACGATGATCATATCCAGATCATTCGCATTAAGCCCCGCTGCTTCCAAAGCATGTAAGCCCGCATGATAGCCCATATAGGAAGAAGTTTCTTCTGGACTAGACATGTGACGCGCACGAATACCGGTACGTGAAACGATCCATTCATCGGTAGTATCTACTTTTTGGGCAAGTTCTTCGTTGGTAACAATTTTTTTCGGCAGATAACTACCGGTTCCTGCTATGCGGCTGTATTTCATCGTTATTCCTCAATCTATACCTCTTAAAGACGCCTCCCGAGCCGCGACCCGTCAGGGAGCGGTTTTCATTTTATCCGCTCCCTGGCGGTCGCGGCTCGATATGTCGTGGCATCGAAAACCAGTTCAAAAAACTAAATTATGTATTCGCTAAAGTCATTTCTACTCGGCTGGCAATTTGTTGTGGCACTGCTTGCTCGGCTTGTCTTAGTGCCTGATAAATCGCCATACGAAAAGCAACTTCTTTAGCATTACCATGACTTTTTACAACAACACCATTTAATCCTAAAAAGGAGGCGCCATTATAACGCGCTGGGTCAAACTGTTTTTTTGTTTTGTTTAATACGGGCAATAAAAAAGGAATCGCTAAACGCGCTAAAATACTTTTTTGTATAGCTGCTTTAAAAATTTGTAACAACATCCGCGCCGTCCCTTCGCAAGCCTTTAAAGCAATATTTCCTATAAAGCCATCGCAAACGATGACATCTGCTTTACCGGTAAATATATCGTTGGCTTCCACAAAACCTATGTAATTTAGGGAGGATTGTGCAGCAAATAATTGCGATGCTTGTTTAATGACTTCATTGCCTTTAATTTCTTCTTCACCTATGTTCAATAAAGCGATACGCGGCTTGGCCACACCATCGATGGCATGCGAGACTATGTGTCCCATTGCAGCAAATTGTAATAAGTGTGTAGCGGTAGAATCGATGTTTGCCCCTAAATCTAACACTCGCACCATAGTGTCACTATTGACAGTGGTAGGCATCAAACCAATGAGCGCCGGGCGATCTATACCCGGTAGCATTTTTAACACAAATCGCGCCGTAGCTAATAAGGCGCCGGTATTACCCGCACTCACACAAGCGCTGGCTATTCCGTCTTTAACTAGATTGAGTGCCACGCGCATAGAAGAATCTTTTTTGTAACGCAAGGCTTGCGCTGGCGGTTCATCCATAGCCACTTGTTCACTGGCATGATGTACACGCAAGCGGCTAGTTTCGTAGCGTTTTTTAATGAGTAATGATTTTAATATGGTCTCATCCCCTACTAGAATAAGGGACAATTGCGGATAATAGTCCAGAGCGCTTAATGCTGCGGGCACGATGACCTTCGGTCCGTGGTCGCCGCCCATGGCATCCAGCGCTACAGTGATAGTAGTAGACATAATTTTTAGTTGTTTTAACCTAGTCTTCGTCTGAAATGTCTAAGGCTTTGTTTTCTAAGACTTTTTTACCACGGTAATATCCTTCTTTGGTGATGTGGTGACGACGGTGCAATTCACCGGTGGTCGGATCACTGGATAAAGTTGGGCCCGTTAAGAAATCGTGGGCGCGGCGCATACCTGTTTTAGAGTGCGATTTGCGCGTTTGTTGTACAGCCATTGGTTTACTCCCGATATATTCTTTAAAATGAAGGCGATTCTACCTGGTTTTATACGAGCTGTCAAAGTGCTGGGCTAATACAATTATTCATTACAACCATTCATTGCTATCTTAAGCTATTATCCGCAGTGAGTGACAAAAAAACAGCATTTTAACGCTAAATAACTCATTTAATTACAGTATACTTGTATTATTTTAGCTATTTAAGCAAATTGGATCCTCTTTTCCATTAAGTTGTTGGAATTAGACCAGCTTGTCAGAGCATAAAGAAACAATAAACTGGCACAATATACGCTTGCTTTCTTTGCTAGCATATGCTATCATTTGTACATATATACCTTTATGGATGTAAATCATGGCTAGCTTAAGTGTACGCAAATTAGATTCGGAAACATTAAATGCCCTACGACTACAAGCCGCGAGACACGGTTTGTCTATGGAAGAAGAAGTTCGACAAATATTAAAACGCAGTGTTCAAGGGCAACAAAGTATAGGCCTTATTGCACTTAACTTATTTGGCCCCAAACAAGGAATCGATCTTAAATTATCACGGCATTCCGCTCACCAACCATTGGATTTAGATGAATGATACTGCTAGACACAAATATTATATCTGAATTAATGAAAACGACACCTCATCCTTCTGTATTGGCATGGATTAATCAGCAACTCAATGATACCCTTTTTATCTGTAGTATCACTGTCGCTGAGATCAGTTATGGTTTAAAAGTATTGCCCATAGGCCAACGTCAAAAATTACTAGAAACACGTTTTGAACAATTCACCACTCAAGCATTCTATGAAAGAATATTATCTTTTACCACCGTCGCAGCACACTTATATGGCGAAATCATGGGTTATAGGAAAACATTGGGACGTCCTTTGAGTATTCTGGACGGACAAATAGCCGCTATAGCACTAGCCAATAACATGGCTGTTGCTACTAGAAATATCAAAGATTTTAATGATTGTGGGTTGGAGTTGATTAATCCATTCAATTGAGTAACACGCCTTTATTTTCAGATTTTGGAGTATGCACACTCAATATTCGCCGAATAGTGAGTGTGCATACTCAGTTTTCTGCTTCAGCCTTGACAAAGCTCCTTCAAAATGAGATTATTACTCAAAGAATTATTCTGATAAAGGTTGAAAAATGACCTTCTCCCATGAAACCCCCAAGCCCCCCCTTTCAGAAGCCAAAACACGTGCTATTGTTAGGATGTTACTGTGTTTTCTACCCTTAGTGGGAATGGGTATTGATTTAATTGCGCCTTCACTGCCTGCCATCAATCAGGTGTTACACATCTCCCCCATGGTCGCCAAAGATCTCATCGCTATTTATTTAGTGGGTTTGATGAGCGGTACTTTTTTAAGCGGCATATTATCGGATACTTGGGGACGCCGCCGTCTTATGTTAGGCGGTTTTATTTTATTGGTCGTTGTCAGTGTAATACCACCACTTTATCCTTATCCCTCTATTTTATTATTATCTCGATTATTACAAGGCTTAGCGATAGGCACTTTTGGTGTATTAGCCCGTTCAGTGATAGCGGATTTATTAACTGGCACCGCCTTATTGCGTACCGCTTCGTGGATAGCAACGATGTGGGGCATAGGCCCTATCATTGGACCCATCATCGGCGGTTATTTAGAAGTCTATATAGGATGGCAGGCTTGTTTTTTATTTTTCGCTGTTTATGGCCTTATAGGCGCCGTAACCTGTTTTCTATGGTTGCCTGAAACACACCATAAACATAAACGCGCGAGTTTAAGTTTAAAGCGCATCAAAAATAACTTTGCCATTTTATTACCTGATAAAATTTTCGTAAGCGTCAGTGCGTTAATGGGTTGTCTTTATTCTACCCTTATTATTTTCAATACTTTAGGACCTTTTTTCATTGAGAAAAAGTTAGGTCATTCCCCTATCTTTTTTGGTCATGCCGCTTTTTGTTTGGGACTCATTTTCTTATCTGGAACATTTTGTTGTCGCATTTTGGTTAAATATGTAGACCCGCAAAAAATATTGTCTATAGGCATGCCTATAGTCTTAATATTTTCTTTGATGGGTGTTTTAATGACCTCTTACAGCCATAATGTGTGGGCAATACTCATTCCCACTGCTTTCTTGTTTTTTTCTAATGGCGTACTGTATCCTACTTGTATGGGGTTAACGATGAGCATGTTTAAAGAATTGGCGGGCAGTGCCGGTGGTGTTACCACCTTAATCAATTTAAGTGTAACCATGGGTTCTGGTTTTCTGGCCAGTATGATCAGCGCTCAAAGCTCTAAACCGATTGCCTACACCAGCGCTGCCTTTGTATTCGTTGGTTTTGTGTTGTATGCCTGGGCAATGCGGAGTAAAAAGGCTGAACAGGTAGAGGCTTAAACTTTAAGCCAATCATAAAACAACACCAGGATATTCACAAAAATAACCGCCATAAAGAGTGGCCGCACCAATTTTGATCCTTTTAAAATAACCATATGTGCGCCTAAGTAACTTCCTGCAAGTTGTCCTATGCCCATGATAATACCTATAATGAAACTCACTTCACCATAATAAAGAAAGATAGACAGCGCAATCAAATTACTCTTGAGATTTAGCACTTTCGCATAGCCAGAAGCTTCTAGAAAGGTATATCCCAAAAAGAAAACAATGGCGATGATCCAAAAATTTCCCGTTCCGGGTCCAAAGAAAGCATCATAAAATCCCAAAATAAAACCAAATAATGGAAAGAATATATATTCAGGAAGATGTTTTTTCCCAGGCTTTAAACCTAATTCTTTATACAACAAATTAAAAACAAACACTCCCAATAATAAGAATGGGATAATATATTTCATAAAATGATTGGATATATAATTAACTAAAACCGCTCCGGAACCAGCACCGAGTACCCCCATCAGTAATCCACGATAAATCATTTTGAAATTGATAAATCCTCTCCTATGGTATTTATAAACTGCCATGGTCAGCCCAAATACACTCTGAAATTTATTGGTTCCTAAAGCCATAGTCACAGGCAACCCGCTATACATTAGAGCAGGAACACTAATGAGTCCTCCTCCACCGGCAATCGTGTCTATAAAACCAGATAAAAAACCCATTCCCAATAGGAACAGATATAAGACATAAGGGTGTAAAGAAAAATAGTGCTGCATTAGGGAAAGTCCCGTGTCATGTAGATAAGTCGGAGTATTCCATAAGGGGATGGTATCTGTAAATGATCTGTATTATTTCTGATTTTTTGCTCTATTGGCGCATTAGAATTTATTGGGAAGAAATTTAAAATTTATCTTTGTAACATTTTATAATATTGCATTAAATATTAAACATAGTAAACTAGCGACTCATTTCTTTTTATAAGGGCCTCTATGCCCGAAACACAAGTGCCGCACAGACCACACGATGAGTTTGTTAAACACATGATGTTTGATGTTCCTGTAGCCAGAGATTTTTTTGAGAATAATTTTCTCAAAGAAATGTTGAGTCAAATGCATGTGAATACGATGACATTAACCTCAGGAACTTTTGTAGATTCTGAGCTCAATATGCGCCATACCGATATTCTTTATAAAGTAGCACTTAAAAATGGTGACGAAGGATATATCTATCTGCTTGTGGAGCATCAATCCTCCACTGATCCAGTAATGGCTTTTAGGACGATCAACTATGTAATGCGAATTTTAGACAGACACGTAAAAGATTCCATAAATGCAGGCAAAAATCCCTTGCCTTTACCTTATATTTTTCCTATTGTCTATTATAATGGTGAGAAGGCTTATAAAGGAGAACGTTATCTATTTAATCTCTTTGGTGAATATCAAGAACACGTTCAACAAATATTTAATGGCCCTTTAAACTTAGTCGATATTTCCTTAGAGGCGAATCAAGATATTCGTGGACAAAAATGGGCTTCTCTACTGAGCTGGTGCATGCGCCATAGCATGCAAAGGGAATTTTTACCTTATTTAGCTGATTTTGGGCAGTTTGTTAAAGACGTCTTACTGGCTTATGGTTGGTCAGATGCCGATAGAGATCGCATAAAAGTTATGCTAAACTATATAATGCGTTCGTTGAGCACCTCAACGGACAGTGAAGTTTTAATTGAGGTAATGCTCAATAAATTGCCTCCAGAATTAGAGGATACCGCTATGACACTAGCTGAACAACTTTTTCAAAAAGGCGAGATTAAAGGGATCTCAGAAACATTAAAAGCCGTAACCCTTATAAATGAGGGGGCTGATATTCAAACCATTATGGACGAAACCGGGCTTAGCTTAGATATGATTGAAACATTGCGCAAGGAAATAGTGCATTAGACTATTTTTCTTAATTCACTTATCTTACGGTATATAGTGCGAGTTTTAATATTTATTGCTTATCTGCGCATTATCAGAGATGCCCTTATGCCAAGCCTCTTTGCCGCAATGCTTCATAAAGACAAATACCGGTTGCGACAGAAACATTAAGACTGGAAACTTGACCTAACATAGGTAAGAACACTAAAGCATCGGCGGCTTCGCGGGTTAAGCGGCGCAAGCCTTTATCTTCAGCGCCTAATATTAAAGCGATAGAACCCGTTAAGTTGATCTTATACAATGAAGTGGTCGCATCATCGCTTAAGCCATACAACCACACACCGGCTTGTTTTAATTCTTGTAAGCTGCGCGCCAAATTGGTCACTTGAATAAGGATCACATTTTCTGCAGCACCACTCGCTACCTTTTGCACCGTAGGCGTTAATCCTACTGCATTGTCCTTAGGAATAATAACCGCAGTAACGCCTGCAGCATCGGCACTGCGTAAGCATGCGCCTAAATTATGCGGGTCTTGCACGCCATCTAAAATTAAAAATAAAGGTTTCGTTTTCTCAGCCAAAAGTTCCGTCAATTTATCTTCATGATGCATTTTCATCGCTTTAGCATATACAGCCACCCAGCCTTGATGATTAGCACCCGTCGTCATTTCATCCAAAACACTGGGCTCTACAATCTTAACGGGGATTTTACAATCTAGATCTAATAAAAATTCACGCACAGCAGCAGCCTTTGCTTTATGTGTATAAAGTGTTTGCGGTAAACGCCCTTCGCTTAGAGCTGCTTTAACACTGTGTTGCCCATAAATAAGCGCGCTCATTTCTTTGCCTTTGACTTTTGCCAGAAACGCTTTTTAGGCTCTTTCTTAGCATCTTTTTTAGGGGTTTCTTTTGTAGCTGCTTTAGTTTTTTTCTTTTTAGGACGATCATCTTCGGTTTGTAATAAATCAAAATCTATTTTGCGCTGATTTAAATCAACCCGTATCACGCGTATGCGTACTTTATCGCCTAAGCTGTAGCTCGATTTTGTTGCTTCTCCAACTAATTGATGACGCATAGCATCGTAGCGATAATAATCATTTTTCAGCGAAGTTACATGCACCAAACCTTCAATAAACTCGTCATTCAAAGAAACAAACAAGCCAAATGAAGTCACACTAGTGACTTTACCATCGTACTCTTGTCCTAAACGGCTAGACATATACTCGCATTTTAGCCAATCGACTACATCGCGCGTTGCTTCATCGGCGCGTCTTTCAGTAGCAGAACAATGTTCTGCCAAAGTTTGTAATTCTGCCTTAGAATACCGAAAAGTACTAGGACGTTTCTTTTCTAAAATATGGCGTATGGCCCTATGCACTAATAGATCGGGATAACGGCGTATAGGCGAAGTAAAATGGGTATAAGCATCATAGGCCAAACCAAAATGCCCACAATTATCGCCTTGATACACCGCTTGACTTAAGGAGCGCAGTAATAAGGTTTGTAGTACATTGCTATCGGCGCGCCCTTCAATTTGCTTCATTAATTTAGCATAATCTTTGGGTTTAGGTTTCTCGCCTCCGGATAACGCCAATCCTTTTTCACCCAATAATTTGCGCAAGGCTTCCAGTTTTTCAGGATTAGGCCCTTCATGCACACGAAACAAACCCGGCATTTTATTTTTTAATAGAAAATTTGCCGCGCATACATTGGCTGCCAACATGCATTCTTCAATCAATTTATGTGCATCATTGCGATACTTAGCGATGATCTTATCTATTTTGCCCTGTTCATTAAAAACGATAAAAGGTTCCGGCATTTCAAAATCAATAGCACCACGTTTCTGACGATTCTTATAGAGCTTTTGATAGACGGCATATAAATTTTCTAAGGAAGGTACCGACGATTTATATGTTTTTCGGAGCACAGGATCTTTATCCACTAAAATACTAGCGGCTTCGGTATACGTTAGTCTCGCCTGAGAATGGATCACTGCTTCATAAAAACGATAGCGTAAAATTTCACCATTTCCATCCAAGCGCATATCGCAGACCATGCACAAGCGATCGACCTTTGGTTTTAACGAACATAAACCATTGGATAAGCCCTCGGGCAGCATAGGAATAACTTTACTGGGGAAATAGACTGAATTGCCACGTTTAGCCGCTTCTTCATCTAATGGTTTGCCCGGCTTAACATAATGGGCCACATCGGCAATGGCCACATAAAGTGCCCAACCATCGCCCTTTTGTTTACAAAATACGGCATCATCAAAATCCTTGGCATCTTCACCATCTATAGTGACAAAATTGAGATGACGTAGATCTGTACGATCTTCTTTGTCTCTAAGGTGTACGCTTTTACCTAAACTTTTGGCCGCCGCTTCCACGCCCTCAGGCCAGGTAAAAGATAAGCCATGTGCACGCGTGGCAATTTCAATTTCCATGCCCGAAGACATGGCCTCACCTAAAATATTCTTAATCCGTCCTACAGGCGCAGTACGTCTATTGATAGGCGTAATCACTTCCACGGTAACAATTTCGCCTGGTTTTGCCTCACCCTTGTCTTCCGGTAAAATTAGAATGTCTTGATAAATAGTGCGATTTTCTGGCACCACAAAACCTACGCCATTTTCAACCAAATATTGGCCTACAATCTCCGCAGCATTGCGTTCCAAGACCTCGACCACTGTTGCCATTTTACGACTACGTCTATCTTCGCCTATAACCCGCACCAATACTTTATCACCATGAAAAATATTACGCATTTCTCGTTCTGACAAAAACAAATCTGGCATGCTTTTGTCAACCACCACAAAGCCAAAACCATCGCGATGTGCCACTACTTGACCTTTTAATAACGATAATTTATCGACCAGAGCGTATTCTTCTTTACGGTTTAACAATAGCTGACCATCACGCAACATAGCTCGCAATCGACGACGCAATGCTTCTTGTTCTTCCGGCGTTTGCATATCGAACGCTTTTTCCAAACGCTCGCGTTGCAGAGGCTTTCCTACATTTTCTAGATATTCAAGGATATATTCCCGACTGGGAATGGGGAAAGGATACTGTCCCGCCGCATCATGGGTTTGTTGGGGGTCCTTTTTGCTAAATTTACGACTCACTTTGACTCCGATAGATTATGTCTAATATAATAGGTTCCTTATTGTCTCAATCTAACACAGGATCTCAATATGTTAAAATACAGCTTACCCATAGCCTTAATGGCTCTAGTATTATGCGCTTGCCAAAGTGATCCCAATTCTATGGCTTATAGCGGGAATCCTCATCGACAAAAGGAATGTAACCATATTCTAGCACAATTAGGCGCCACTGGCGATAATGTTCTAGAACCTGAGATAGCGACTACGCCGGAGCGTCAAAGGCTGGTAGGGCTATACAGCGCCTATGGCTGTGATAAATAACATATACTCTTCGCACCCGCGCCCTTTCGATCGCCGAAAGACAAGATATACTCTAATCTATCCAATATGCTAACAAGACACGAGTAGTTACGTACGGTGTAGGAGCGGCTCACAAGCCGCCCCTACAAGCGAACTGAGGCCAATCTCTAAGCTTGTTCTACAACAGCCACCGGCTTTGCCTTACGGCCACGAGTGCTTTTGCCTGCAACTTTCTTGGCTTTAACCTTAGCTGGAGCTGCTTTTTTAGCCTTAGCTACTTTAACTTTAGCCGCAACTATTTTTTTAGCTGCCACTTTTTCTACTGCTATATGGCGTTTTAATGCCGCTTTTGCTGCCTTCAATTCTGGCAATACAGCAGATAATTCTTTCTTTAAGCTTTGTGCTAAGGTTTTAGCTTGAACAAAAGCCATTGTTAATTTATCGGCTTGCTTTTTGTGTGCAGCTGTTTTTTTACCAGCGCCCTTGAGAGCAGCCTTTTGAGCTTTAGCTTTTTTCACTATTTGATCCGCTTTGGCCCATTGTGCTTTGATTTTAGCAGCTGCTTTTTCGGTGTTTTTCACCCAATCTTGATGCGCTGCAGTTAATTTTTGCAAAATAGCTTTGCATTCGCTTTGCAAACTGTGAATACCACTGTGAGCGGCATGCTTGGTTGCTTTCTTTGGCATGATATCTTCTCCAAAATTAAAAATTAAACTAACGGTTTTAAAATATTAAACCGTTATACACATAACAATAGTTACACTATTGTAAAAAGAACGTGTATTGTGCAATAGTTATTAATGTTTTGCAAGCAAAATCTACTATTATTCACGATATTTTTATAAAAAATATGGTATATTAACGATATTATCATTTTTAAAATGAGTTTCTAGACTAATGAATGTCAATCACATCGAACAGATAATCATTACTAAACCTATTACCACGGCTATATCGTTGCTACAGCGCTTACAAGCATTTGGCTTGCAGCCCTTACTCTTTCCTACATTAGAAATTGCAGAAAATTCTGAAGTGATCGCTTATTTCCACAATTTTAGAAATACTTTTTTTAATAGCGCCTTGTTTATCAGTCCTACCGCCGTGCATTACGCCATGAAATTATGCGCGTTAAATTCAGAAATTTGGCCTACTACACAATTTATCGCGCAAGGCCCTGGAACAAAAAAAGCGCTGATGCATTACGGTTTTTGCAATATAATCATCCCCGAAAAAGAGTATTCCAGCGAAGGTTTATTGAATTTAGCCGTTTTAAAAAATGTAAAAGGGCAAAAAATCGCTATTTTTAAGGGTAAAGGTGGCCGTGGCTTACTAGCACCCAGTTTACAACAGCAAGGCGCTATAGTTACCGTTTTTGATTGCTATGAACGTCGCTGCCCTACCCCCTCCCTAGACTTAGAAAAACAGCTACATCTTCCCAAAAACAGCTTATTCATCGTCACCAGCAATGAGGGTTTACAAAATTTAGCGCTTTTATTACATTTTGCACAACCAATGAACAAACCGGATTGGCGCGACTGTCATCTCTTGCTCATTAGTGATAAAATGTACTCATTAGCGCGCAAATTAGGCCATAAAGGAAACATTGAGGTGGCAGATAATGCCAGCGACGAGGCTATACTCACAGCGCTTGGCTTTTAGGCGAGCTCTCAAGCACCAGGAGTAACGTATCATAAATTTGGAGCCGCGACCGAAAGGGCGCGGATGTGGAGAGTACGTTGAATCACTAATTTAGGATGATATTTTATGACTGATACACCCGAAACAACTCCCATCGTAAACAAACGCAACAGCACCTGGCTATGGCTCACGCTGCTCGTAGGTTTGATTGCGCTGAGCTTATCCCTTAGTGTGGCCATTTACTTTTACTATCACGCCAGTGCCTGGCAAGCTTCTTTTTCTGCCAGCGCACAAGAACTATCGGATATGCGACATACTCTAAAACAAAATAAAAAATCCATCACAACTCTAAATGGAACTATACAAAATTTAACAGCCGACGATAAAAATAATCAGCAAGCCCTGGTACAATTACAAGCACAAGTGACTACGTTACACGCCCAATTGTCTGCCCTGCCCTTGGCTCATGTACTTTATCTAGCACAATTGGCACAAGATGCACTGCTATATCAATTTGATGCGAACAAGGCCTCTGTTTATTTACAAGCAGCACACAATGAGCTCACACAAAGCACTGATGCAGAATTGCAAGCCTTAGACGGTTCATTACAACAAACCCTGGCTACCTTAAAGACCATGCCGGCATTAAACATTGCCAAGATTGTCAGCCAATTATCTACGGTGCAAGATACCATTAATGCTTTACCCTTAACACAAACCGAACCTAAAGATAACGCTAAAGCCCAGGATGCACAGCGTTCTTTTTGGAGCAAATTATGGAATAATGCTTGGCAAGGCTTACAAAAAGTTATTACGGTCAAACATTATGGCGCCGAAGCCCCACATTTTATTACCCCCGATGAACGCGCTTATCTCAATGCTCGTCTTTGTTTATACCTAGCTCAAGCACAATGGGCAGCTCTAGCACACAACACAGCATTGTTTCAAAGTAACATTCAAGATGCTGAACGCTGGCTACATGCACATTACGACACCAATAACGCTACGGCACAAAACATTCTGCAACAATTAAAACCATTAGAAAATACTAATTTGCAGCCCAATTTCCCTGAATTATCACCGCTCATCAATCGTATACAACAGGCGTTGATCAGCAATGGCAAATAAAAAGGAAATATTATGTTACGTTGGTTAAGCTCTATACTCATCATTCTCTTCCTAGCCTGGAGCGCGTTGATGCTCAGTGCTGCGCCCGGCTATATGGCCATCACCTACGGGCATTGGTCTATTGAAATGCCGCTGTGGTTTGGCATTACTGCTGTTATCGCCGCGTTCATTGCTTTGTATATTTTATTGCGTTTGTTAAACGGTCCTGGTTTAATATTACGTGTTTTTAAAAAGTGGCGTCATGAACACCGTTATGAAAGCAGCCATCGTCATACCTTACAAGGCTTATTGGCATTGGCCGAAGGTGATTGGGATAAAGCAGAAAGTTTGTTGATAAAATCGGTAAAATTCAATGAAATTCCTTTAGTCAATTATTTAGCCGCCGCTAAAGCGGCGCAAGCTTTAGAAGCGTATGACAGACGCGATCAATACTTACATTATGCGCTGGACTCCACCCCCGGCGCTAAAGTTGCTGTGGGCTTAACGCAAGCTGAATTGCAATATCACGATGAACAATGGGAGCATTGTTTAGCCACCTTGCGTCATGTTCAGCAAGAAGCGCCTCAGCATAAGTACATGTTAAAATTACTCAAACAAGTTTATTATCGTCTGGCTGATTGGTCTCATCTATTAGACCTATTGCCCTTATTGAAAAAACAAAAAATAGTTGATAGTACGCAACTACAACAATTGAGCGAAAAAGCGTATTTAGAATTATTATTGTTGCAGTTAAAGCAAGGGGATCAACAAAAGATTGAACTCTACTGGCAAAAACTGCCTAAACCTTTACAACGCCGTAAAGAATGGGTCTTACCCTGCGCTCATTTTTTATTGGATAGCCATATGTCCGATCTGGCTGAAGAACTGGTACGCGATGCTTTAAAAACACAGTTTGATCCAGAGCTAATTGCACTCTACGGTCAAATCCACAGCCAACGTCTCAATAAACAAATCGACTTTGCTTTGTCTTTATTAAAACAACAAGGACAGGAACCGCATATTTTATTGTGCTTAGGGCAACTGGCTATGGCCGATGGGGCTTTCTCCCAAGCCAGCAGTTATTTAAATCACAGTTTACAAGTGCGCCCTTTGCCTAAAACCTACGCGGTATTAGGTGCATTATCATTACAATTGGGTGACAAAGAAGAAGCGCTGCGTTGTTTTCAACAAGCTGTGGTGGATTAGAGTATATCTAGTCACTCGCTCTCGGGAATTTCCGCTCCCTAACGGTTGCGGCTCGGCGTTTGATGGTACGTGTTAACCTATCAACTTATAGAGTAAGAATGCCAACACTGCACTGCACGGCAGAGTTAAGATCCACGCAACCACTATATTTCCAGCCACACCCCAACGCACTGCTGATAAACGCTTAGTTGCGCCTACGCCCATAATACTGGCATTAATACAATGCGTAGTGGACACCGGGATCCCCAATAGACTGGCGCCAAAAATAGTGATGGCAGCAGAAGTTTCGGCAGCAACGCCTTGCAGCGGGGTAATTTTAATAATGCGTTGCCCCATTGTTTTAATGATACGCTTGCCGCCCGCTAAAGTACCTAAAGCCATAGCAGTAGCGCAGGCGATGATAACCGCTTTGGGAATGACATGTTCAGGCGCAATAAGCCACGCCGGTAAATAATGCGTCTGACTAAATATAACCAAGGCCAAAGCGATAATGCCCATGGATTTTTGTGCATCGTTGGAACCATGTGAAAAAGCCATGGCTGCAGAAGATAACAATTGCAACCGCTTGGAAACGGTAGTGCCTACACGTGCACTAAAGGGCAAAAATAACCATAAAAGAATCACCATCAGTAAGAAACCTAATACAAAACCTAGCGTGGGTGATAATACTAAAGGCAGCAATACTTTTTTATACAGAGTATGCCAGTAAAAAGCAGTCCATCCTGCGTGCGCTACGACTGCACCCGCCAAACCGCCAATTAATGCGTGCGACGAGCTAGAAGGTAAGCCTAACCACCAGGTAATTAAATTCCATAAACATGCACCCAACAACGCGCATAAAATCACGACTTGTGTGGTGGCCGCGGGATCGGCAAGCCCGGTGGCAATAAAGCTTGCTACGGCCGTTCCCGATAAAGCGCCTACAAAATTAAAAAATGACGCCATCATTACCGCGCGGCGCAAACTTAGTACCTGCGTAGACACGATCGTAGCGATAGCATTGGCTGTATCATGAAAGCCATTGATAAAATCAAAAATCAGCGCTGCGGCAATAACAAAAAGTAAAACACTAACCATGTTTAACCGCTAAATTCGTTAGAAAGGTACTTAGGTGTGCCATTTGATCGCTGGCTTCTTCCAATTTTTCAATGATTTCTTTTTCAATAAACAACAATTTCATGTCATGACAATTATGGAATAGCTCAGTAATTTGTTCGCGATAATAGCCATCGGCTGTTTTTTCTAAACGCTTGACTTGTTCATCGTTGGCGACGATAACAGAAAATTTTCTGCTGGCCAAGGCATCCATACTGCCCACTAAATATTGCGCTGTTTCATCTAATACATTTAAAAAAACTGTAATATTGTCGTGTTTGTCTTTTGCGGGTAATAATTTAAATTGTCGCGCCGCTTCATCACAAGCATCCAGCGCATTTTCGGTCAACACCGATAAATGATATAAGTCTTCTCTATCTAAGGGTGTGACAAAGGTTTTGGCCAAAGTCCCGGCCATTTCTTTAACCAATTCATCCCCTTGCTGTTCTATTTCATGGCAATGAATATAAAATTCTTCATTATTGGCAGCGCCTGGTTCGGAGAATTTTTTCAAGTATTGAGTCATACGCCGCAAAACACGGACCTGCTCGCTCAAAATAGCAAAAAACCGCTCCTGTTTAGGCAGTAATTTCTTAAGCCATTGTTCTAAAGGCACTACGACATCTCCTATAAGGCTAGATTATTCAGGGTGAACATTAAGGTAGACGGGTCTTAAAGTCAAGTAAATTAGGCTTATTACCATTTTTATTAAGGCTAACTCGTTGTTTTATGTATAAAAGTAAAGAAATGTGCAGAAAAAGACCGAAAGGGCTTGCTTTTGCACCCCCAGGCAGGTTAAAATATGTACACTTTTGGTGCTTAACCAACTTATGAGGGTCTAACAATGTCTAAGCGTTTAATGGGTTTACTGGCTTTAACTGCTTTATGTGCGACGGCTTTAGCAGACAATGGTAGCGATCCTAGCGTTACCTTCTTAACCAGCACCAGCAAGCCTGCAGCTATTAAGATTGTGCCTAGCCAATCACTGCCTTCTTTTGTAAAGGTTACACAAAGCAGCAATAACACACATATTTCTGGGCACTTACCCTTTTTTGCCAACGCAAAAGATTTAAGCGGTATCGCCATGAGTTTTAATGTTTTTTTAAACAGTGCTCAGATCTGTTCTTTTACGGCTAAGATCAGTGCCGCTTTGAAGGTTTCCATTACCAGCATCAGCGGTGGTTCATGTCACTTTAGTGGCCAAAAGACTAACTTAGACCCTTTTACGGGTGCTACCTTCCACCTTGCCTTGGCTTAAGACTGCGAAGCGGCTCTGCATACATATATGAGCAGCTATCTCTAATAGACTTTTCCTTCCAAGGGCACAGTATAGTGCTAACCACAGATACACTTTTAGGTCCACATCAGTCTAAGCCCATATCAAGGTAGTCGTGTTAGAGCTCCAGGCTGCTTTGAGATAAAGCGGCCTGGGCTTTTTGCTTAATTTTTTTTAGGCGGCGGGAGGTAATTTTCTACAAACAAACGAGGGTTTATTCGATTCTGAGGGCTGCACATTCTTTGTTACTGCCTGGGTAAAGAGTGTGTATAGACCGTTTAGAGAAACTTTTTTTGCGAGAGAAACTACTGTTGCGGAAGAAAGTAGTTTTATCATCTCACCGCTTACTCCTCCTCGCGCTGCGCATAAATACAGTGGTGTCATTCCGTCACTGTTTTTTGCATTGACATCAGCACCCATTGCAATCAATCTTTTCGCCAAATCATCATTATCTTCACGAATAGCGATATGCAGCGGTGTCATTCCTGCACTGTTTTTCGTATTGACCTTGGCACCACTTGCAATCAATAACTTCACCAACTCAACCTTACCTTCATGAATAGCTCTATGTAGCAAAGTATCTCCATTAGAATCAGTTACTTCATGAATTTCTTTTCCATCCTTATCTTGTATGTTAGGATTCGCTTTCTTTTCTAATAGAAGCTGTATAAGCTCCAGATTCCAACAATCTGTAGCCAAGTGTAGTGGTGTCAGTTCTTGATGGTCTTTCGCATTGACATCAGCACCATTTGCAATCAATAACTTCGCCAACTTAACATTACCTTGATGAATAGCGATATGCAATAGTGTCTTTTTCTCTACATTTTTTTTATCCTGAGAAAATGTTCTTTCATGAAATCTTCTCCCACTTTTATCTTCTATATTAGGATTCGCGTTATTTTCTAACAGCAGTTGTATAAACTTAAGATTACAACAATTTGTAGCCAAATGTAGCGGTGTCATTCCTGCGCTGTTTCGCCCATTGACCTTAGCACCACTTGCAATCAATAACTCCGCCAATTCAATATCGTCGTTTATAATTGCCAAATGTAGCAAAGTATTCCCATCAGGACCAGTTAATTCGTGAAATTTCTTCTTAGCTATATTTTCTTCACCCCTATTAGCTCCTTTCTGAAGCAATAGCTTTGCCATTTCCGATTGACCAGCCCTAGCTGCAAAATCCAATGGCGTACGACCTTTAAGATTCTGCGCATTCAGATCAAACCCTAGTTCAATCAAATGTTTTGCTACAGCCACATTACCCCCCAAGGCTGCAAAATGTAAATATAATGGTGGTACTAAGCGCTTATCTTTTATCGATATAATGTCTTTACCCAAAAAGTGATTCACTACATCCAGATCACAATGGTGGGCAATAGCCATTTCCACTGGATATCGACCATGATTGTCTTTTGCTCCAATATTGGCGCCTTTATCCAGTAAATTCTTTACGATTTCAAGACCACAGCGCATAGAGATAGCACAATTCAGTGGCGTTCTGTGATCTGCATCTCTCTCATTCGCATCAGCACCATTCTCTAGTAATAATTTAACCAAATCAGCATTCTTTGCCAGGATAGCCAAATGCAATAAAGTTCTGCCATTGCCGTCAGTTTGTCGCACGGCGGCTTCTTTTTTTTCATCGCTATATTTTCCGAGTAAATATTGCGCAATATCATATTTACCATATTTAATTGCAACACCCAGTGCAGTTAAACCTTCTATATCTAATTCTGCCAACAGCTCTGGATTACACTTTTCAACTATATATTCTAAGTTTCCTACTTTAATTGCCGCAAAGAACTCTTCAATATTTTGTGCATCTACATCAAAGTCATTTTGCTCTTCACGCTCTTTACCCAAAATCACCAACCGAGCACGATTTAGCGTCTTAGCAATAGCAAGATCACTTGGCCTTAACGCTGGATTATCGTCTTGCATAGATTGAACCATATCAATAACAATTTTCATTTCTGCTTCAAGATTCAACTCTTTGCTTTTCGTTGTAAGATATTCTCGCATCTTATTCAAACTAAATTTATTCTTATTAGCATTAGCAGTAGCAGTAGCAGTATTTCTTTTATCTTTAAAGACATCCGTTTCACCCAAGGTGAGCGCAATCATAGAGGTTAAAGAATATGTTTCCATTTCTAGAGCGTGATCCAGCGGACATTCAATTCCATGTCCATCTATGCATTCTGGGGCAGTTGTAAGAAATGTTACAGCATTTAGATCGGCAAAATCGATGACATTACATTCAAAGATAGGGTTATCGTGAGTTGTATCATCAGCAGCATATCTTATATTAATGAGAAAATTATCTGGCTTTAAATCGGTGTGACTGAGACCATCTCTGAGCTCACGCTTACCATTCACCCAATGATAACGCTTAGCATGAAACTCCGCATAAGTTTGAGCAATCAAAGCAGCCAATTCTAAACGCTGTCTTAATGTTAGCCTTTTAAATTTTTCTGTCTTGATAAGATTACTTAGAGACACCCCTGGAAGCTTGGGCATAATCGTCGCTATACCCTCATTCTCTATAGGATAGACAGTAGTATCAAAAAGCTTAGATTGGATCTTGGCTTCTGCTTTGCGTTGCTTTAGTCTCGCTCTCTGATTTTGAGCGGTACAGCCTTTATCAATTTTTATTGCCAAACATTTGGCATGATCTCTTATTGACACAGATCGCAAATTACCGGCACCATTAAATATTGGTTTAGCTTCATAGGCCTCATACACCACACCAAAGGCGCCCTCACCCAGCTTTTTATTCTCATCTAGGAGAAAATACCTCTGTTTGGGCCTAGGCTTGCGTTTAGACTTAGGCTCCGTTCCCACGATTAAAAGGGAATAAACTTTCCCCTTTACTTTTACTGTAGGTAATTTAACTGACATTTTAGGCACCTTCACTTAATTTATTTTTTTACGAACAAACGGTATTATATCATTTAATCCTTAAGGTTTCCTTAAACATTTAACTATCGCCAAAGCTCAGGTATAATATGACCTAATTATTACCACTCTATATGAAGGTTTTGTATTACCCTATGATTTTAAAAGAGATTTTCGATGTTATCGTCGTCGGTGGTGGCCATGCCGGCTGTGAGGCGGCCTTGGCAGCGGCGCGCCTGGGCGCTAACACCTTGTTATTAACGCACAATATTGAAACGCTGGGGCAAATGTCTTGTAATCCGGCTATGGGCGGCATAGGCAAAAGCCAATTAATGAAAGAAATCGATGCCTTGGGTGGCGCCATGGCCTTGGCTACCGACAAAGCCGGGATACAATTTCGGGTGTTGAATGCCAGCAAAGGCCCTGCCGTGCGCGCCACACGAGCGCAAGTGGATCGCGAACTCTACAAACATCATATGCGCCATTTATTAGAAAATACCCCTAATCTTACTTTATTTCAACAGGCGGTGGACGATCTACTGGTAACGGATAATGTAGTCCATGGCGTTAAAACTCAAATGGGCATCAACTTCCAAGGACGCAGTGTGGTGTTAACCACGGGTACATTTTTAGGGGGCAAAATTCACATCGGTTTGAGTCAATACCAAGGGGGTCGTGCGGGCGATCCGCCCGCCAATGCTTTGGCAGTGCGGTTACATGAATTATCCTTGCCTATAGGCCGCTTAAAAACCGGCACACCACCGCGCATCGATAGACGCAGCATTAATTATGAAGGCTTATTAGAACAGCCAGGCGATACACCCATGCCCGTGTTTTCTTTTATGGGCCACCGCGAGTTGCATCCACAGCAAGTATCTTGTTATATCACGCATACCAATGCAAAAACTCACGATATCATTCGCCAGGGTTTAGCATCTTCGCCACTTTACACAGGCGTAATCGAAGGCGTAGGGCCGCGTTACTGCCCTTCTATAGAAGATAAAATTGTGCGTTTTGCCGATCGCGATTCGCATCAAATTTTTATAGAACCCGAAGGCTTAAACAGCATGGAAATTTACCCTAATGGTATTTCCACTAGCTTGTCCTTTGAAACACAAATCGCTTTGGTGCAATCCATTCGTGGTTTTGAAAATGCGCATATTACGCGCCCAGGGTATGCTATAGAATATGATTATCTAGATCCGCGCGATCTACAGCCTTCTCTGGAAAGTAAAACCTTAGCGGGTTTATTTTTAGCCGGGCAAATTAATGGTACCACCGGTTATGAAGAAGCCGGCGCCCAAGGACTCATTGCTGGATTAAATGCCGCACGTAAAGCCAAAGACTTACCTTCATGGACGCCGCGTCGCGATGAAGCTTACATAGGTGTGTTGATCGACGATCTCATTACCTTAGGCACCACAGAGCCTTATCGTATGTTTACCAGCCGCGCCGAATTTCGGTTATTATTGCGCGAAGACAATGCCGATCTGCGTTTAACCGAAAAAGGCCGTGAACTGGGTTTGGTCGATGATGCCCGTTGGCAGGTTTTTTGTGCTAAAAAAGCCTCTATTGCCCAAACGCAACAACAACTGAGTAAACGTTACATTCAACCACAAACGGAAGAAGCCACTCGCCTACAAGATATTTTAAATATAGAGATAACACGTGAGGCATCGGTCATGCAATTGCTGAAACGCCCCGAAGTCAGCATGGCTAATTTAAAGGATATTCTAGCGCTAGAATTACGCGACGAAGACGTCATCGAACAAATTGAAATACAAGCCAAATATGAAGGTTATATTTCCAGACAAAGCGATGAAATTGCCAGAGTAAAACGCCATAATCAAATGAAGATCCCAACTAACATAAACTATGCTACTATTTCTGGTCTGTCCAAAGAAATACAAGAAAAATTATCGGCACGACAACCAGAAAACTTAGATCAAGCCAGCCGTATTCCCGGCGTTACCCCAGCCGCTATCTCCATCTTGCAAATTTACTTGCGCAAGAGACAATTGTTGAATGAATTGCGGGAGACGGTCGTTGGCTGAGTTAGACAATTTGTTAAAAGAAGGTATAGCGCAACTCAATATTCCCTTGACGCAAATAACGCTAGACAGAATATTGTTGTATGTGGATTATTTAGCACATTGGAACCAAACCTATAACTTAACCGCTATTAAAGACAAGCGCGATATGATAGTGAAACACGTGTTGGATAGTTTAAGTTTATATCCCTTTTTGCAGGGATCTCGTTGTATAGACGTAGGTACCGGGCCGGGGCTACCGGGATTTATGTTGGCTTTGGCCTTACCTGAAATTGAGTTTGTATTGCTCGATAGCCAAATTAAAAAGACACAATTCATCCGCCGTGTGTTACGGGAGATTCCACTAGACAATATAGAAGTATGTCATCAACGGGTAGAAGATCATAAACCCGTAGTCTTATACGATATCATCGTCAGCCGCGCTTTTGCCTCATTACAGGATATGATTCAATGCACGGCACATCTACGCGCACCGCAAGGTTATTATTGTGCCATGAAAGGCATTTGGCCACAACCAGAAATTGCAGCGATAGAAAAAGATTACTCTATAGAAGTGAAAGCGTTAAGTGTGCCTTTCTTGCAAGGCGAAAGACATGTGGTGATAGTACGATAATGAACCTAAAAAAGCAGAAAACAGGTTGTGAAACAATATTAGGTTCAGAACCTGTTTTAGGTTCATGCAAAGGATTTTGTGGTCAATTAAAGTATATATAGATCACACACCCTTTTGTATAGCGGCTAAATATGCTAAATTGTTTAACAGCTACGCTTCTACTAGGGGCTAGCGATAAGCCATTGTTTTAGTTGAATAAACTATTTATGCTCTACTTTATCTTTTCAGTTACATAGGGGAATGCTGTGCCACACATTATCGCGGTAGCCAATCAAAAAGGCGGTGTGGGAAAAACAACCACTAGCGTCAATCTAGCCGCTTCATTGGCAGTCAAGCGCAAATGTGTGCTATTGATCGATCTAGATCCCCAAGGCAATGCCAGCACGGGCAGCGGTTGTGATAAAAGCACTCTAGAAAACTCTGTTTACGATGTTTTGATGCACGATAAAAATATATTAGAAGTAGTCCTTTATCAAGAACGCACCGGCTACGATTTACTCCCTGCCAACGAAGAACTCACCGCCGCCGAAACCGCCTTATTAAGATTAGAAGGCCGTGAATATTATCTGCAAAAAGCCTTGAAAAATATAGGCAACAGTTATGAATACATAATCATCGATTGCCCACCTACTTTAAATACGTTGACCGTCAATGCTTTAGTAGCAGCACACAGCGTCTTGATTCCGCTGCAATGCGAATATTATCCGCTGGAAGGTTTGTCTGGCCTCATCAGTACGATCAATGAATTAAAAGAATTGGTAAACAAAGATCTCTACATTGAAGGCATTTTACGCACCATGGTCGATCCACGCAGCCGCTTAAGTGCAGATGTCACTAAAGAATTATTAACCCATTTTGCAGCACAAGTGTTGAAAACCACCATTCCACGTAATGTGCGCCTGGCCGAAGCTCCTAGCTTTGGATTGCCCGCGCTATATTATGATGCTAAGTCCCCAGGCGCTAAAGCCTATTTGGATTTAGCCGATGAAATTTTAGCGCGCATTAAATTGCGTCGCATTATAGAAAATAAACTTACTCATAGCAGCTGATTTTTAGGCGAGGCGCCGAGTCCTCGAGCGCCAGGAGTGTAGTACTCTACATGACTGGCGCAAGATGGGCGAAGGCAACAAAGCCTAAGAATCAAATGCGAAGAGTATACAAACCACAACCACATAAGAGGTGTACCATGGCACGATCCCGTTTAGGCCGCAGTTTAGGCGATTTACTCAGCAGTACTTTAACTGCAGAAAAAACAGCCGTTCCTACGGCTACAACGCACAGTAATTTACAAGAATTAGCTATCAACGTCATTCAAGGCGGACAATTTCAACCGCGACGCGATATGGATGCTGAAAGTTTAGAAGAATTAGCCGCATCGATTAGAACGCAGGGTATCTTACAACCTATACTCGTACGCCCCATAGCTGAGAATCGTTATGAAATTATTGCAGGCGAACGCCGTTTTCGTGCAGCCCTTTTGGCAGGATTAAGCCAGGTGCCGGTCGTGATTAAAACCATAGACGATCAAAGCACCATGGCCCTAGCTTTAATAGAAAATATGCAACGAGAGGATCTGTCCCCTCTAGACGAAGCCTTGGCCATTGAGCGCCTTATTGACGATTGCCAACTGACTCATGACGATGCAGCCCATTTACTGGGAAAATCACGCGCGCAAATTAGCAATCTATTGCGTTTGTTAAATCTAGAACCGCAAGTAAAACAATGGCTTTCAGAGAAAAGACTAGAGCTAGGACATGCCAAGGTATTGCTGGCACTAAGCGGCAGACTACAATTGCAAGCAGCTGAGAAAGTCATGGCCCAGGATTTAAATGTACGACAAACGGAAGCTTTAGTCGCTCAGGCTAAAGCGCCTACCGCCACGGTAGAACACACCCCGCTAGCCCCAGAATTACAAGCCTTACAATCCTATTTTTCTGCCCTTTTAGCCACAAAAGCGCAGCTTAAGCCCGGTAAAAATGGTCAAGGCAAATTGATTTTGTCTTATAAAAATAAGGCTCAACTCGAGGAATGGCTAAAAAAAGCACAAGATATGGCCTTAACCATAGAGTAATCGTGGTTTTAGCCCCTTCCATCTTCTAGTCTATTTTGCTAGAATACCCCACTATTTTATACTATAGAGGTTTTAACAGTATGGTTGTTATCCGTTTATCCAGAGGTGGCGCCAAAAAACGCCCTTTTTATCACATCGTTGTTGCTGACAGCCGCTGTCCGCGCGATGGTCGCCTTATTGAAAGAGTGGGCATTTTTAACCCAATAGCACGCGGGCAAGAAGTTCGCTTGCGCCTAGATACCGCTATTTTAGCCAAATGGCTGGCTACTGGTGCGCAAATGAGTGATCGCGTCAAATCATTGGTTAAAGAATATGCTAAAAACAATAACCAAGAGATTAAGGCGGCTGAAGCTGCTTAATAATGACCATGAGCAAAGCGGATACAGAACAGAAAATAATCATTGGCCGCTTTGGTTCGCCTTTTGGAGTCAAGGGCTGGATTAAAGTACAATCATTTACCGAGCCAGAAGAAAATTTACTGACTTATGCCAATTGGTATAGTCCAGAGCGCGACAGCTGGTCACTCATTAAGCCTGATGACCACGCTAGACATGGTAAGGGTTGGGTCGTACATTTAGTGGGCTATGATAGCCCCGAGGCAGTACGTTTTTTGACCAACACTGATATAGCCGTTGCGCGCAGCGATCTACCGGCATTGGCAGAAGATGAATTTTATATAAACGATATTGTCGGCTTTGGTGCCATTAATGTAGAGGGCGTACTGCTAGGCAAAGTGATGGGATTTGTCGATAGCGGCGCCCATGAATTATTAGTGATTGCGGGTGAAAAAGAATATTTAATCCCGCTGATTAAAGATCGCTTTTTAAAATCAGTAGACAAAACGCTACAACAAATAATTGTTGATTGGGATGCAGATTTTTAAGTGAATATTGATATCATCAGTGTTATACCGGAGATGTTTAAAGCGCTGCAGTATGGGGTCTTAGGCCGCGCTGTAAAAAACGGTCTGTTGCATATTACCTGCTGGGATGTGCGCGATTACAGTGAGGATAAACATCGCACGGTGGATGATAAACCCTATGGCGGTGGCCCAGGAATGGTGATGATGGCAAAACCTTTGCGTAAAGCCATACTTCATATTCAGGCTGAACGTGATAAGCCTTTATGGGTGGTATATTTAAGCCCGCAGGGTGCGTTGTTAAAACAACCTGGCGTAGTACGGTTAAAAGAAAAATTAACCACGTATAATTTGGTTTTATTGTGTGGTCGCTATGAAGGCATAGACGAGCGACTCATTGAGAGCCTAGTGGATGAAGAATGTTCTATAGGCGATTATGTATTAAGCGGTGGCGAGTTTGCTGCCATGGCGGTGATCGATGCCATGGTAAGATTGCTACCGGGGGCCTTGGGTGATGACACCTCGGCCGATGAAGATTCATTTAGCCGCGGTTTGTTGGAATATCCACACTACACGCGACCGGAAAATGATGAAGGGGCTAGAGTGCCCGAAGTATTGTTATCGGGTGATCATCAAGCAATTGCTCGCTGGCGTAGCCGCATGGCTTTACAGCGTACACTGGCAAAACGACCCGATTTATTAGAATCAGCGCAATTAAGCGCCGAGGAAAAGAAGATATTAGCTGAGCTAATTAAAGAGTAACTAGAGGAGATTATAATGAGTAAATTAATTCAACAGATCGAAGCGCAACAAATGGAAGGCAAGAAAATTCCAGAATTTAATCCTGGCGATACAGTGATCGTCAATGTTAAAGTTAAAGAAGGCACCAACGAACGTATACAGGCTTTTGAAGGCGTCATCATTGCTAAGCGTAATCGTGGCTTAAATTCCGCATTTACGGTGAGAAAGATTTCTCATGGCGAAGGCGTAGAGCGCGTTTTCTTAACGTACAGCCCTGCCTTAGCCAGCATCGAAGTGGTGCGTCGTGGTGATGTACGTCGTTCTAAATTATATTATCTACGTGGCTTAACAGGTCGTGCAGCACGTATTAAAGAAAAGCTAATGCCTAAGAAGAAGAAAGCTGAAGAATAGAACTTCTGGCGTTAATCTATAGGGGCGCTTCGTGAAGCGCCCTTCTTATAACATAGTCTGTGACATATAATCTCCTGTGACCTATTTCACATTTTCAAGTACGATGTGAGAACAATATTTTCTACGAACACAATACTAAAACGTTGTCATCCTCCACGAAATCGGCGATGACAACGCTTTTGATTCCAAGTCACAGCGTATATCTGATCTCTCATTTTTCAATCAAGAATAGTATATTCATATCCTCCCCACCATCATAAATAACCCATTTTAATTCAACTATACTGTAACAAGAGTCAATGGGAAAAAAACCATGTCAATGATAGGTCCGTATGAAATCACAGCAACCTTAGGGACAAATGGCAGATATTTGATTTACAGAGCAAAAATCCCCGGC
>JAJXVU010000019.1 GCA_021781965.1 Pseudomonadota bacterium
TATGGCGAAGGCGTTTCTTATCACGGTGAATTGGTAGACTTAGGCGCCAAACATAAAGTGATTGAAAAGTCTGGTGCTTGGTACAGTTACAATGGCGAACGTATGGGGCAAGGCAAGGATAATGTGCGCCAATTCTTGAAAGACAATCCAGCCATCGCCAAAGAAATCGACGCTAAACTGCGTTCAGAACTATTAGCACATCCCGAAGCATTGCTGGCTAGCGATGGTGATATCGTGGAGGAGAGTGAGATCTAATAAAATGAAATTCCGATCCGCGATCTTTAGGGAGCGGGGTTCTCAAGTATCCGCCCCCCAACGGTCGCGGCTCGGGATAATGTTCATATTTTTATTGGAATATCATGAGTATAAACGAAGAGGAGTATAAACGACTACGGCGCTCAGCATTCAATGCGTTAGCACGCCGTGATCACAGTGTAGATGAATTAAAGAAAAAGTTATTAAAGAGAAGCGATGACATTGAGCTAGTCAATACGGTTGTGAATGCACTCATAGCCGATCGCTATCTAGATGATGAGCGTTTAACGGAGTTACTGACTCAAGCTAAATACAGGCAGGGTTTAGGGCCGGAGCGTATTAAGCGTTTACTGCAAGAGAAGGCGCTTTCTCATGACGATGTATATAATGCTTTTAGCGAAAGCGAGTGGCGAATAGGTTTAGTGACGACCTGGAGTAAACGATTCACTGAAAAGCCCAAGGATAATAAAAGTTACACGCAGCAAGCGCGTTATTTACAATACCGTGGTTTTTCCTTAGAGCAAATTAATCGATTTTTACGAGAAAAACATGAACAGCAATGAATTACGACAAAAATTCTTAGAATATTTCCAAGAACATGGCCATACTTTGGTGGCCAGCAGTTCCTTGGTGCCGCATAACGATCCTACTTTATTGTTCGTCAATGCAGGCATGGTGCAATTTAAAGATGTTTTTTTAGGTTTAGACAAAAGACCTTACACACGTGCTTGCTCTTCGCAGACTTGCGTGCGCGCGGGTGGTAAACACAATGATTTAGACAATGTAGGTTATACTGCCAGACACCATACTTTTTTTGAAATGTTGGGTAATTTTAGTTTTGGCGATTATTTTAAACGAGAAGCCATTTATTATGCCTGGAATTTCTTAACCAAGGTATTAAATTTACCGGCTGAAAAGCTCTGGGTTACTGTATTTGAAGAAGACACAGAAGCGGCTGCCATCTGGTTAGATGAGTTAAAGATCGATCCTAAACGTTTTTCGCGTTGTGGCGTCGATGATAACTTCTGGTCTATGGGCGACACAGGGCCTTGCGGGCCTTGTTCAGAAATTTTTTACGATCACGGTGAATCTATTTTCGGTGGTCCTCCGGGTACTGCAGATGCCGATGGCGATCGCTATGTAGAAGTATGGAATATGGTCTTTATGCAATACGACCGCCAAACGTCGGGTGAATTACAACCCCTGCCTAAGCCTTCGGTGGATACCGGTATGGGCTTAGAGCGCATTTCAGCGGTGATGCAAGGTGTTCATAATAATTATGACACCGATTTATTTGTGCCGCTCATTAAAGCCATTGCCGAAAAAGCACGTTGTGAGGATTTAACGAATACTTCTTTACGTGTTATTGCCGATCACATACGGTCTTGTTCTTTTTTGGTTGCCGATGGCGTTATTCCTAGCAATGAAGGGCGCGGTTATGTGTTGCGACGTATTATACGCCGAGCAGTGCGTCATGGTCATGCATTGGGTTTAACGGAACCTTTCTTCTATAGTTTGGTCCCTACCTTAGTGAGCATCTTGGGTGAGGCTTATCCTAAAATAGTACTACAACAGGAACAAATAGCCCGCACTTTAAAACAGGAAGAAGAGCAATTTAGTCGCACCTTAGAACAAGGCATGCGTTTGTTAGAGTTAGAGATTTCCAAATTAAGCGGACGATGCATCCCGGGTAGCATTATTTTCAAGCTATACGATACCTATGGTTTTCCGCCCGACTTAACCGCGGATATTGCGCGTGAACGTGGCTTGCATTTGGATAGGGAAGGCTTTGAAGTGGAAATGAAAAAGCAGCGAGAATTATCTTCCAAAGCTAGCCAGTTTGAATTTGATTATCACGAAAAATTGGCTTTTGAAGACAAGACCAATTTTACGGGTTATGAATCATTGGCAGATAGCGCAGAAATCATAGCGTTTGTGTTTGAAGGCAAAAAAGTCGATGCTTTAAAAGCAGGCCAAAAAGGCGCGGTTATTTTATCCCATACACCTTTTTATGCTGAAAGCGGCGGCCAGGTTGGTGATCAGGGCGCTTTGTTGCATAACAACGAGGAATTTATCGTCGAGGATACGCAAAAGCAGGGTAGTAGTATCGTACACTTTGGTCATTTAAAACAGGGCGAATGGAAGTTAGGACTGAGAGTCAATGCTAAGGTCGATAGCACATCGCGACGTGCCACTGCACGCAATCACACCGCTACACACTTATTACATGCCGTGTTGCAAAAATTATTAGGCAAAGAAGTGGTGCAAAAAGGTTCGTTAGTAGCACCTGATCGCCTGCGCTTTGACTTTTCTTATAGTAAAGCGTTAACACCTGAAATATTGCAACAAATTGAAGAAAAGGTAAATGCAGAAATTTTGAATAATACTTTGGTGGAAACCCATCAAATGAATGCCGAAGAAGCTATCAAAGGTGGCGCCATGGCCTTGTTCGGCGAGAAATATGACGAAGTGGTGCGAGTATTACAGATTGGTGATTTTTCCAAAGAACTGTGCGGTGGTACGCATGTGAGCCGTAGTGGCGACATAGGCTTATTTAAGATCATCTCTGAAGCAGGCGTGGCGGCGGGTATTCGCCGTATAGAAGCCATCACCGGTATGGCGGCATGGCAATGGGTCAATACATTGAGTCTGGACTTTAATGCACTATGCGATGTGATTAAAATTCAGAAAGACGATGCCGTGGTGCGTGCAAAACAACAGGTAGAGCGTTGGAAGAAACTAGAAAAGAATTTAGAAAAAACCGAAAGCCAATTGGCTTTGTTAAAGAGTCGCGATTTATTATTGCAGGTAGAAGAAATGGGTTCCGTGCAGTACTTATGCAGCGATGTAGGTCAGGTCGATCCTAAAACCTTGCGTGAAATGTTAAATCAAATTAAAGCAAATTTAGAACCCAGCGTAGTGGTATTAGCCAGCGTATATGAAGATAAAGTACACTTGGTTGTGGGTGTGAGTGCATCGCTAAGCGATAAAGTCCATGCAGGCCAGTTAGTAGGTTTTCTTGCTGAAAAATTAGGTGGTAAAGGCGGCGGTCGTGCTGATATGGCTCAAGCTGCAGGTAACGATGCTAGTCAGTTAAAAGCCGCGTTAGAATTAGTAAGAAATTGGGTGGAGGCGAAGATATAACGATATTGTTCTATTGTGTCCGCTGTAAGTTAGTATACCGTCATTGCGAGCTTGCGAAGCAATGCTTGTTCGCTCGCAATGACGAGGCACAAAGCTATCCCCCAGCAGGGGAGTCTTTTCCGCCGCCACCAGCAGATGATTCTTTATGTCGGAATATGATTCGGCCTTTAGTCAAATCATAGGGGGTTAACTCAACCGTGACTTTATCGCCGGTTAGAATACGGATATAATTTTTGCGGATCTTGCCAGAAATATGGGCCGTAACGAGGTGGCCATTTTCTAGTTTGACTTTAAACGTGGTATTAGGCAGGGTTTCTACAATCACCCCTTCCATTTCTATATTATCTTCTTTGGACATATGTTCTCACAGTTATTTCAAATACATTAATTAGCGTTATACTTACAGCATAGGCAACAAAGCCTAAAAAGCAAATGCGAAGGGTATATTTTCACCTAAAAGCATTCAAGAAGCAAGCAGGCAGTCTAAATACTTTTCTGCATCCAATGCGGCCATACAGCCCGAGCCTGCAGAGGTTATCGCTTGTCTATAAATGGGATCGGCTACATCGCCCGCCGCAAATACACCCGGAATGGAGGTTGCTGTAGCATTCCCGCCCAAACCGCTTTTAGTTACAATATAACCACTTTTCATCTCTAATTGACCTTCAAACAAACTAGTATTGGGTTGATGTCCTATGGCGATAAAGACTCCATCTACATTTATTTTTTGAGTAGAGTCATTTTTCATGTGCTTTAATTCGGCGCCTGTTACGCCACTCTGGTCACCCAGTATTTCATTTAAGGTGTGATTCCAGATGACCTCTATATTGCCGTGTGCTGCTTTAGCCATAATCTTGTCTATCAATATCTTTTCAGAGCGGAATTTATCGCGTCTATGCACTACATAAACCTTACGAGCAATATTTGACAGATATAAGGCTTCCTCGACGGCGGTATTGCCACCACCGACCACCAATACATCTTTATTTTTATAGAAAAAGCCATCACAAGTAGCACAGGCTGAAACCCCACGGCCCTTAAATGCTTCTTCAGAGGCTATGCCTAGATATTTAGCAGAAGCTCCTGTCGCGATAATCAAAGCATCGCAGGTATAGCTGGCCAAATCGCCTATTAAGGTAAAAGGGCTCTTATCTAACTTGGCCGTATGGATGTGATCAAAAATGATGTCAGTCTCAAAACGTGCCGCATGGCTTTCCATACGTTCCATTAATTTAGGGCCTAACAAGCCTTCTATATCGCCTGGCCAATTATCCACATCGGTTGTGGTCATTAATTGACCGCCTTTTTGCAAGCCAGTGATGAGCAGCGGCTTCAAATTAGCGCGTGCGGCATAAATAGCGGCACTATAACCCGCAGGCCCAGAACCCAAAATAATTAATTTTTGATGTGGATGTTGTTGCATTTTTTGTCTACTTCACTTTAAATTATGAACTAATGATAGCAGATAATGGGGTCTTTTACCCATTTTTCAAGGTAATTGGCTACCAATAAACAAGAATGGATCGACCACCACTCTATGCAGTGGTGGTGGATCCATTTATTTAGGCTGCAGGAGATGCTATTTTTTGTTGAGAATCGTCGGCAATGGCTAAAGTTGGTTTTGAGCCATTAGTAAGGGCAGGACTTTTTGTACCAAAAAAGTCAGTAGGTACTTTTACTTTTCTTGTAAATAGACTTGTAATGTTTTCCTGACCGTTATAAGTAGATGTCCCAATATTGCATCCATTTAAAACCAAATCCTGTTTTTTACCTATTGGACCCTTAAATTGTCCAGGATTATAAGCAAAGCCCATTACAGCAGCTAATCTGTCCTGGGAGGAAGATTCTTCGCTAAAATTAAATGTAAATTTATAGATGCTTGTAGTGACTTCTTCCTTCACTTCAATGAAGCTTTCTTCTTTTACATCGTTGCTTTTTTCGGCAACATGCATATCAAAAGATTGCGGTGCTTGAAATTCCTCATTTTTACTATTTACTTTTCCAAGCAACTCAGCGTATTTTTGCTTCGCTTGAGTCAAGTCCTCGCCTGTCATGCGCCCACCCTTATCAGGATGATTTTTAAGAAGCCAATCTTTAAATGCTAGTTTAATTTCTGCTTCGGTACTACCTGCAGTAACTTCAAATGCTTTAACCATGATTACCCTCAATTTGTTATTAATTTTGAAAATGATAACAGATTAATTTAAATAAGGCAATAGGAAAATGGTATTTTTATGTGAAAATATTTATATTTAGCACCAGCATAAAAATTATTATAAATCAACAATTTGCATTAATTTTGTAATTTTCTATTTTTTGCAACCGATAGAACAGCATCACTGGGGCCACAAACAGTACCAAGCCACCCGCGAAAATTAAGGCATAGCGCAGAGGATCGCCGACGGGGATATCGCTAGGGGGAATAACCCCTATAACCAAGGCTATGCCGCAGCCTATCAGTCCTAAAATAGCCACGGTCAGGGTGCCGCCTATTCCTTTACCCAGTTGAAAAGAGCGTATTTGTTGAGGCTGTTTCCATTTGATATAAATAGCGGCTCCCAACAGCAATACATACATGAGCAGATACAATTCAGTGCTCAAGGCGGTTAACAGCCAATAACCGCCATTTACGCTAGGAAATAATAAAAAAGCACCCGAAATAATACTTACTAAAACGGCTTGCGCTATTAACAAACGATGTGGCACTTGGCTTTTATTGGTGTGACGAAAAAATTTTGGCAAAAAGCCATCGTGGCCGGCTTGCAACAAGCCTTTAGCAGGTGAAATCACCCAACTGATCATGCCACCTATGCTGCCGACTAAAATCATGACTCCGACTACGGGCAATAAGAATTGCACATGATACACCGCCAAGAAATTATCAAAAGCTTCAATGACGCCATTGACTATGTTGATATTAGACTGCGGTAAAATCATGGCAATGGTTAACGCGCCAAAAGCCATGGTAATGAGCACGAAAGGCACGGCGATGGCGAGCGCTTTAGCATAGTCTTCGCCAGGCTTTCTTAAGTGATTGATATGCACACCAGCCAATTCAATCCCTAAGAAGCCAGCAATAATGGCGGTTAAGGATGAAAAAGCGCCATGTTGTTGCCCTATGGGAAAAAAGGCATGCAAGGATAATTCTACTTGCGTAGGACGATGGGTTAATAACCACCATACGCCAGCTAATAAAATCAAGGCTAAGGGAATCACCATACCCAATAAGGCCATCCAGGACGCAGCGCGAGTTGATAAGCGTATGCCACATAAGTTAAGTAGAGTTAATCCCCAAAAAGTAACCAGTATAAGAGTTAAAATAAACCAATTATGCGTTGCCAATGCAGGATTAATAAAATAAGTGGCTGTACCTGCTAGAAAAGAAAGTATGGTGGGGAACCACACCATGGTATTAATCCATTGTAACCAAATAGCAAGGAAGCCGGTTCTAGCGCCAAAAGCACTTCTTACCCATTCATAAATACCTGTGCCTACGCGGCTAGCGGCTAATTCTGCTGATACTAAAGCGATGGGCAATAAAAAAGTAACCGCGGCCAAACAATAATACATCACCAACGAGCTGCCGAATAAGGCGGTTGTAGGTAAGTTGCGGATACTGTCTACCGCACCGGCAATAAATAAGACCAGCGTAAAACGAGAGATATAAGTTTTGTCTATTTGCATAGGATAGTATCCGTAATTATAGTTTAAAATGCTTTTTGTAAAGCCTGAGTAATATCAGCTTGTAAATCTTCTATGGCTTCAATGCCTACCGATAAGCGCACTAAGGTATCATCTATGCCTAAAGCAGCACGCCGTTCTGGCGGCAAAGAAGCATGGGTCATGAGGGCAGGATGACATACTAGACTTTCCACACCACCTAGGCTTTCAGCCAAAGTGAATATGCGCAATTGTTCTAGGAACAGCTTGGTTTCGGCTAATCCTCCTTGCAGACGCAAGCTGATCATACCACCAAAATGGCGCATTTGTTGCTTGGCTAAGGCATGTTGCGGATGTGAAACAAGGCCTGGATAGATTACTTCTTTAACATGAGATTGGGTTGTTAGCCACTGCGCCAAGGCTAGAGCATTATTGCAATGGCGTTCCATGCGCAAAGCTAAGGTTTTAATGCCGCGTAAGGCCAGAAAAGCATCGAAAGGGCCAGCAATAGCGCCTACAGAATTTTGTATAAAGCCCATTTGTTCTACTAAGGCGGGATTGTGGCCTACAACCGCTATACCACCCACCATATCGCAATGGCCATTTAAATATTTAGTGGCAGAATGCACGACGATATCAGCGCCTAAAAGCAAGGGTTGCTGCAAATAAGGCGTGGCGAAGGTATTGTCGACTACCGTTATTAAGCCCAATGCTTTAGCCTCTGCTAACAAAACCTTTAAATCGGCTAATTTGAGCAGGGGATTGGTAGGGGTTTCCAGCCATAATAATTTGGTTTTTGGTGTTACATGCTGTTTTAAATCAGCTCCTGGCAGGCTAAAGTCCACATAGCTAAAGGATAATGCGGCGCTGCGGGTGCGCACACGGTTAAATAAACGCACCGTGCCGCCGTAAAGATCGTCACTGGCGATGACGTGATCGCCGCTGTTTAGTAATTCCAATATAGAAGAAATAGCCGCCATGCCCGAAGCAAAAGCGAAACCTGCGGCACCATCTTCTAGATCAGCCACACAGCGTTCATAAGCGAAACGGGTTGGGTTTTGCGAGCGAGAGTATTCATAGCCTAAATGCTGCCCCGGACTTTTTTGTGCATAGGTGGATGTAGCATAAATGGGTGGCATTACCGCGCCTGTACTGGGATCCGGAGATTGACCAGCATGGATAACACGGGTATCAAAGGCTTGTTTAGTCATAATTAAATCCATTGAGGCGATAAAATTCGAGTCTAACATTTCATTTAAGGTATTACAATGCATAAATTATCACGGAAAATAATTTGATTTTTAGCTAAATTGTTACAATTAACCTTATAATTTGCTTTTCTCATTTAAATGCTTGACAAAATATTGAAAAACCAGGTAAAAATTACGCTGTAATTAATGGCAACACAGTTGAGTAAACCTGCGGGCTATTGTAGCGGGAGGCTCACGTGTTTAACGACAACTTTTATAGGGATTTAACAATCATGATTAAACGTATAACTTTATTGGCTTTACTCGGCATTTCAGCTTCTACTATAGCGTTAGCCGATACCTACAACCCTCCAGAACCTGCAAAACCTTGTAACTTACTGTGTACACAACCGATCCCAAGTGGTTTTTACGTAGGCGTTACGGGTATTTATGCTAAACCCAGCGAAAGCGGTATAGGTTTGGTTACAGACAGTTGGCAATATCGACAAGCGGATGGCTCTCTGCTATCTCAAAGTAAACCCTTTGAGGAAGATAGTAGGGGCGGAATAGGCGCTAAAGTGGGCTATGATTTTGGAGCTTCGGCAAATAGCTTGGAATTTGATTATTTGCATTTCAACAACAGTACCCACGGATATAACACTTCGGCCGGGTCACCTGAGTCATTTGGGGCGGTTTTCTTTCCCGACGTAGTTCTACCTAATCCCGCATCTATAGGTTTGGTAAGTGATGCAAAATTAGCTTATAACTTCAACCAATATGATTTATGGTTAGGCCATACTTTTGCGGTGTCTGGTTTTAGCTTTAAACCCGAAATAGGTGCGCGTTATGCCAGTTTAAGCCACAATATGACTTTCGCAGCCCCTGGTTACATCAAAAGTGATTTCCAAGGCTTAGGGCCAGAAATGGGCTTTGATGCGCATTATGACATATGGCGTGGTTTTGGCGTCATTGGCCACTTGGATGATGCTGTATTGGCAAGTAACGTGGATGGTTCTTCTGCTCTTGGCTTTGCGCCAATTAATGCTCAATTTGACTCCCCGACAAGTAAACGTGTAAGCAATGCAGTTACCGGTAGATTGGGCGCGGATTACAAATATGTATTCACCAATGGCAGCAGTCTTGCATTAGAAGGCGGTTATCAGGCAATAGAGTACTCGGATGCCTTTGATATGATTCAAGGAGATGTTGGAGCAACACAACACATTGTAGGTATTGACAGCACCGATTTTTCACTTAGAGGGCCGTACTTGTCGTTAACGTACCATGTTTAGTTTCTGTTAGAACGAGTTAGTAACCACACAAGGGCTGAGCTTTACAGCTTGGCCCTTTTGTATATATGAGTAATACAATTTCGCGGAACTGGATGAGCGCAGTGTGGCAATTGTAAGACTGCGGCTCACTGGCTCGCAATGAGGGACTTCGTGCAACACTCACAAATTTCCTAATGCCCGCAATAAATCTTCAGTTAAACTTTTAATCTCTTGCTCTGATAAAAGTGCCCCTTCACAATTCTTTACCACAAAAATATCTTCTATGCGCTGACCTAAAGTGGCTATCTTTGCTTGTTGCAAATTAAGCTTATGCTCAGCAAATACCAAACCTATTTTAGCCAATAACCCAGGTCTGTCATAAGAAATAATTTCGACTTCAGTTACATTTTGGTTTTCTTTATGGTGGCAGTGTATTTCGGTAATCATATTAGGCAATAATCGTTGTTTATGAAAGCGCCGATTAAATGTAGGTGCGGCCTGATTGTTTTTTAATCCCAATAATGCCTCTTCTAAACGTTGAAGTAAATGTTCTTTTTTCTTAGAATAAGCTGTTTCGCGCAACAGATAGAAACTATCTAAAGCATAACCCTCTGTGGTAGTTAAAATATCGGCGGAGACTACGTTTAGATTTTCTTTTTCTAGCACATTGGTAAACAATGAGAACAAAAAAGGCCTATCCTTGCAATGGATAAATAATTCATAATGACCAAGCTTTGAATGATTGCTAAAGCAAAAAACAGCTTTATTTTCTTCTTGTTTTAAAATGAGTATCGTGTGTTTCGCAATGCTGGGAACGCTGTGATGTAAGAAATAAACTCCAGGCCAACTCTGCCATAATGAAAGGGCAGCAGTGGCCTCTATGCCTTGTTTGGCTAATAACAACAGGCTTTTTTCTTTTTTGCGTGCTGTTTTTTTATCTATGGGTGACACGGCATAATCGCATTGTAAAGCTTTTGCGGTAGCTAGATATAGTTTTTTGAGTAAACTGTCCTTCCAACCATTCCATAAAGTAGGATTGGTAGCAGAAATGTCTGCAACCGTAAGTAAATACAATAACTTTAAGCGATTCAAATTGCCAACCGCTTTAGCAAAACTAATGATTACCGTTGGATCATGTATATCTTGCTTTTGCGCAACCATGGACATTAACAAATGATTTTTAACCAGCCAAACTAAATTGCCTTGTTCTTCGTTGCTTAATAAGCTCGCTAATCGACGACATAGGTCTATAGCCAGTTTTTCGCCGACTAAGCTGTGATCTTCCATATGGCCTTTACCGCTATCGTGCAACAAAGCAGCTAAATAAAGCACTTGCGGTGATTGTATGCTAGGAATAAGTTCATGGCAAAGAGGATATTGCTCTTGATTAGACTTTAAATAAAATTTATCTATCATGGACGTTAATAGTAAAGTATGTTCATCTACGGTGTAACTGTGAAACAAACTGTGCTGTATTAAACCGATTGCCAACTGTAATTCTGGTAAATAATGCGTTAAGTTGCCCCAAAGGCGCAATGTTTTAAGCAAATCATAAACATAGGGTGCTTTGTTAAATAGGCTTAAAAATAATCTTTGATTGGCTAGATCCAAAGACTTTTCTGATGAAATTGGATTAAAATCTATGGCCCTAATAACAGATAATGGGATGTTTTTAATATCAGTATCATTTTGGCAATTAAGCAGAATTTCTAGAGGATGTAAAGAGATTTCATCTGTAGAGTCCTCTGCCTTGTTTATTTTATCCATCCATTCGCAAAAACTCTTCTCTAGAACATATTCATAACGCATCAATGTCAACACGGTATCATAATATTTTCTCATAAAATCACGTTGTGATTCTTTATAACGTTCAGCCAATTCGGATTGCATTTCAAAAGATAAACGGTCTTCATTCTTTCTGGCCAGCAAATGCAAACCAAAACGCACATGTGCCAGATACAAATAAGCCCGCGCTAATTTTTGACTTTCGTGATGGTTTAAAATGTCCTTTGTTTCTAATGTCTGAAGCACTGTTAGTAAATTACAGGGATTGTTTTCTTGAGGGAAGTGACCTGTTTCTTTAATAAAGGCATAGTGGCTACACCACAGTAAGGTTTGCATATCGCGCAATCCGCCCGGACTCTCTTTGATATTAGGCTCTAGGCAAAAAGCATATAAGCCTACAGTCTGATAACGTCGTTTCTGTTCTTCTTTTTTTTGCGTATAGAATTCTAGCGTAGACAATTGTAGGAAAAAATCACTTTGTGCACAAAAAGAATGGTATAAGTCTAGAGAGCCACTCAAATAGCGTTGATCCAGAATGCTGGTTAAGGTAGATAGATTTTCTTTACATAAGTCTCTAAGTTGTTCTTGCGTTGCGGTTATGGGAGATGCTTTTAGTTTTAGGTCCCACAAAATCTGCAGGAAAGTTTCTAAAGCGGGATCTTCTTTGATAGGCGTTTCTGTTAAGATGAGTATATCAATATCTGAATAAGGATATAACTCTTTGCGTCCATACCCCCCCACGGCCAGTAAGCAGTGTTTCTTCAAAGAGCTCTGATAGCCTTGCCATAGATTTATTAAGAGCGAATCTATAATATCAGTATAATGGTTTAATAAATCCAGGGCGTTTTTTTCTTTAGAAAAAGAACCATTCAGCGTAGTAATAATTTCTAGTAATTTTTCTTTATAGTGATCTATCATAACTACTCGTCCATTATTGGAAGAAAAATTCATATTGGGTACATTAGAGTATATTCTATCCATCCGTTCCCTGACGGTCGCGGATGGTGAGAGTCGTTACGATCTATCAGGTCATTCATGCGCAGCTTCTGCAGCAATAACATGACTAATGCAACAAGTTAAGCGTTTTACCGCAGGAATGTGCAAAAACTCATTGGGTCCGTGCGCGTTGGAATGTGGGCCTAATATGCCGGTAATGAGAAATTGTGCTTTAGGAAATTTTTCACCTAACATGGCCATAAACGGTATGCTGCCACCTTCGGCAATAGCAAGGGCTTCTTTGCCAAAATAGGCATGTGAAGCTTCATCCATTGCCTTTTTAAGCCAAGGCTCTAATAGCGGTGCATGCCAACCACTGCTGGTTTTCTGAAGGTCAAAAGTGACTTTAGCCTTATAGGGTGGATCGGCTGCTAAGATTTGTTTTAACTGTACAGCGGCTTTTTCTACATCGCAAGTAGGCGGCGTACGTATAGACAAGGTCAGGGTAGTATAAGGTCGCAATACATTGCTGGCATTTTCTAAAGAGGGTATGCCCTCGCAAGCGATGATCTCTAAAGCGGGGCGCCAAGTGCGATTTAACAGTAATTCGCTCATATTATCGTTAACGGGCTGAGCCTCACCACTGCGCGGAAAAGCTTTATAAACTTCATCGCCCAATACACTGGCGGCTAAACGCGTCTCTTTAATGCGTTGCTCGGGAATATTGACATGAAATGCCGATAATAAAATTTCACCGGTATTTTTATTTTCAACACGGCTTAATAATTGCCTTATGATCCTAAAGCTAGAAGGCATAATACCGGAGCCATAGCCAGAGTGTACCCCTTCCGTTAATACTTCTACCCGCAGTGTGCCGGCTACAATTCCGCGCAGCGAAGTGGTATGCCAGAGTTGTTCGTAGTTGCCGCAGCCAGAATCTAAGCAGATGATAAGTTCTGGTGTTCCTATGTCTTGCTCTAATTCATCAATATAGTAGGGCAGATCAATACTGCCGCTTTCTTCGGAGTTTTCAATTAAAATAACGATACGGCTATGGGCTATATTCTGTGCTTTCAACGCTTTAATTGCTAAGATAGAAGCAAAAACAGCATAGCCATCATCGGCGCCACCACGGCCATACAATTTATCGCCTTTTAATACGGGCTCCCATGGGGATAAGCCCTCCATCCAGCCATGCATTTCCGGTTGTTTGTCGATATGGCCATACATCAATATTGTCTTGTCTAGTGTGCCAGGGATTTCTATGAAGATAACCGGGGTACGCTTGGGCAATTGCAGTACTCGCAGTTCTAAGCCAGGAACCGCTTCTTTTTTAACCCAATCGGCGACTAATTTGACGGCAGCATCAATATGGCCATGCTCTTGCCAATGGGCGTCAAAAGCAGGGGATTTATTGGGAATAGCAATAAATTTTTTTAAGGTAGGAATGATGTCATCTTCCCAAGATTGTTCGCATAAAGTGCGTATTTTGTCTGAATTAGGTAAAACGCTCATAATTAGGCCCCTTCTAATGTTATATAGACATTTTAGTCGTTTTGTGGCCATTTGTTAAGTAGCAATGTAAAAAACTCCGCGACCGTCAGGTAACAGAGCCGCAACCGTTAGGGAGCGGAAAGACTGGTTATACGCTAATCTAGCCAATAACAATGTGCGAATAGTTAAGTAAACACTTCCCATGCTCATAATTTGAGCTATACTTACAAAAAAGTATAACGGAGCACTGCTATGGCCTCGTATGCATATAACCATGCTTTGAATGAAAATGAACATTTACATTATGATGAAGAAGAGCAACTACTTTCTGACATAGAAGACAAGTTTGATAAATCGATGGGTCGGTTAAATAAAAGCCGTGAACGCCGCACTCGCTTGTTATTAGATGACTACTTAGAGAAGAGACTCTATAAAGATTTGTACGATCCAGACTTAGGCGATAGCAACGTTTCTCATTTTTAAGTTTCAGTGACAAGCCCTCTATGCTTTGCTACACTGTCTTCGGGAGGCAAGGGTGAATCAATTTTTTTTGCAATTTTACAATCTACGCTGTGTGTTAAAGCGCTTTGGCGCCGATCGCTGTTTGTCACGCGCAGCGGAACTTAGCTTTACCACCTTATTGGCTATAGTACCGATGACGATGGTGGGCTTGGTTATTTTCACGGCTTTTCCCAAATTTGCCATTTTAGGCGATAAAGCCCAAGATTTTATTTTTGCCCATTTTGTCCCTTCCACGGGCCAGGTTATACAAAGCCAACTCAATTTATGGGTACAAAAAACGATACAATTATCCTGGCTAGGCATCATATCGCTGTTGGTGACAGCTATTTTTGTGCTATTCAGCATAGAAAGTGCCTTTAATGCCATATGGCGCATCAAAAAATCACGCCATTTTATCGAAGGATTTTTTCTGTATTGGGGCATTTTAACCCTGGCACCGTTATTGTTGGGAACGTGTATGCTGCTTTTTTCACATGCCTTTGCTTGGTCCGGACAAGAAACGGGATGGCATTCTGCGCTAGGAAGAAAATGGCTAAGTTCAGGGCTTATGTTTATTATAACTACATTGTGGTTTACATTATTATATCGTTTACTGCCTAACCGTATTTCTCCACTAAAATATTGTTTTATGGCGGGCTTAATGGCGGCATTGTTATTTGAATTGGCTAGGCAGGCCTTTGCTTTTTATATCGATCGCTTTTCAATTTATACTTTGGTGTATGGTGCCTTAGCAGTAATTCCTATCTTTTTATTGTGGCTTTATTTATCCTGGACCATTGTGCTCTGGGGCGCTGAGTTATTGCAAATATTGCCTTATTGGCGCACACCATTGCCGCAAAGAAAGCAAACAGCTTTGTCTAGGGCTTTGTTATTGTTAAAGATTTTGCACGACAATAAATACCGCTATAATTATGAAGCCTGGTTAAAACATGCACCTAGCGATGAATTGAATAATATTGAATCTTTAGAAGAGCAGCTAGAAGAAGCAGGCATCATTGGTTGTGTCAATAAAAAGATTAAATTAACCGTGAATTTAAACGAATTGACCTTGTATCAGCTGATGGAAGCCATATATTATCCGGGCTTAAAAGCAGAAGAGCAGCGCCTAAGCAATAAAGCGGTGTTGGATGTATTGCAACAAGGTATTGTACATTTGAAAGAAGATTGGAATATGCCGGTGTTGAAAGGGATATAAACGACGCATCTAGCCGTGGCGTTTTCCGAGCCGCGACCGTCAGGGAGCGGGTGGATGTGATATACGCTATAATTAATAGAACTTTAAAGAGGTAATACTATGCCAGTTTATGAATACTGTTGTCAGAAATGCGGTCATTGCTTTGACGCTTTACAAGGCCTATCCGATACGCCTTTGGAAGAATGTCCGCAATGTAAGGAACTGAGTTTAGAAAAGCTAATCAGCGCGCCTATGTTTCAGCTCAAAGGCACGGGTTGGTATGAGACGGATTTTAAAAAGAAAAAAGAAGCGCCTGCAGCAAATAAAGATAGCGCACCGTCAGAAACTAAAGCCGATACATCTAAAACCGACACGCCTAAAAGCGATTCTGGCACCAAAAACAAAGAGAGCGGCGAATGAGTAAACTAAAGGCCGGCCTGCAACGTCATTTTTTAGCGGGCTTATTGATTTGGTTACCCATCTTAGCCACGGTTTGGGTAGTACATTTTATTGTGAATTTACTGGATCAAGTGTTATTGCTGCTGCCAGCCAGTGCTTCTCCCCGCGCTTGGCTGGGTGTCGATATCCCTGGTTTTGGCGTCATCGTCAGTTTACTCATACTCTTAGTGACAGGCATGCTTGCCGCCAACTTTTTTGGCAAGGGATTGTTTGCCTTGTGGGAACGTTTAGTGCATCGTGTGCCTTTAGTGAGAAGTATTTACGGCAGTGTTAAACAAGTCACTCAATCCTTCTTAGAACCCGGCGGCAATTCTTTCAAAAAAGTGGTTTTAGTAGAATACCCACGGCGTGATATGTGGAGCATTGCTTTTCAGACTGCAGATAACTTTTCTGTAGCACGAGAACAATTACCGCAAGATCATGTAATGGTATTTATTCCCACCACACCCAATCCTACCTCGGGATTTTTATTGATCGTTCCCGCCCATGAAGTCAAAGAAATGAATCTATCGGTAGAAGATGCCATTAAGATGGTTATATCGCTGGGGGTAGTACAGCCTAAAAGAACCGAACCCAAACAGCCAAATTATTGATCATCACCGTGAATTTATGCTAAAATCTTGACTATTAAGAATAATAGCCTTAGTGCTTTTATCTTATTGATTAATAAGTATAAATATAGTTTTAATAGAGGTAAATTATGTCAGCCACCAGTACGCGTATTTCTGCATTAGTCATGTCAATTCAACGCCTGAATCCAAATTATGAATTTGACGATCGGTATATAGATTCTATTAGCCTCACTATTATGGAAAATCCAGTAAAAGCAGCAGACGGACAGCTTTATGATAAAACTTCTATTGAGGATTGGTTTAAGCAATGTAAGAGTGACCACAAAGCAATAATATCTCCCCTGACAGGAGAAGAATTAAAGAATGAAAACTTAGCTCCGGACGGTGAATTTAAAAAAGAAATACTAAATTATTTAAGGACTGTAGAAGCTAAACTAAATAAGGCATCTTCTTCTAGCAGTAGCGCTTTACCTTCTTCTAGCAGCATGGACTTACCTTTACCAAAGCCAAATCTAATAACAAGACCTTTAAATTACAAATTCGTAAATGCGCTTGATCTACTACCGACGATTCCTTCTGCTTCTTCTAGCAGTAGCGCTTTACCTTCTTCTAGTAGCAGCTCTTTCTTACATACACTTCCCCCCACATTTTTCTACAATGATGCTATAGTTATACCTAAACCACCGGCTGTTAATGTTTCACTTCGGGGTATTAAAGAGGAAAAACTTAGTTTTCATTTTATGGGGTCCGAATGCGGAGTTAAGTTACTTCTTCGATTGACTCTCAATCAATGGACAGAAGATTTTGTATCTACAATGGGCGCGCCGAAGGGGCATGTAGATATTGAAATGAAAAAAGCTCCATCGCACACGCTTCAACTTTGGGAAGCATTTCATGGATCTAGAAATCAAGAATGGAGACCAACTGCGAGTTATCATGCTGCGAAACTCGGCTGTGTTATCGTCGTAACACTTGGCGAAGACTCAGACTTTAATGCTGAAATAACAGAGCTTAGGAATCATATTGAGTCTATAAGAAAATATCACCCCCGTGAAAGTAATTGCGCTATTATTTTGGTTGGGCTTGATGATATAAAAGATCCCTCTTTTAACCGAATGCCTCAGATAGACCGTTTAAAAAAGGAAGCCCAAAGATGTGGTATTGAAAAAGATATTCTTATTGTATCGGCAAGGACTGCCGCCAACTGTGACACACTTATGGCGCGGATTGAAGAAATAGTCATAAGAGATTATATACAGCTGAAACGCAATGAGGTGCCTAAAAATGTCTCCACCATCAGCGTACTTTGTCCAAGAAAATAGCACTATATAGAGGGGGCTCTGGGTCACCTATAGGCTTAAATATTTTATCCGCAATGCAATCGAGTTTTGTCATCGATGATCACACCCAACTAATCGTATAATATCATTGGTTTTTTAGCTCATTTAAGGTAAACTTTGCGGATTAAAAAACATATTTTAAATAGGATAAACCATGCGCAGCCATTATTGTGGGCAAATAAATGAACAATTCGTGGGTCATTCGGTCCAAGTCTGTGGCTGGGTACACCGGCGGCGAGACCATGGCGGCATTATTTTCATCGATTTGCGCGATCGCAGCGGTTTGGTGCAAGTTTTATTTGAACCCGAAATCGGTGCATTATTTAAACAGGCTGAAAGCTTGCGCAGCGAATTTGTGCTTCAAGTCACGGCTAAAGTCCGTGCCAGACCCGAGAATATGGTCAACGCCAATCTAGCCAGCGGCAAAGTTGAGCTGGTTGCCGAAGCATTAACTATTTTAAATGAAGCGGAAACGCCACCGTTTCCCTTGGATGATGCCAATGTAGGCGAAGATACGCGCTTAAAATACCGTTACATCGACATACGCCGTCCAGAAGTATTCAGACGGTTGCAATTGCGCAATGAAATCACCAAGTTTACACGCCGTTATTTTGACGAATTGGGCTTTATGGACATTGAAACGCCCATGCTCATGAAGGCAACTCCTGAAGGGGCACGCGATTATTTAGTCCCTAGCCGTACGCATCCAGGACATTTCTTTGCCTTGCCGCAATCGCCACAATTGTTTAAACAGCTATTGATGCTGGCCGGTTGCGATCGTTATTATCAAATCGTGCGTTGTTTTAGAGACGAAGACTTACGCGCCGATCGCCAACCCGAATTTACTCAGCTTGATATAGAAGCTTCCTTCATTGATGAGGCCAGTATCCAAAATTGGACAGAGCAGTGGATAGTTGCTTTATTTAAAGCAGTATTGGCCATAGACTTGCCGCAACCCTTTCCGCATTTAACCTATGCCGAAGCGATGCGCCGTTTTGCCAGCGACAAACCCGATCTGCGTATTCCTTTAGAATTGGTCGACATAGCGGATCTAGTCAAAGACTCTGAATTTAAAGTATTCAGCGAGTCTGCTAATGATGTACAACACCGCGTGGTGGCTTTGCGCTTACCCAATGGCGTTAGTTTATCGCGCAAACAATTGGATGATTATGGCGTCTTTGTAGGTCAGCATGGTTTGAAAGGCTTGGCTTATATGAAAATCAATAATAAAGACGCTGGCGTAGAAGGGGTGCAATCACCTATAGCCAAGTTCTTATCGCCTGAAATTTTGGCAAACATATTAAAACGCACTGAAGCACAAAATAACGACATACTCTTTTTTGCAGCGGCTAAAGAAAAACACGTTAACGATGCCATGGGCGCGTTGCGCATACAATTAGGTCACGACTTGAATTTATTTACCTGTGATTGGGCACCGTTGTGGGTAGTAGATTTCCCCATGTTTGAAATGAACGATAGAAACGAATTGCAACCTTTGCACCATCCTTTCACTTCACCTAAAACGGATTCGGCAGAAGCATTAAAAGCAGATCCTTTACATACGGTCTCTAGAGCCTATGATATGGTGTTAAATGGCTTTGAACTGGGTGGTGGTTCTATACGCATACACAGCAAAGAAATGCAAAAAACGGTTTTTGAGTTATTGTCGTTAACGGAAGAAAAAACCAAAGAAAAATTTGGCTTTTTCTTGGAAGCCTTAAAATATGGCTGTCCACCGCACGGCGGCATTGCATTCGGAATGGATAGAATCGCCATGCTCATGGCAGGATGTACTTCCATACGCGAAGTCATTGCTTTCCCCAAAACACAAAGTGCCAGTTGCCCTTTGACGGATGCGCCGTCTGTGGCAGACAAGGCACAATTAGATGAATTACACATAGCAGTTTCTAAACCAATTAATACGAGGAATTAATTATGGCTGGCCATAGCAAATGGGCGAATATTAAACATAGAAAATCTAAAGAAGATGCGAGAAAAGCTAAAGTATTTACCAAGCTTATCCGTGAATTAACCATTGCCGCACGCATGGGTGGCGGCGATGTCAATAGCAATCCACGCTTGCGTTTAGCGATGGATAAAGCCTTTTCGCAAAATATGCCTAAAGATACCATACAAAGAGCGGTTAAACGCGGCTGTGGTACAGAAGATACGGATAACTTAGAAGAAATTTTCTATGAAGGCTATGGCCCTAATGGGGTGGCCGTTATGGTAGAATGCTTAAGCGATAATCGTAATCGTACCGTGTCAAATGTACGTCATGCATTTTCCAAATGCGGTGGCAATCTGGGCACTGACGGTTCAGTAGCTTATTTATTTAATAAGCTAGGGATTATCGTGTTTGCTAAAGACAGCGATGAAGATACCATTATGACTTTAGCCTTGGAAGCGGGGGCAGTCGATGTTAAAGCGGATAACGAAGGTAATATACAAGTATTTACCGAACCCGAAGATTTTTTAAATATAAAAGAATTGTTTGTTAAGGAAGGATTGAATACTGAAGCAGCTGAAGTATCTATGATACCTAGCGTTGAAGTCACTTTAGATCGTAATGATGCCGAGAAAATGATTCGGCTCCTAGATATGCTAGAAGAATTGGATGATGTGCAAGAAGTGTATTCTAATGCCAACATTCCGGAAGATGTTTTGTCTCAATTAGACTCATAGCAATTGATTGTAGGCTTGAAGCCTAAGAATCAAATGCGTAGAGTATAGAGTAAGGATAATTTTTTGACATTGCGCATAGTCGGTATCGATCCAGGCTCACGCGTCACCGGTTACGGTGTCATTGAATGCACGTCTAATCAATACCATTATTTAGGCAGTGGTTGCATACGCACTGTGGCTGACGATTGGGTAATGCGCTTGCAGCAAATTTACCAGGGCGTGCGCGAAATTATCGCGCAATACCAACCCAATGAATTTGCCATTGAACAAGTTTTTATGCATAAAAATGCAAGTTCGGCCTTAAAATTAGGACAAGCGCGCGGCGCGGCCATAGTGGCAGTGAATTTACCAGTGCATGAATATGCGGCAAGACAAATTAAACAAGCGATAGTCGGTTATGGCGCTGCTGAAAAAATACAGGTGCAGCATATGGTAAAACAAGTGTTGAGCATACAGGGCAAAATTGCTAGCGATGCTGCGGATGCCTTAGCCATTGCCATCTGCCATGCGAATCACCGCGAATGGAAATTGAGGAAACTATAGATGATAGGTCGTTTGAAGGGTATTTTACTGGAAGTAAAAGCACCGGATATTTTAATCGATGTACACGGTGTGGCTTACGACGTCAAAGCACCATTGTCCACTTGTTATAGATTGCCCGAAGTAGGGCAGGAAATCATTCTATTAACGCATTTAGCTGTGCGTGAAGATGCGCATACTTTATTTGGTTTTATAGACAAGCATGAACGAGCCTTATTTCGCAGCTTGATTAAGGTGAATGGCATAGGCCCTAAATTAGCGTTAACCATTTTATCCAGCATCGACAGCCACGATTTTGTTAACGCCATACGCAATGAGGACTTAACGCGTTTAGTACGTCTTCCCGGCATAGGCAAAAAAACGGCAGAGCGCTTGTTAATTGAAATGGCCGATAAATTAGATGAATGGGAAATAGATCTGGCACAACAACTGCCATTAAGCGATAATAAACCCAGGGCGGTGATAGATGAAGCGCAAGCAGCATTGGTTTCTTTGGGCTTTAAACCGCAAGAAGCCATGAAAATATTAAAGCAAATTCCAGCAGAAGGGTTGAGTGCCGAGGAATTATTACGTAAGGCCTTGCAGGCGTTGTCATAGGTAGAGAGCCGCGGCCGTTAGGGAGCGGATGTCGTGATTTACTTAATAGGAATAAAAAATGTTAGACCAAGATCGTTTTATCACGGCCAGTCAAAAAAGCGAGGATGTGCGTTTTGATCGCGCCATTAGACCGCGTTATTTAAAAGACTATACTGGCCAAGAAGCGGTAAAATCGCAATTGTCTATCTTCATCGACGCGGCTAAGAAAAGGCAAGAAGCTTTAGATCACGTCCTTATTTTCGGTCCGCCGGGCTTGGGCAAAACCACTTTAGCACATATCATCGCCTGTGAAATGGGCGCTGAATTAAGACAAACCTCGGGGCCCGTGCTAGAAAAAGCAGGGGATCTAGCCGCCTTGCTCACCAATCTTAAAGCCAATGACGTATTATTCATCGATGAAATTCATCGTTTAAGCGCTACGGTTGAAGAAATTTTATACCCAGCCATGGAAGATTATCAGTTAGACTTAATGATTGGCGAAGGCCCCGCAGCACGTTCTATTAAACTAGACTTGCCCCCTTTTACCTTAGTGGGCGCAACCACTCGCGCTGGTTTATTGACCTCACCATTACGTGATCGTTTCGGTATTGTGAACCGGTTACAATTTTATACACCTGCAGAACTCACCGATATTTTATTGCGCTCAGCGCACATATTGAATGTTTCCTTAGAACCTGCGGCAGCCAGCGAAATTGCAAAACGTTCACGTGGTACCCCTCGTATTGCCAATCGCTTATTGCGTCGTGCACGCGATTATGCTGAAGTACGTGGAGATGGTATGATAACTCAACTCATTGCTAATGAAGCTCTACATTTATTAGAAGTGGATAAAAAAGGCTTTGATGTCTTAGATCGCAGATTTTTATCGGATCTATTGCATAAATTCAATGGCGGCCCGGTGGGCTTAGACACTTTAGCCGCTTCATTAAGCGAAGAAAAAAGCACTATAGAAGATGTGATAGAACCTTACTTAATTCAACAGGGCTTCATTGCTCGCACAGCCCGTGGTCGTGTAGCAACGGATCTCGTTTATCAACACTTTGGCTTGAAGAATCCAAATGCGGCCAATTTATTGCAGGTGGTAGATGTAGAATAGGGCACTGATATACTTTTAAACATCCCGCTCCCTGACGGCCGCGCTCGGTTCCTTAATATAATAACTAGTCTTTATCTCTAGAAATATGGATAAAAACAGTCACGACAAATATGACCAAAAAGACGCAAAAAATAATTCTAACTATGTCCAAAAATGGTTGAGCAGTGGTTATATTCATAAAACCTAAGACTGCGAATATAATAACGATAAGTAGAAGAATACGGATCCATTTTATTAACATATTTTACCCGGTTTAAGTTATATACAAAAAAAGTCATTATCCTGTTTCTTTATAATACACCACTATAGAAAATAAAGCAATGTGATATACACTAAGAATTGTCAGATAACCAATTCAACAAACGTTCATCAAAAAGGTCTGCCTCTTCCCATTGCGGTAAGTGTGCACTTTTTTCGAATACAAAGAGGTCTAAATGCTTAAATTTATCGCGTATACGATACCAAGCAGTAAATGGCGCTAGGGCAAAATCATATAGCCCCACAGCAAGAAAAATAGGTTTGTTAAAATCTGCAAGTCCTTGCGTTAGGTCTATGGTTCTAAAAGTATCACGCCAAAGATGGTTCAATATAACCATGTTTATAGTAACATTATTCCAAAAAAAGTGGGCATCTGTTTCAAAGTTATGCCAGAATTTAGCAGTATTACGTATGTATTCTTTTATGAATCGTTCACCGGGTTTTAATTGATTGAGGGCATCATCGGGACATTGTTGCAAATGTGCATTATGCGCCGCTTTGCGTTCATCAGAAGCCAAATCTTGCCAATAAATGGCTGCGGCATTCTGATGCTCTAAACTTAAGTTGGGCGAAATAGCAATCATAACCACATGCGAGACATGTGCCGGATATTTTTTAGCGTATTCTAGCGCCATGTAAGAGTGGCCAGAATGTCCAACAATGATAACCTGATTTAAATTCAGTGCCTCTCGTATTTGGTCAATATCGTCCAGGATCGTATCCAATTCAAAAGTTTCATTTTCTCTATCTTTTGGAGCAGCCACAAAAGCACGATGATCAATGAAAATAAGTTGTAAATGTTCACGTAAGCTTTCTGAAAAAACTTTCGGATATTGATTCACACTGCCAATCACGATGGCGGGAAGCCCTTTTCCTTCTATTTTATATTGCAATAAAAAAGAATCTATATTGACAGTGCCGCTGTTTGGATGCGTGGATGTGTTCATAATAATATCCTTAGAATGTTATCTTAAATTTTTATAGCGATCATATCCATTATAACACAGGTTGATTTCTTTCTTTATAAACTATATAATATTATTTATATGAAAATATTAACAGGAAAACATACAGAAAAACATATAATTTTTATTTTAAAAGAGGAGGGGGTAAATTGCTCCAATTTAAAACTTCAAAGCCATTTACACTAGGAATTGAATTAGAAATTCAAATAATTAATCGAGAAGGAAAAGATCTCGCTGGTTTATCTAATGAAATTCTTCAGCAACTTAAAAATAAACCTTATGAAAAGTATATCAAACCAGAACTCACTCAGGATATGCTTGAAATCAATTCTAGTATTCATGAAACTCCGCAAACACTTTTGCTGGAATTGAATCAAATAAAAAATCAACTCATTGAACAGACAAAAGATTTAAACGTATTATTTTCTGGTGGCGGTACTCATCCTTTTCAAATGTGGCAAGAGCGTGAAATTTACCAAACCGATCATTATGAAACGGTTAAACAGCGATATGGTTATTTAGCAAAAATGTTTACTGTTTTTGGCATGCATATCCATATTGGCTGTGAAAATCCTAATGATGCTCTTTATTTAACGCATGCTATGGGAAAATATGTTCCTCATTTTATTGCTTTAAGTGCTTCTTCTCCTTTTTGCCAAGGAGTTGATACTGAATTTGATTCTACTAGAAGTAATGTGGTAAATCTTTTTCCTTTAAGTGGCATGCCGCCTTTTATTTTAGACTGGGCAGAGTTTGACGATTATTTAACTAAAATGAAACGACTTCCATTAATAGAAGGGGTTAATAATTTTTATTGGGATATTCGTCCAAAAGCTGAGTTTGGTACCATTGAGATCCGTGTTTGTGATACTCCTTTGAGTATTGAAAAAGTTATTCAAATTGCTGCTTTTGCTCAATCACTAGCGCGCTACTTGTTAGAAGAAAAACCTTTCTCATTAATTGACGATAAATATGAGCTGTATCATTATAATCGATTTCAGGCAAGTAAATTCGGTTTTAACGCATTTCTTATAAACCCAATAACGTTTCAAGAATATTCTTTGATTGATGATATTTTAGCGCTTTATAAAAAGATTGAATCTTACAGCAAGGCGCTAAACACACACGAATTCACCTCTGCCTTAGCCGCCGATGTGGCAGACAAAAAAAATGATGCCGCTTGGTTACGAAAACTTTTCTCAGAAGGTGAAGATTTAAAAGATATAGTCTATCTTGCTACACATCTTTTTTCTGGAAATATGAGTCATAATATTTCTTCTAACGAAATGGAGCGATAAAAGCACAGTGATAAATGAAAAGCAGATATAAACTAAAAAGGATAATCTCATGGATCTATTTCGGCCAAAAAACACCATCCGCGAGGGTGGCTGCCAATGCGGCAAGGTACGCTATCAATGTCCTAGCCAGCCATTAGAATTGTATGTTTGTCATTGCCTGGAATGTAGGCACCAATCCGCATCCGCATTTGGTATTAGCTATATTGTGGCGCGCTCTGATTTACAATTGCTGCGTGGACAAGATAGTCTTAAATCTTGGACTAGAAATACAGATAGCGGACGAACTTTAGAATGTATCTTTTGCATGAACTGTGGCTCACGTCTTTGGCATCAATACCCCGAGTTATCTGACCCGATATCTATAAAAGGTGGCTCCTTAGATGAAGCCCCAGATATCTCACAGGCCATACATATCTGGATCATACAGAAATTAGCAGGTGTGATAATACCCGAGGGTACCGCGCAATTTGCTAGAGAGCCAAAATAAACCGTTTCTAGATAAGTAAAAAATTTTTAATTCTTGTCTCCATAAGTACAAATGAATTCAGCCAGTTGTTTTGAATCTGAATCGCTTTGTTTGGATAGACCTTTTATTATCCCTTTTTGATCTGCCAACGAGCGATTTTGACCTAGTTTATATTTTCCTTGTATGGCGAGTATTTTCATTTTAAAACCTGCAATGAAATCCAATTGAGATTCTTTAAATTCTTCTGATATATGTAATGATGGCTCAAAGTGGTTGACCATGTTATTGATAAGTGTCAATAATTCTGCTTTATCCATAACAAGCTCAGGAATACCTTCCGCATGAACTAATGAATAATTCCATGTAGGAACCGCGGGCAAGGTCTTGTACCAATCGGGAGAAGTATAGGCATGTGGTCCATGGAAGATGCAAACTATGGATTTAACACCATCAAAATCTAACCATTGCTGATTTGCTTTTGCCATATGCCCAATCAAAGTACCATATTCTCCTCCCTCTTGTACGATAAGAGGCAGGTGAGACACCGTAATTGCTGCAGCATTTGATATGACCGTGGCAAAAGGAAACGCCCCTATAAAATCATGCAATTCGGATAGGTTGGTATTTTCAAAAGCGGGCGGGATGTGTAGGGTAGACATGATCGTTTTCCTTTCGTTCAAAATAGGTGGGAACCATTTTTATCTATAGAGATTGAATTTTTTTTGGATTGCGTCGCTTGCTCACAATGATAGCCAGCAACAAACACAACACCGATACAACCCACACGGGCCATGAACCGTAGTAGATAAATGGTGTTATGCCTTGATGTGGCATGATACTACCTGTTAATACAATTGCATCATCAATGGGCAATCGTTTTTGTATTTCACCTTTGTGGTCGACTATGGCGGTAATGCCGCTGTTGCTGACGAATAATTGTGGTCTAGCCATTTCTATAGAGCGCATTTGTGCCATTTGTAGGTGTTGGCTTAAAGCAGGGGAGTCACCAAACCAAGCATCATCGCTGATGGTGACCAATAGCTCTGCAGCCGGTAAGGATTGTCGCACCAATCCAGGAAAAATAATTTCATAGCAAATAAAGGGTGCTACATTTACGCCGTTAACCATTAATGGAGTTTGTTTTTTAGGGCCTGCAGATAAACTGGCATTGGGTAACTGCCAATATTCTAACAATGCCGACAACCATCGTTGCATGGGCAAGTATTCACCAAAAGGCACTAAATGCCGTTTGCGATAGATGCCTTGGTTTTGTCCTAACAAGATCAATGCATTGTAATATTGATTATTTTCGCCACTGTCGCCAATGCCCGTTAATAAATTGCTATTATGATTTTTTAACACGGCATCCATATGTTCCAAAGTAGGTTGGATGTAATCGATATCAGTAGGAATAGCCGCTTCTGGCCAGATAATAAAATCGGTACCCAAATGGCTTTCGGTTAAATTTAAATAGTGTTCTATATTCCTGCTTAATCGCAATGGATCCCATTTGAGATCTTGAGTCACATTACCTTGAACCAAAGCAACAGACAATGCAGGCGGTTTTGCCTTGCCCCACTGTATCTGTTGACTGCCATAACCCAAACCATAAATTAAAGCTATAACGACTAAGGGGATAATGCGCAGTAACCAACGCTTATTTTGACATGCCATAAACAATAAGCCACTCATGAATACACATAACCAGGATAAACCATACACCCCGACGAAAGGCGCTAAACCCGCTAATGGTGTGTTAGTTTGACTATAACCTAAGGATAACCACGGAAAGCCGCTGCCTATAATGGCGCGTATACCTTCTGCTAAAACCCATAAGCTAGGGTATACAAACAACCAACGCAACCATGCAGGTACCGTAATATTACGTAATAAGAATCCCAAGACTGCAGGAAACAACGCCAACACGACGCACAATGACATCATGATTAAATAAGCGATCCATAAGGGGCTGTGGCCATAGGTGTAAATGCTGTAATAGATCCAATAAACGCCAGTGGCAAAGAAAGCAACACCAAAGATAAAACCTATAGCGGTTGCTTCAAAAATAGAGCGACTGTACTGCCATAAAAAAATCAAACCGAATGGAATAAGAATGGCTAAGATAGACCACTGCCAGGGCGCAAAGGCTAGTGGTAATAATGCACCTAAAATGAGCGCTGCAATTAAACGATAAAACATAATACCTCTAATAACTCTTCGCATGGTGCTCGCGAGCGAGTCTTCTCGCCTAAAAACCAACTGCTATGAGTATAATACTGCCAATAAATGCTGAGTTTTCTGCATAGTATCGCTGTAGCTGTCTAGCACCATGCCGATTGCCTTGTGATTTTCATCCAATAATACATCCCCTGGACTATAGGGATGATCGATATTACGTGTTATATGCGATAGCTTGCGCTTACCGCGGCCTAAATAATGCATTCTGGCTACAATTTCTTGACCAGTATAACAACCCTTCGTAAAACTTACACCATGGTGTTCGGGTAAAGCAATAGCATGTGGTGTGTATAATGCACTGGTCTTAGGGCGTATGTGGACTAAAAAAGCTTGTATATCATACCAATGCCATACGTTTTCACTGAATGGCACGGCCTTATGCGTCATCAACTCTTGCCATAAATTGATTATTGCCGGCACACTTGCTGTACAGACAAAACGTTCCACCTCACCAGGCATACGGTGTAGATATAATTCTTCATGAAAGCATTGTTGATGCTCAATTGGAGGTTCTAAGCCCAAGCATAACCGCAAAGCTTTAGTGCTGTCCACGCCTATAACGCCTATGCTGATTAGATCCGGGGAAGCCAATTCAATGGCTACCTTAGAGAATTTAGCATATTGTTGTAACGCTTTTTGTAATATTGGTGCAGATAGGCTGGGTAAGTGTAAATAATAAGCCTCATCGCGCAGATAAATAGTAAAAGTGGCGATGACTTGTCCTTGGCGATTGCAGTGTGCGGCAAAATATCCGCGTTGTGGAGTAACCGACTCCATATCACAGGTTAATTGCCCCTGTAAAAACTTTTTGCTGTCTACACCGGATACCTTTAACCATGCCCAGTTCAATAAAGGGCAGATCAGTAAATGACTAGAGCTTTCTTTCTGCGCAGTAAGTGTGGGTACAAAGCAATATTCTTCCTCTTCTAGGCGAAGCGTGCCGTAGTTAGATAAAAATTTTATAAAATCTGAATTAAATTGCATTGTATTTCGGATTAATTACGGTTAATATTGATTACAATCTTATCAGAACTATAGAGATAAAGGCAAGAGATGACACTTAATGTACAAGAAAAAGCCAAACTATATTGGGCCTGCAGACGCGGCATGCTGGAGTTGGATTTGCTGTTGTTGCCGTTTTTAGATCAGTGTTATGACCATTTGAGCGATGAAGAAAAGCCGGTTTTTATACAAATGTTAACCATGGAAGACCCTACCTTATATCAGTGGTTTATTGCCAGACTAGAGCCCGAAGACCTTGCTATGCGCACCCTGGTGGAGAAAATCATTGCACACGCTCGCCGTTCGGCCGTCTAAAAGACTTATCTTATTATATGCTTTGCTGTATAGCCTAAGTTTGATGTTGGTTATTATTTACGGCAAAGACTGGCCAGGGTTTATTTTTTTTAGTGTTATGATCAGTTTATTAATTGCGGGGTTAACCAGTTTATATTCTTTATGTGCCTTAAAAACTTTAACTAGTCTACCTCAGGGGAAAATGGATTTGCAGTTTAGAACAGGCATAAAACACTATGATCAGATTATAGTTTGTCATCAAGGTCCTCAACTTATCATCCTGCAATGCAAAAATGCCCACCAGCAACGTTATCTATTATGCCTTGCCGATGCTTTTACTGCGGATGATTTTGGATTGCTGCAGCGGTTATTAAGGCTCCGAGCCTCGACCGTTAGTGAGCGGAAATAAAATGCCGCCGCATTGTTTTATCCACCAGATTCAGGTATGCTGCGGCCAGAAAAATAGTATGAATATATTATATTTGTACTGTTTGATATTAATTTGAGTGAGGTAAAAGATTATGCCTGTTTTAGATGAAATTAAGCCCCGTGATACATATGAAACATACTGCTTTTTAACTGTTAAAGGAGATATAGGCTCAGGTGCAAAGGTTACTGTAGCCAATAGTGGTATAACTGCCGTTAGTGTTGGTCCAGGCGCAACGATTCGTGCAGAAGGTCGTTCCACTTTCAGTGGGGATATAGGTGCAAAGGCAAACGTTACTGTAGCCAATAGTGGTATAACTGCCGTTAGTGTTGGTCCAGGCGCAACGATTCGTGCAGAAGGCCGTTCAACTTTCAGTGGGGATATAGGTGCAAAGGCAAACGTTACTGTAGCCAATGGTGGTATAACTGCCGTTAGTGTTGGTCCAGGCGCAACGATTCATGCAGAAGGTCGTTCCACTTTCAGTGGAGGTATAGGTGCAAATGCACATGTTACTGTAGTCAATGGTGGTATAACTGCCATTAGTGTAGGCTCAGGCGCAACGATTCGTGCAGAAGGTCGTTCAACTTTCAGTGGAGATATAGGTTCAAGTGCAAACGTTACTGTATTCAACGGTAATCTAACTGTCAGCGGTAATATTGAATCAGGTGCAACGATTATTTTAAATGGTGGTTTGCTGACTGTAAATGGAACTATTTCACCAGACTGTACTATTACGGGAGCTTCAAATTTAAGCGATTATTCTACTAAGCCGAATGATAGCGGCTCAATAACAGCGCGTGATGGAGGTGTAAACTTTATTGGTAGCACGGGCGGCTCTTTTATGTCTGGCTCAGGAGTGAACACATCAACAAGCACCGATGGAACGGGTCGAAAGAGAGTAATATGCCAGAATACATCATCAGGCGAGATCACGGTGAATGGATACAAAATGCCTTTTATAGACAAGTATCGGCTCATCACCAGTAGGGACATGGTGAATGGCTACGAAGTTAAAATAGACGATCAAGGGGTACTGGTTAATGGGCAACGAGTTGTGGATGGTGTAATTCAAGCTACTTCTCAGCCAGCCGTTTCTTCGGTAGTATCTAATGAAAATATAGCATCTATTCTTTCTTCTTCTACAGGACCTGCTTTCTTGGCTGCGCCGTCCCCGGAGCAGAAGAACGAAAGTGAGTCTCTATTACAAAAGAATGCTGCTACTGATAACGACCGCTGTTGTTGTGTTGTTATGTAACGTGGTTTTCACATCCATGTCTTAAAATCGCTGGACCTCTGGGTTTTTATCCGGCCCGAGGTTTTTCCTTCAACTTGAATACTACAGATTTTAGACTTACAATTGCCGTGGTATTTATTTGAGAGCAGGGAAGACATGAAAAAATCTACAATACAAGCTATACACGATCATAGAAAAACAACGGAGCAAAATTCTAAAACGCTTGCGTGCATGCTTGAAGCAACCATTCACACTGGCTTTCACGACCCCCATAAATTCGTTTACGAAATTTTACAGAATGCGGATGACGCTGAGGCGAAAGTAATAAGCTTTTTTCTTGGAAAAGATTACTTATTGGTTAGCTACGATGGTGCACCTTTTACCGAATGCGATGTTGAACGAATTTGCGATGTCAGTACGCATGACAGTGCTGAACAATCTAGCAAAGTGCATAATTTAAGCAAAGTAGGCTACAAGGGCATAGGTTTCAAGTCGGTATTTTGTGTTTCTGAGAGCGTAACGGTTATATCCAATGGCTATCAATTTCGTTTTGATAAAGAATATTGGGAAAATGAACAAAGCTTTAAACACCCTTGGCAAATTATACCCATTCCTGTTGATGATAATCAATTACCGTTGATTGAAAATATACGCAATGCTCCCGTTAATATTTTAATGCAAAAATTGATTGTTCCAATTGCTAAAATAAAATTTGAAATAGAGAAAATCTGTAGAGAGCATGAATCGATCTTGTTCTTAGAAAACATTCTACAAGTGCGTTTTATCCATCAACAGAGCCGCCTCATTTTGAGCAAAAAAGAAGCCATACAACGCGAGACCTATATTATTCAAGAGATAGTTCATAGGGATGACTCGCTTGATCTTTCTGTGCATAGAAAGTGGTGCTGTTATAGCGAAAAAGCCGTTATGGTTCCACACTTAGTACGAGAACAATTAAGCGGATTAAACCCTTCAGAATGTCCCCAAAAAATAAAAGATGCGGATAAGATAAAAATTGTTTTTGCTGCTGAAGTTGATATGAAAGAAACACGACTGATCCCATCGGATAAAAGCAAATTATATTGTGCCTTACCCACAGCCGTGGTAAGTGGGCTGCACTATTTAGTCAATGCAAATTTTTTATTAAATCAAGATAGAACGCTTATATTAAATAATGCATGGAATGCTTTTTTAGTAGCAAAAATAGGGTATTTACAATTTAAATGGTTTGCATATCTTGCTTCCGTACAAGGTTATGATACGAACATATTGCATTTAATTAGCCCCAAAGAACAGGTTCTTTTAGAATACCCGATAATTGCAGCTCATTATACCAAAGCCTTCCATCGGGCGATAAAAGAAATAGCTTTTATTCCTTCCATTAATAGTCTATTATTAAGAGTAGAAGATTGTATGGTTGACACCACACATTTTTTTGATGAGTTTCACAACCATATAAAAGATATTGATTTATTAACTAAAAATGGGGAATGGCGACTTATATCTCCCAGGCTAGATGAGAAAAGCCTAGGAGTATTACGAACACTTCTAGAGGGTAAACCAGAGAACTTTCATACCATTACTCACTTGTTAAGTAAAATAGAACTTTATATAAAACAAGTCAAAAGTGTTCAAAAATTATTGATTAATATGGTGCGTTTCTTTATTAAGCTGCAAGAATTGGGCGATGCTGACAGAGCTGTTTTAAGGAAAAAATCCATTTTTCTTACAGAAACTGGTATTTTCTGTTCGGCTGATAGCGGGTTTTTACCGCCGAAAGAAATTGATAGAAAATATTCATCTATTAAATCTACCTATAAGCTTAACATAGTTGAAAGTTTCTATATCACTTCTACAGAAGTCAAAATTGGTTTAGAAAATATATTTCACTTGAGCCCATTCACCTTAATTGATTTTGTCATAAAATACATTTTGCCACGAATTATGGCAGATGAAGAAACAGAAGATACTCTTTTAAGAAAAAGCACAATTCACTTATTGCGCTTAATTTATGATGCATTTCGTTTGAAGAAAAAAGCATTCTCTAACGAAGAACTTGATATATTAAGTCGGTTTCCTGTCGCCTGCATGGAGGGGGATAAATTTATACGTGCAGGAGATAGTTATATCTTTGATGAACAACAGAGAATTTCTAAAAAAATTATTCTTTCAGCAGAATATTATCAAGCAGAAAAAGAAGATAGAGTTCCACCGCCCGGGTGGAAAGATTTTCTGCAAAAAATAGGCGTTAATTTACGTGTGGAACTAGAATGCCACAAAGAAATAGCCTTTGGTGTTGTAAAAAAGAAATTCTCTAGATACAGTGGTTACTTTGAAGACTATATAGAGGATATAGTTGCAAGAGATGTTCCCAAGCTTCCTGGACAAGGTGCGAAATTTCATCCATCTAATCCATCATTCAAAAGTGCATTGGAAGAAAAACCAGATTTTGCTAAATTTTTGCATTTTGTATCTTTTATATCGTTGCCTAGAATGCTAGCTTCTGAAGAAAAAGCAGAGCCGTATATTGATTTGCTCTGGTTAGCCATTTACAAAGATTTTGAGCTATTTTATGATAATAGTTATTACTCCGCAGGCAAAAAGAAAACGGAACTAACAGAACATCTTTTAATCTATTGTGTAAAAAGATATGCTCTAGTGCGAGTTTATGATAGAGTGGGCGAATACGCTAGTACCAGTAAATTGATCTACTCACCCGCGTTTATGGACGTTATAAAATCTATATTGCCTACGCCAGATCTACCAGAAATGGTATCATTCTCTGAAGAGCAAGCAGAGATTCTTGGATTTCGCCGTCTTCCTACCATGCAAGAATGTCTTGAGTTGCTTGTGCGTAAGTTAAGGCATCGTTCATTCTGCGCGGAAGAAATAAGAAAGATTTACAAACTTATTATAGAAGTAAACGATAAACTAACTGCGCTAGAGATGGTAGAGTGGAACAGAAGAAATAGATTGCCGGCCTTATCTGGGGGTTTACAGTATGCTTCAGAGCTTTCAGTTTTCAATGATAGCGGCCGAGCACCGAAGCCGTTAGAAAGATGGTTGCATGACTATGGATTAGAAAAAGCAGAGTTATCCAAACTCGCAGACAAACTACATCTAGGCAAGTTCTCTGATAGATCCGACTGCGATATAGCTACAGTTGAAATTTCAGCGGAAGATCAAAAATACGCAAATGAAGTGAAAAATATAATTTATTCATGCTTGCCCCGGTTAGTTATAGTCCAAAGCGATGGTTACTCTAAAAACGAAGCCAAAAATTTTATGCGAGCGGCATTAGATAAGTTTTACAAGCTCATATTTATTCGTTCCGGCGAACCAATAATAATCACTGGACATCAGAAATTCGCCCACATTAGAGATAACACTCTTTACTTCTATATGTATTCAAAACTAAGGAAAATACAACCTAGTCGTGTACATGACCTGGTTGTGGAATTAGGAAGCTTTTTAAATTTCTATCAAAAAACGATTGAAGAATTTGAAAAGATACTTCTAGATAATTATATAGGGGGAAAAGAAGAAGATGATGATATCAAGGAAAAAGAGCTTTATGAAGCACTTAAAAAAATCTGTGCTGAATATAAAAAGCAACACCCCTTTGTTTCGCCTCAAAATGAAGCGCCAGACCCGGTTGATAGTGCTGAAGAAGCATTCAGAAAACTTCAAGTAGCAGATGATAAAGGAAAAGAAGAAGAGGGAGATGGATCAGATACTAAAGAAGAAAACAGCGATTCTGACAAAGAGATGGATGGCATTTTAATAGACGCTTTATCAGAAACAGAAAGCACCACTTCAAGACAAGCGGAAATTCACTTAACACCTATTTCAAGTAAGACAATAAAAAAAGAACGCAAATCACCCGGAACAACTCCTGATGATTCTAGGCAAAAAAACAGCAGTATCGACAGTGAAGAAAATAAACGTATAGGACGCCTTGGCGAGCAAAAAACCTATGATGAACTGCGAAAACACTATTTTAATAAGTACTGCAGGGGGCGTGAAAATGCAAAAATAGAGGATTTTGAAAATACTCATGATTATGATAGAAGAGGCTTTCATATTTCTGGTTTTGACAGCAAGGGTAATTCTGTTAACCTTGAGGTTATTTGGTATAACAAAGACGTAAACTATTCACAAGATCTAATGCGTGATCATGATATAAAGATCACGAAAAATGAAGTTGAACGCTATGTTGAGGTAAAAGCAACTAAATCTACAGACAGCAGAAATATTACCTTAACAGGACCTGAATGGCGACGCATGATTGATGCTGAAAATCGATATCGCATATTTAGAGTTTATGATGTGGATGGTGAGGGCTATTTTTTTCATAAAATCAAAAATCCAGCGCAATTAATTCGCGAACAACAAGTTAAAATTGAAGAAGTTAAATGCAGTTATAGAACCAGTTCAGAGCCATCTAAAAGTTCTTATAATGCTCAAAGTGGCAATGGCAGATTTTTTAAGATTGTTCCGGCAGCCATTCAAATTATAGGCCCGGAATTAGAATTGAAAGAAATGAAAAAATAATTCACTTAACGTGGGATGGAGTAACAATAAATGGTTTCTGATAAATTAAAAAATGTCTATAAGGGCCTGAAATTCAAATATAATTTGCATTTGGCGCATTAAGTTGATATAGTCCGCCACTCAATAAGCATTTTAATTGCTCAAGAGAAAAAATATTAAAGGAGTATATTGTGTATTCAGATTTCGATTCTTCTTCAGGTCCAGAAGATTTCGTAAAAACAGTATTGAGTTGGTCTTTTGAAACGTTTCAAGAACCACTTTCTATTGCCTTAGAACAACCCCCTCTTCCTAGAATGGAAGAAAATATTATCCAATACTATTATAACTTTCTTCCATTTATTTTAGAAGAATCTAGATCAATTATTGCCGAAGGGTTAGAAGGGTTAGAGAAAGTATCTCTACTGACCGAAGCATCTAGAAAAAGCGAAAAGAAGAAAAAAACTTCGCACCTTAATGAGGCAAAGCCATTTGATCTGGTTTTAAAAAAGAAACCTCGTTTTCCACAAAATGAAGGCAATCCGCTTTCAATGGCTTTTACAGGGGCTATTCCGGAAAAGATTGAACATGGCCGATCGATGAATGTATTGCTGCTTAAAACAAAGAAAAATGGTGGTCTTCCAGAAAAGCGATTTTTGGCCTTGGCCTCGGAAAATGCTAATTCTACAGAATTGTTTTTAAAGATTATTTTAACATACTCAGATTTTGAGGATTATCATCCTTATTTTGAAGAGGGCGCTCGTTGGCATGCACACTATTTAGGCTCTCTCATCAGCGAAGAACGCATGTATGATGCCTGCCTTGTTGCTACGGATACGCCTTGTATAAGGCAGATTGCAAGAAGTCAAATCCCACAGCCGCGTTTCGTTGCATCTCCTGCTGGATTAGCAGATCTAAACTTGTCTCAAAAAAGAGCCGTCAGTGCTTTTATGAATGCACGAGAACAAAGTACCTTGTTATTACAAGGACCTCCTGGAACGGGCAAGACTACCACTTTGGTTAGTTTGCTTAAAGAAATTGCTGGAAAAAACAAAAGAGTTTTAGTAAGTGCGCATTCTAACAAAGGAGTTCAAGTATTAGCCTTACGTGCACTAAAAGATATTGCTGACGTTCCTATGATATTATTGGGGGTAGAGGGGAAAATTACACCCGAGCTAAAACCGATATTTCTAAATCGGTGGCATGATGTGATTGCAACGCATTTGTCCATTCATCGCAATGAACTTGAACTGCTGGCAGAGGGCGAGTTTTCCGAAGTAAAAATCACCAGGCAGACTATACTGCTTAATATTGAAAATAATATTCAATCGGCGCTACAACAATTAAACAGATTTGGTTTAATTCTGAGTAAATTTACAACAGTGACTGCTAGAACAACTCTTTTTGGCCTAAGTGCCAATCCTTTTTGCACAGCTGATTTTGAGCGTTTAGAGCAATTCATCAATTCGGTTAAGCTTCAGCCACATGTTAAAGAAAGATGGATGATGCTACACGACGCATTGGTTGTTCTTCAAGATAAATGGAATAAAATAAAAAAATATAATTTAGAAAAATACTTGTTGAACTATGCAAGAGTTGTTTTTGCAACTTTGATTACATCCGGTCGAGACAGCATGTTAAGCATGGACCCGATCGACTTTCTCCTGGTCGATGAGGCAGCACAATCAGTAGAAGCCGCAACCTTAATTCCTATGCGGTATAAACCTAGAAAAGTACTGTTGGTAGGCGATACCAAGCAATTACCGGCAACTGTTATCTCTAAAACGTTGGATGATGCGCCGAGAGGAAATGAAGTCAAAAACTATAAATGGTCCATGATGTGGCGTTTGATTGAAGAAAATGATCAACCCAGTCTTATGCTAACCGAACAGTACCGTATGCATCCACATATTTGCCAATGGCCATCGAGCCAATATTATGCAGACAGACTCATTACCTCACCCAAAATTTTACCCATGAAACCATTGAGCAGTGTCGGCATTACTAGTAGGCCTTATGCTATTTATCAAGTTTCGGGGCAAGATGTACAAGATGATCTTTCTCATAGTATTTGTAATAAGCAAGAAGCTAATTATGTGGTCAAAATAATAAGGCTTATACGCAGTGAATATAATGAAGGTAATATAGGTGTGATTACGCCATATGTCGCACAAAAAAGGTTAATTAGCGAACACCTGAGTAGAGAGCGCCATTTGCTCAAGTCCGTTGATGTTAATACCGTAGATGGTTTTCAGGGAGATGAACGCGATATTATTATCATTTCTTTTACGCGTACACACGTATCAGAATTTTTAAAAGAGTTTAGACGTTTAAATGTAGCCATTACACGTCCTAAATCCTGTTTAATCATACTCAGTTCGTTTGTTTCTTTATCCGGTGATATAAAGCAGATGATTGATGATGCTAGCATTCGCAATGTTCTTTATTATGAACTCGAGTTAAAAAGTGTTCTAGCCAATAGGATTGTTTCTGTTGCTAGTGGAGAAAGTAGTTCTTCTAGGCTTCCTCTGGGTTCTTCTGCCTGGCGAGGGGATGCCGAAAGCCAATTCATGTATGCACAAGAGCTAGAGGCTAAAGATAAGCCTATGGCTTTCATATGGTATAGACGTGCTGCTGAAAATGAGCATGCTGCAGCACAGCATTACATTAGCCTAGTGTATTTATCGGGTAATGCCTTTACGGAAGAAGATGCTTGGCTCGGTATTTTATGGTTGCAAAAATCAGCATGCGGTCATTATCCTCAGGCACAGTACGATTTTGCAATGCATTATTTAGAGGGCAAAGTCATTGCTAAAAACGTGGTTAATGCTATTTATTGGGCTGAGCTTGCATCGCAGAATAACTACATTTATGCTATTTTATTTATGGCTAAATGTTACGAAGAAGGGATTCTTATCGAGAAGAATGAAAACAAAGCTCAAAATTACTATAGACAAGCAGCCCATCTAGGCAATACCGATTCCATGCTAAAATTAGCTACGCGCCTGTCTAAAGGAACAAATGATAATAAAAGGGAGGCGATAAAATGGTATAGAAGATTGGCTCAAGATGGACATTCTGCTGCATACTATCCTCTGGCAGAATTATTAAACCATACAGCCAATAAACAAGTTGAAGCCTTAACCTGGTATCTGCGAGCATCTGATGGGGGCCATACTAAAGCGCAGGTTGAGGCGGGGATGCGTCTGAAAGAAGGCCTTTATGGATGTAAGATTAATGTGCCTAAAGCAATGGTTTATTTTAAATTAGCTGCCGTTGCTGGGGATATAGAAGCACAATTTATATACGCTACTGCTTTGAAAGATGGGAATGGCGTGGCTATTAATATGAACGACGCAGCGGTCTTCTTTAAAAAAGCAGCGAATAATGGCCATGTAGAGGCGCAATACCAGTATGCATTTTTATTAGAGAAAGGATCTAGACACGAAGCTTATTTGTATTATAAAAAAGCGGCCAAAGAAGACCATAGGTTAGCACAATATGCCTGTATACTATATCAAATTGAATTTAATTGTGACTTATCAGATTGTTTAACCTTTTGCCAAAGGCTAGTTTCAGAAGGGGGCCCAGAAATACAATTTATCTATGCACGCTTGTTGCACAGTGGTATAGCGGGTAGAACAGATAAAGTAAAAGCTTTTCATTATTATTCTTTATTGGCTAAAAGCAATCATTTTGAGGCACAATATTACTGTGGGCTAATATTAGAAGAGGGTAGCGTTTCTATTGCTCAAGATCTATCCTTAGCCCGTCACTATTATGAAGAATGTGCTGAATACGTGCCTTTAGCAAAATTACGCTTGGCACGTTTATTACTACAAGATAAGTATTATGAGCTGAATGCTAAAAAAGCCGTTGATATGCTAATGTTTTTCTGCGATAACATTCAGAAAAAGAATGTGGCTGCAGCGGCTACAATAGAGCAGCAATTAGATCGTTTAACACAAAAAAACCAGTTATTTGATCTAAGCAGTTTTATTGCTTCTATAGATACACTGTCAGTCTATGTAAATTATAGACTAGGTATGATGTTTAAAGAAGGCGATCGAGTTATTCAAAGTGATTCGAGAGCAATGCTATTTTTTAACAAAGCAGCAGATGCTGGTCATGTGGAGGCGCAATACCAGTATGCATTTTTATTAGAGAAAGGATCTAGACACGAAGCTTATTTGTATTATAAAAAAGCGGCCAAAGAAGACCATAGGTTAGCACAATATGCTTGTGTTTACTATCAAACTCAATATAGTCGTGATCTAAACGATTGCTTAGCGCTGTGCGAGAAATTATCTTGCACAGGAGAATCTTCACCTAAATTTTTAAGCGCTAAATTAAACTTGGCACGTTTATTATTGCAAGATAAAGACTATCTAAAGAATGAGAGGAAAGCGCTTGAAATATTAGGGTTTTACAGCGCAGATTCTGAAAGACCAGATGTAGCGCATCCACTACAACCAGATATAGTGTATCAACTAAAACAACTCAGTTTAAATGATAATAATTTTGATTTACTCATTGCTTCTATTCATACTCCTTCAGTTAATGCAAACTACGTGTTTGGAATGTATTTTAAGGAAAAGAAACCACCTATAGGGAATAATTTAAAAGCAATGACATTTCTTAGAAAAGCAGCGGATGCTGACCATGTAGAGGCACAATATCAATATGCGCTATTAAAAGAAAAAGAATCAGCTCAAGAGGCATATGCATATTATAAAAAAGCAGCTAAAGGGAAGCATTTTTTGGCGCAATATGCCTCCATTCGATATCAGCTGCAGTTTAAATGCGATCTAGTAGATTGTTTAAATTTTTGCGAACAATTATCAATTGATAGAAACTTTCCATTTAAGTTTGTCTTGGCAAGATTATTAGACTCCGGTATTGCCAATAGCAGAGACAAAGCTAAAGCCTATTACTATTATTCTGAGGCGGCCAAAGCGGGGCATAGATTAGCATATTATTTTTGCGCGAATATGTTGGCCGAAGGCAATGGCGTAGATAAAAATCTTTCTCTTGCACTGAAATATTATACGGAATGCAGTGATGATTATTTTGAAGCAAAACTAAGGCTGGCCTGCTTATTATTAGAGTGCCGTAATTGCAGCTCAGATAAAATGCTTATCGCTGAAAAAGAAAAGCAAGCAGTTTATTTGTTAAAATCCTATTATGAACACTATGAGGATAAGAAGTTGCATTTTTTAAATGCGGCCGAACAAAATGTAGAGACTATAATTAATAAACTCCACGGTAATGTAAGCATGCTTATTCCACAAATATGCACGCAATCTATTGAAGCCAACTATTACCTGGGTAGAATATTTGAAGAAGGAAAGGGTGTGCCTATTGATGTAGAACGTGCACTGTATCACTACCGCTGTGCTGGCACATCTCATGTTGACGCTCAATATCGTATGGGCTATATTCATGAATTTGGGATCGGTAACGTAGAAAGGAATAAAGGGCTTGCTAGAGAATTTTATCAACAAGCTGCCGACAGAGGACATGAGCTGGCTGCTAAACGTTTGACATTATATTATTCATTTTTCTCGATCCTTTCTGATGTGAGCGATGCTGCATTAATCGAAGAAAAAAAAGATGTACCTCCAACTGAGCAGAAAAAAGATAATTGTTTAATTATGTAATGTTATATAAGGGGCAAGACTGAGTGGCGATACACCATGACCCGTGAGTTATATATCCGGCCATAGATTGGGAACCATGGAAATAGAATCGGCATTGGTCGCGCATCCTAGAGTCGCGGAAGCAGCCGTTGTCAGTAAACCACATGAAATAAAAGGTGAAGCGATTTTTGCATTTATCGTTTGCAAAGGTTCAGTATCGCTCTCTGCTGCAGAAGCAAGAGAATTGGCGGAAGCATTACGTCAGTGGATAGTTCAAGAAATTGGTTCTATTGCAAAACCCGATGAGATTCGCTTTGGTGATAATTTACCTAAAACACGTTCGGGAAAAATTATGCGTCGCTTATTGCGCAGTATTGCGCGAGACGAAGAGATTACACAAGATGTATCGACTTTAGAGAATCCAGCCATTTTAGAGCAATTAAAGAAAAAGGAGTACTAAATTTCGCCACTTTACTTTCGGCCCATTAGGCCGTAAAATGACCGCTGTATCCTAAAAAGGCCACTGTATAGTCTAAAAGTATGAAAAATATTAGAAATTTCTCCATTATTGCCCATATTGACCATGGGAAATCCACCTTATCCGATAGATTAATACAACTGTGCGGCGGTTTAAGCAGCCGCGAGATGGCTGAGCAAGTTTTGGACTCTATGGATCTAGAGCGCGAGCGGGGTATTACCATCAAGGCGCAAAGCGTCTGTTTGAATTACAAGGCCCGCAATGGCGAGCTCTATACCCTGAATTTTATCGATACTCCCGGCCACGTAGATTTTAGTTATGAAGTATCGCGGTCTTTGTCGGCTTGTGAAGGCGCTTTGCTGGTGGTGGATGCTGCCCAAGGTGTAGAAGCGCAAACCGTCGCCGTTTGTTATACCGCCATCGAACAATCTCTAGAAGTTATACCCGTATTAAACAAAATCGACTTACCTCAAGCCGAACCGGAACGCGTACGTCAAGAAATCGAAGACATCATCGGCATAGATGCCAGCGATGCCTTGGAAATCAGCGCTAAAACGGGTTTGGGCATTGAAGATTTATTAGAGCAACTGATTGTGCGCGTTCCTGCCCCCGGCATGGATACCGAAGCGCCCTTACAAGCACTTATCATCGATTCCTGGTTTGATAGCTATTTGGGCGTGGTTTCCTTGGTGCGAGTGAAGGCAGGCACATTGCATGCTCGCGATAAAATTAAAGTTATGTCTACAGGACTGCAATACGAAGTCACTAAAATAGGTATCTACACGCCTAAATTAGTCGATAAAAAGACTTTAGCGGCCGGTGAAGTAGGAATGATTGTTGCCAGCATTAAAGACATCAATGGTGCTCCAGTAGGCGATACCTTAACCCATGCCTCACGCAGCGCCGATAAACCCTTACCCGGTTTTCAAAAGGTGCAGCCTAAAGTATTTGCTGGTTTATTTCCCATCAGCGCCGACGATTATGATGATTTTCGTGAAGCCTTGGCTAAATTAAGTTTAAATGATGCCTCGTTATTTTTCGAACCAGAAACCTCTGAAGCCCTAGGTTTTGGCTTTCGTTGTGGCTTCTTGGGCCTATTACACATGGAAATCGTGCAAGAGCGTTTGGAGCGTGAATACGATTTAGACTTAATCACCACCGCACCGACCGTGATCTTCGAAGTATTAACGAATAAAAATGAAATAACGTATATAGACAATCCAGCTCGTTTGCCAGCCCCGGGCACTATTAGCGAAGTTAGAGAACCCATCGTCATTGCCAATATTTTAACGCCCCAAGAATTTGTAGGTAACGTTATTAGCTTATGTATAGAAAAACGCGGTTCCCAAGTGAAAATGTTGTATGTAGGACGGCAGGTGGCTTTAACCTATGAAATACCATTAAACGAAGTAGTGTTAGATTTCTTTGATCGCTTAAAATCAGTGAGCCGCGGTTACGCCTCTTTCGATTATCATTTTGAACGCTATCAAGCCGCCGATTTGGTGAAACTCGATGTGCTTATTAACACGGAAAAGGTGGATGCGTTGTCGATCATCGTACACAGAGACAATGCCTATCATCGTGGTAAGGCCTTGGTCGATCGCATGCAAACCCTAATTCCTAGACAAATGTTTGATGTGGCCATACAAGCGGCCATAGGTTCGCAAATTATAGCAAGACAAACGGTAAAAGCATTACGAAAAAATGTAACTGCAAAATGCTATGGTGGCGATATTTCACGTAAACGTAAA
>JAJXVU010000020.1 GCA_021781965.1 Pseudomonadota bacterium
GTAACATGAATTTTTTTTTCGGGGACATGCAAAAAGCGTATTAAATCATGTTTAGTTGTTTCTGATATGCAGATAATAGCAGCAGCATTTTTTACAGAGTGAGGCATTAGTAATTTTTCATGATAATAGTTTTTCTTATCCATCGTTTGTGGGCAGATTTTCCAGACGAGATCGTTGATCGTGAGCAAGTAAGGAATATGAGGTATTTTAGTCCAGGGTAATACGTGTCGAGAAGACCAGAACAAATCCATTTTGGCTTTTTGAATTTGTTTTGTTAAAAAGATTTGCCGCCATAAGGGGGACCATAATGAAGCGGGTATTTTTTTTATGAATGGGGGGGGCAATTCAATTTTGCAAGGATTTTTACAAGGGGGTATTGTCAATGCTCTGGGTGAAAATCCGGTAATAGAAATATCTGCAGGGTTTAAAGCATCTAACATTTTTTGAGTATAAAAACCAATGCCGGTTAAAGGTCCGGTGAAAGGAGATAAATCAACACCTAGCGCAATTTTTGAAGAAGTATGCATGCTTATCTGATAAGTTAAGTAATAGTCTCTAGTATACTATAAAATAGCAAGGTATAAACCTGTGTAGCGACCCTGTGGTAATAAATAATTTTTAGGGTTATTTATTCCAGGCCGCGGGGGAGGTTGTATTGCGAATAATATGTACATATGTTATATTCCAGTCTTCAAATTATCTGAGGATATTCCTGTGAAAAAATGGCTTTTAACCCCCCGTCAACTATGCGACCTAGAGCTTTTATTGGTCGGTGGCTTTGCTCCTTTGACGGGTTTTCTAGCCCAAGCAGATTATAATAATGTTATTAAAAACAATCGCTTAGCCGATGGTAGCCTTTGGCCCATGCCTATTACCTTGGACGTGGATGCTGCTTTTGCAGAGTCCTTATCTCTAGGCGAAACCATAGGACTGCATGGCGAAGACAACACCTTATTGGCTCATCTGACGGTGGCAGAGGTATGGTGTCCAGATAAGAACGCTGAAGCACACGCTGTTTTTGGCAGTGACGATCTGGCTCATCCAGGGGTTCATTATTTATTAAAACAGGCAAACGCTTATTATGTAGGCGGCAAAGTAACACAAGTAGCCTTACCGAAACACTATGATTTTGCTGCTTTACGCCACACACCGCAACAATTAAAACAAAGTTTTGCCCAAAATGGTTGGCACAATATCGTTGCATTTCAAACGCGTAATCCCTTGCACAGAGCACATGTGGAAATGACCTTACGCGCATTACATGAAGTGAAAGATAGCCACTTATTATTACACCCGGTAGTGGGCATGACCAAACCCGGTGATGTAGATCATTACACGCGCGTGCGTTGTTATCAAAGCGTATTACCTTATTATCCACACGGGCGAGCTGCATTGAGTTTGCTGCCCTTAGCGATGCGCATGGCTGGGCCTAAAGAAGCCTTATGGCATGCTTTAATTCGCAAAAATTATGGTTGTACTCATTTTATAGTGGGCCGCGATCACGCGGGTCCGGGTCAAAATAGTCTAGGAAAACCTTTTTATGATGTGTATGCCGCACAAGCTTTAGTTAAAAATCATGAAGAAGAAATAGGAATAAAGGTACTCACTTTTTCTGAAATGGTTTATGCTAAAGAAAAACAAATTTATGTTTTGTCTACAGAACTAGCGGCCAATGATACAGCATTGACTATCTCAGGCACACAATTGCGGGATGCACTGCATAATCATACTGCTATTCCTTCCTGGTTTTCTTATCCAGAAGTGGTGCGTGAATTACGCCGCAGTTACAAGCCTAAAAATAAACAAGGATTAACGCTCTTTTTTACGGGTTTATCAGGCGCAGGTAAAAGTACGATTGCCAATGCGTTACAAGCTAAGCTGATGGAAATAGGTGATCATACTATTGTCTTATTAGATGGCGATATTGTGCGGCGTGAATTGGCGAGTGAGCTTGGTTTTAGCGAAGAAGATCGTAATACCAATATTCGTCGTGTAGGTTATGTTGCATCTTTGATCACTGAATTGGGCGGTATTGCACTCTGTGCCGCTATTGCGCCTTATGAAAAAATACGCCAAGAAATTCGCAGCAAAATTAGTGCTAAGGGAGGTTATTTTGAAATTTATGTCGCAACGCCATTGGCCGTGTGTGAAGAACGTGATCCCAAGGGATTGTATGTAAGTGCGCGTGCTGGCAAGCTCGCACAATTTACGGGTATCAGCGCACCCTATGAAATTCCGCAAGCAGCCGATATTGTGATAGATACCACTAAAATGTCGGTAGATAAGGCAGTATCTATTATTTTACAAGCGCTATGTACTGCAGGTTATTTGGTCTTACCTGAAGTTATTGAGCCGTCATTAGTAACTGAGATAGTTTAATCAAGGAGTTAAAAACATGGTTTTAGAATCGCATTTACGCAGTTTAATAAAGGCGGTGAGCTGGCGCATATTTGGTACGTTGGCTACCGTTATCATCAGTTATATCTTTACGGGCCAGTGGAGTACGGCTTTGTACATTGGTGCATTTGAATTTATTACCAAGATTGCTATTTTTTATGTGCATGAAAGAGTGTGGCATGTTATCCCTATGGGAATAAAGAAGCCGATCGGCTTGCAGGAAGAAGGGTAAACTCTTTAAAAAAAAATATTCCTGTGGTACAATTCTGCGCAAATCCATAAGCAGAAAGGCAAAAAATTGAACAACATCCCCGCGCACATCTTCCGTAGCTACGATATACGTGGTATAGCCGATACTGAATTGACTGCAGATGCCGTCTATCGCATCGCTGAGGCGTTTGCGGCTATGATGCGGGCCTGTGGCGAGTCCCGTGTGGTAACGGCGTGTGATGCACGTTTGAGTGCTGATAGCCTATATTCCGCCTTGAAACGTGGTTTATTGGCCAGCGGTATAGATGTGATCGACACGGGTCAGGTGCCTACCCCTGTTTTGTATTTTGCCACCGCTACCAGCAATTGCCAGAATGGCATTATGTTGACGGCAAGCCATAATCCTAAAGAATACAATGGGTTAAAAATATTATTACAAGGCAAAAATTTAACATCAGAACAAATTCAAGATTTATACAAAGCTACGTGCGAAACTTATACCGATGCCGATATTCGCGGCGAATTAACGCAAAAGAATTTTCTACCGATCTATATTGACACCATTACCGATCAACTGACTTTAGGCAAAGGCCTTAAGGTGGTCATCGATTGCGCCAATGCTATTCCATCTGTAGTGGCGCCTACTTTATTTAGGCGCTTGGGTTGTGAAGTCATTGAATTGCATACGGAATTAGATGGCACTTTTCCGAACCACGAACCCGACCCAACGCAGCCGCGCAATTTAGTCGATTTAATCGCTGCAGTTAAAGCGCATAAAGCGGATGTAGGCTTAGGCTTCGATGGCGATGGTGATCGCTTGGGTGTGGTGACGAATCAGGGCGAAGTCATTTACGCCGATCGCATATTGATGTTATTGGCGCAAGATGTATTATCGCGTCATCCGGGGGCGACCATTGTGTATGATGTCAAATGTACACATTTATTAAAAGAAGTGATTCTCGCTGCTGGTGGTAAGCCGTTGATGGGTAAAACGGGCCATTCTTTGATTAAAGCTCTCATGCGTACCGAAAACGCCTTATTGGCCGGTGAGATGAGTGGCCATATCTTTTTTAAAGAAAATTGGTATGGGTTTGATGACGGTTTATATACCGCCGCGCGTTTACTTAATTTATTATCACATGCACCGGACGTAAATGCTGTATTCGCCGCTTTACCGCGTTGTTATTCTACACCGGAATTGGCTGTCTCCATGGCGGAAGAAAAGAAAGCGTCCTTTATGCAAGCGTTAATTGTTCGTTTGAAAGATGACTCCAAGGGTGAAATATCTTTATTAGATGGCATACGCATCGATTTTGATGATGCTTGGGGTTTGGTACGACCTTCTAATACTACGCCTAATTTAGTGCTGCGTTTTGAAGGCGTTAGCGAGGAAAGTTTAGCGTGTATTCAATCTTTATTTAAATCACAAATGCTAGCAATTACGCCGGAAATGGAATTGCCGTTTTAGGATATTCTTATCTTTTTATGCACTTTTATGATATACTCACAGCAGTTGGTTTTTAGGGTAGAAGACTAGCTCTCGAGCAGCAGGAGTGTAGTACTCTACATGACTGGTGCGAGATGAGCGAAGGCAACACCCCCTAAAAATCAAATGCGAAGAGTATACAATCCTTTTCCATACGATAAGAGCAATAGCATCATGACGAGCCAACCCTTTCCTACAAACACATTTCCCTTTATTTTTCATTTTGTTAAAGCACAAAAGATAAAATTTATTTATTTTGCCTTAACGGGGGCGGCCTGGGCGGTCAACGACTCTATTTTTCCTTATTTTTTAAAGGATATCGTCAATACCTTAGCGGGCTACCATGGTACGCCGAATCATATTTTTTCTGCCGTCAAAAATACCTTAATCTTATTAGTAACCTTTTGGTTGGTGATGGAAGTATTGCAACGGGCACAAGGTTTATTGCAAATCTATACTTATCCTCGTTTTCGTGCGCAAATACGTGCTACTGTATTTGAGCATGTAAAAACCTTGTCGCATGAATATTTCGCCAGTAACTTTGCAGGCAATATTTCTAAGAAATTATCCGATCTGCCCACCAGTTGCCAAACTATCACCGAAATGGTGTGTTTTCAATTTATCACCGTAGGCATGGGTATTATCATGGTATTAGGTTTGATGTGGCAAATCAAACCTATATTTGCCTTTATTTTATTGGCTTGGTTAATCTGCCACATAGGCATTACCATATTATTTCTAAAACGTAGCAATCGTCTCTGGGCGGTGCATGCAGACTCGTTGTCTATATTAAATGGTAAGATAGTCGATGTGCTAACTAATATGGGTACAGTGCGTTTGTTTGCGCGCCAACGTTACGAGGCTCAATACATACAAACGGCCCAGCTAGCAGAAATGAAAAAGTCTCGTCAGGCAATGTTGTTGATAGAATTCACGCGCATCGGGTTGGGTATTAGCGGCTTGTTGTTAATCTTTGGTATGGTATTTACCTTATTGTATGGGTATGGCCATGGCTGGGTGAGCATAGGTGATTTCACTCAGGTAGGTATGCAAACATTTTGGCTATTGGGGTGGATTTGGTTTGTCAGTTATCAGCTAATGCAATTTGCACGCGAAAGCGGCACCATACGTGACGCTTTGAAATTAGTGACGGCAACGGCCGATATTAGCGATAGTCCAGAGGCAACTACATTAGCTGTAAAACAAGGCAATATAGATTTTAATCATGTTTATTTTGGGTACCAAAAAAATAAGCCGGTGTTCAATGACTTTAGTGTACATATTAACGCGGGTGAAAAGGTAGGTTTGGTGGGCTTTTCGGGTTCGGGTAAATCGACTTTTGTTAATCTGATTTTACGCTATTATGAATTACAACAAGGCTATATTTGTATAGATAACCAAGACATTGCCTTGGTGACTCAGGATTCTTTGCGCCAGAATATTGCTATGATCCCTCAAGACCCTAGCTTATTTCACCGTACCTTAATGGAAAACATACGTTATGGCCGCTTAGATGCCAGCGATGAAGAAGTGATTGCCGCTGCCAAAATGGCGCATTGCGATGAGTTTATTTTGCATCTAGACGAAGGGTATCAGGCTTTGGTAGGGGAGCGCGGCGTTAAATTGTCTGGGGGCCAACGTCAACGTATTGCGATTGCTCGCGCTATTTTAAAAGACGCGCCGATCTTAATTTTAGACGAGGCCACTTCTGCCTTAGACTCCGTTACTGAAAAACTGATTCAAGACAGTTTGAAGCAATTAATGCAACATAAAACGACGCTGGTGATAGCGCATCGCTTATCTACTTTAAACGGCATGGATCGGATCTTAGTATTTCATCATGGCCGCATCATCGAAGAAGGCACTCAAGCGGAATTGCTGAAAAAGAAAGGTCATTTTGCACACTTATGGCAAATGCAAAGCAATGGCTTTTTGCCGGAAGAAGAAACTGGGGAAAATGCGGTTTGAGTTAATAAACCCACTAAATTTTATGGATTTTATAGGACTGCTCTTCATTTACTATTGTTTTTTCTTCAGCAGGTTGAAAGTGAGTTGGAGAAGCGCTACGGGAATACGATTGGCTAATAAGGAACTTTTCCTGTATTTTTGGGAGCATACCTTCATGTAATATAGTAATCGTTGTAGGACGAATGCCTATATTCTCCAAGGAGCATTTACCTTTTGATCCTTCTACCGTTAAAGAGACATTTTTTTCATTTGCAACTGATTTGCAAGGAACAAGATAAGTTGCTGTTGCATCAGTATTGTTTGGATCAGGATCTTTTAAAAGGCAACGCATTTCTTCTAATTGCTGCGCCCCTAAATAAAAACACAGGGTTCTAGTGTCATAAGGCCCGTTTTCAGGCCGCAGATTTAATTTCTGACGTTCCGCAGCGTTAACTATATATATGGGTTTTATTTCATTCAATAACATTTCAAGCTTTTTATAATTATCTTTTTCGATATTACAAATTTCCTCACAGGCTTCACGAATAGCAGCTTTTATATAGGTATCTTCTTCACTCAGTTCGACCTCAGCATCAGTAACTTTAACCTTTCCTCCAGGCGTTTGCAATTGTGATTTCTTGTCTTGCACCTTTTCAATTAAAAAAATATACTTTTTTTTAGAATTTTCATCCTCAAATAGAATCATTGCAACCGTATTTGCTTTTTTGCCTTCTGCGGTTAGATATTGCGAGATGGGTTGTTTTTCTGTAGCCATAATTTTTCCATTGCTTAAGAGTAATATCAGTGTGAAGCTTAGAGTAAGTATACTGAATAAATGCAATTAAAACAATGAGTTTTTATTGTATTTAAAATATAGCCTAATATAAAATAGGCCTATTTTAAAATAAAGACAGCATTTTATTTCTTTTATGGGATAAACTGCTTTAAAAGAGCCACCTAAGTGGTTAAACCTAGATGGCTTGTTCAGCCATTACACGTGGTTAGGGGTAAGCGTAGATTTTTGTGCTTCTTCCACCGGTGCAGCTACAGGGGCGGGCTGATAGAGTGCAGGTGATCCTGGACGGCCACTGTATACTCTAGGAGCCATAGTATTTTGAGTTGCTTTTTCAATTTCTGGCATTAGAGAGGTTATTACTTCTGTGTGATTGCTAAAAAAGTTACTTTTCTTTAAATCTTTATCTTTCTCTAAACGGGTTTTAAGCTCATCTAAAGTCAATGCTTCATAATGAGAACGTTCAGAATATTCACCAATCGTATATGTTCTAATGAATTCATCATTTTCAGTTTTATACCATTCTTTTACGCCACCGATATTCTTCAACCTTCTTAGTTTTTCAAAAAACACCTCTTCCTTGTTTGCAGCGACATCTACTAGCAACAAGCCTTTTTCTTTTAAAGAATGATATTCGGCAATTAATTCTTCTGTTTTTGCAGCGTGTTCTTCTGGAGTTAACACTTTTTCACCTCTATTAGCGGTGATGTGCAAAAAGAGCTCATTATAAAATTGGGCCGTTGGATTCATTTTCTGTATACAAGCTTCTAATTCTTCTTTTGAGGAGAAGCTGGTGGTATCAATATATATGAAGCTTATATACGTGCCAAATGGGTATGTGTAAGCGCCACATGTATCATGCCTTTTCGCCTGCTCTGTTAATGGTAACACGCCAAAGGTTTCTTCTTTAAATTCTTTTTCTATTTGGTTAACTAGAGAAGTTTCGCCTTTTACCTGGCCGCCATTGACCCATAAGAATTTACCACTTCTATATCCACCGACGAGGTAAAATTCATTTCCGATCTTATAAAAAATAGCGGCGCCCGTGCCATTAACGAGATGTTTAGGGTTTTTCTCTAGATCTATTTGCAAGGCTTGGGTTGCTTGTGCCGCGGTTAAATTAGCGAACTCTTCAGCGTTAATTGTTTTCACATTTTGTTCTGTCGCACTCATTTCAATCTCCTTTTATTTCTACTGATTACTATTGATGCAGCCTTATAAGCTGCAAGAACCAATAGTATTTTATAGGCTGTTGACTTGTCAAGAGTTATTTGAGAAAAGTCAAACAAAAACAGGAGTCATTTCTTTCTAAGCTTATTGAGACTATGGCTGTAAATTAGTCTTATTTTATTTCTCCGGGGAAGTATAAATTTTTACGGGAGATGAGTACAATATCTCCCGTAAAACAGTCGAAATCGTATATATGGAATCACTTTATAAATTGCTGTAACCACTTTTTAGCTTTAGGCCCTATGCGAGATTCACCTTCACTAGCGCCAGCAGCAAAGGCTTCTTGTTTCAACTCTTCCGAGTCGCCGAACATTTCCGTCATTAACTCATTCCAGCTTTGTACCAATGCAGGCGTAGCGCCTAACTCTACTTGATCCAGTAAAGCATAAATACGTTCGCGGTAATAGTTGTCAATCGCTTTATCTAGCCACTCAACCACTTCTGGTGCTAATGCACGATCGCCTTCCATTTTGCCTTTTTTAAAGCCTTTCTCCCAAATCGAATGCCTAAGGTTCGCGTTTTCTTTGCCATATAATCCGCCGACCAAATCCATGATCTGTTTTGCAATGCGTAAACCCAATTCACCTTTAGGATCACTCTTTAAACTAGCTTTAACTTCACCAATTAAGGCTAACCAACTCTCTGTAAATAATTCTCTATCTTTAGGTGTAAACCTATCTTTTAAGCTAGTCTCAAAGTTTGCATATTGTTTTAATTCTTCTGGAGTGAGCACTTTACCCGCCCAGGTTTTTTCAAGTTCTACTGTCATACGATATACCTCTATTAATTTAATGATGCTTTGCCACGGAATGGATTTATCGTCTTTCACTTCAGTAATAATGCTTTTGAGTGCCTGGCTTGCCGTAACATAAGATTTGGCTTTTTCTTCCAGGAACTGCGCTTGTGCTGCAAAATGCTCCAGTGCGCCCGCATTCCCTGTAAGCAAAGCCTTAATCTTCGATAACTCAAAACCAAAAAACTTCAAAGCAATAATCTGCTGTAGTTGCAACAAATCCTTCTCGGAGTAAACACGATACCCATTATTTAGGCGTACAGAAGGCTTTAACAAATCAATACGGTCGTAATGATGCAAGGTCTGCACCGATACACCGGCCAATTTACTAAAGTCTTTTACAGTCCACTGAGTCATCGTTTTATCTCCTCATCACTAAAGATAGAGTATAGTGTAACTATAGAGTCAAGCGGTTTTTGCAATATTTTGTTAATTTCTTTAAAAAGTTACTAAGGCGGGATCTATCTGAAGTTAAAAGCAGTGAACGTGAACAAAATTCAATGATTTCTATAGATGTCAAAAATCTAAATAGTTGGTGGGCCCACTAGGACTTGAACCTAGGACCAAAGGATTATGAGTCCTCTGCTCTAACCAACTGAGCTATGAGCCCGAGAGAGAGAGTTTACGAAATATTAAGGTGATCTGTCAATTCCTATTTGGTCTAATTTTAAACAACACGATTATCTCTTAATACGGTACAATGGCGCTCCAATTGAGGATGCAACGATGATGTACCAAAATACACTAAAAAGCCGCGCTATGCCGTTGATTTTATTGGTCGTGCTGGGCTTTATCTGGGGTTCTGGTTATACTTTGGCCAAATTTGCCGTGACGCATGGCGTATCGCCCTTGGGCTATGCCTTTTGGCAATCCTTGGGACCTGCCTTATTGGTCACTTTATTTGTGTTATTCAGCAAAGATCGCTTTGTTTGGAATAAAGAACATCTACGTTATTATGCCGTGACAGGCCTTCTAGGCATTGCCTTGCCTAATACCAATATGTACATAGTAGCAGCGCATTTACCAGCAGGCTTATTGGCCATTATCGTCAATACGGTGCCTATTTTAACTTATCCATTGGCGTTGTTATGGCAATTAGAACGTTTTTCTATGCTGCGATTTTTCGGTGTCATCATCGGCTTTAGTGGTATTCTTTGCATAGTTTTGCCGACGACCTTGGGTCTTGCTACTCTGAGCACCGCCAATGGCTGGGCTTATTTAGCGTTGTTATCGCCTCTGTCTTTTTCACTGGCTGCATTGTATATACACAAAAAACGGCCAGCAGAAACTTCTGCCATCAGCCTAACCGCGGGCATGTTGTATTTATCGACGGTGTTCTTGTTACCGTTAATGTTATATGGCCACGGTTTTTATCCTTTAACCCACCTAAACGCACCGGAGTTGGTGGTGATCTTAGAAATTATTCTCTCTTCCATCGGCTATATTTTATTTTTTATTTTGATTCGACGCGCCGGTGCGGTGTATTACAGCTTAGTCGGCGGCATTGTCGCCTTAACCGGCCTATTCTGGGGCTTTTGCATTTATAATGAAACGTTAAGTAGGCTGGATGTTTATGCTACGGTGTTAATTTTAGCAGCATTGGTTTTATTATCCCTAAAAATGAACAAAAAACAAACGGTTTAACTACGCACCTACATTTTTTCCATTTTTCTTTGCCTTACAAACCATTAGTTAAGATTTCCTTAATGTATGCCTGCTATAGTTTAGATGGATCAATGGTTTATAACTAAAAACTCAATACAACTGCTGATTAAAATAAATGGCACTTTAGGAGAGAAGGCCCTAAGGATACAATAGTAGAATTTTAAAGGAGATATGAAAATGAGTACAGCTGAAATAGCTAATTACACACCAGAGCAAATTCAAATTTTGAATGATGCTGCCGCAGCCTTGCGGGCTGTTGTTGAAGCCGTGAAAACGGGTGATGCACCTACAGAACAAGTTGAACGGTTTATGCAACAATTAGACGCTGTTCAAGAGATCTTCAAAGAAGAGCGTTCTGCATCTGCATATAAGAAAATTTTAAGTTATGATAATACGTTAATGCCGATTATTATAGAGGCTGGTAGTGATTTAAAAATAAGCTTAGCAAAACCAGTAGTAGCTGCCATCAAAGGAATGGAACAACAATTTTCACAAAATTTACCCTATCAAGATTTAGATCAAGGATATAGTATAGAACAAATTCAAGAAATAGAATGGTTAACACAGGAAAATAAATTACCTACATGGACTGAAGTTGAATCCAGTCTTGATCAAAATACACAAAATAGTTTAATTCTACTAAGACACGTTTGTACCTCTCTTGGTGAGGAAAGTGACGTAACGGATTTGGTGAGAATTTATTTATCTGTTGATAAAAACTTTGATATCCCAACCATTGCTAAGCATGTAGAAAAGCTAGGAGATGATCATATCATCTTTGAACATATGGCCTTTATGCCATTAGCCCAAGCGTTAGGACTTGTTAGAGAAGAACAAGAGCAACCTAATAGAGTTTTGCTTATGGGTAGAACAATAGCCGATAAACTACAAGATGAACTCAATGAGACTGTTGGTAAGAAGCTGGTTGCCTTAATTGAAGAGTATGCTAGCACTGCCAAAGCAGATAAAAAACAGCATATTAAAGATCAAATTAAACAGTATCTTATGGATAATGAAGATATTTCTAAAGGAGCGATAAGAGGAACACCTGCTGTCGCTAAGGCTGCTGAAACAGACATTGCAATACTCAAGATGTTTTTTGACTGCAGGGAAATTGGATCGCCTGGTTTACGGGATGATGATTTAAGAGATGCTTTACATGCGGCTATACGAGAAGGTAAACAAGAAAACATTGAATTCTTAATAAATAAAAACCCTTCTTTGATTCATCTGACGAATAGAGCAGGGGATACAGCATTGCACGTTGCTATTAAAAGTAAAAATGAAGAGGCCATTGCCTATCTTGTTAGTAAAGGGGCTCTTCTTCATGTTAAGAATAATTTGCAATATTCGCCAGTACTCTTGGCTTTTGAAAAAGAAAAGCCAGATGCTGTTCGGCTAAATGCTGTATTAGATGGCTTAGCAAAATGTTTTGATGCGGAAAAAAACGAAAAAGACAAGCAAGAGATAGAGGCATTGAGGGAACAGGTTAATAATGACATTATCAATAGAGAAAATGTAGATGCTAAATTTAAAGGTCTAATCGATAGTTTGTCAAAGAAACAGGAAAATGAAAAGGCTCTAAAAAGTGCTATCGTAGACGGCAAAAACAGCTTTTCTATGATGATGGATGGGAAAATCCAAAAACAAAAAGTTTCATCCATATTAGGGATTGACCCACGCAAAATGACTCCATTACAAAGGCTAGAAGCAGTCGATAATATAGAAGCATTAAAAGCCAAACAAGAAACTGAGTTGAAGAAGCCGGCGCTTAAATGGATACATGACAATATAGAAAAGCTAGGTAATAAGCTTAAGAAAAATCCAAATAGTGCTAAGGCTGCTAAAAAGTTCAAAATTTTTTCTGAATTTGAAGCCCGGATAAAAGGAAACTCCACGTTTTCACGAGACCCAAATCCGGATCCTAATGGCGAAGCGCAGCTCAGCTACATTCCGGAGGCTGATGAAAATGGGAAAAGGCCAAGGCTAAAACTAGTTCAAGAACATTTTGAAAAACACAAGGATGTGCTTGCTAGTAAGGCGGTTTCAGCATTCGCTACTTTTATTGAAGTGATAACGCATTTACCCCGTATGAATGTAGGTATTGACGCGATAGTGAATTTATCTAATATCAGTGTAAAACAGAAGCCCATGAGTCAATCGAGCTCAAATGTTGCCAACGAGCCATCGCGATCACGCTTGCGAAGAAGTAAGTCGAGCCCAATTCTTATCAATGATATTTCACAACAATCCGATATTTCAAATTTTGGAAAAAGTAAGTCGAGTACAAATGTTGTAAGCAACATTCCACCGCAACTAGATCCAGCTTTGGAAAAGGGTAAGGCGTTGACATTCAGCAAGTTGAGTGACCGTAGTTTCTTACGCCCCCCCAGACAGCCTATAGTTGAAGGGTCTACTAATACTGAGGGTATAACACCGATCCCAACACCTGTCTAAGTAATAAAAAGCTAAATTTTTAGGCAGTATCCCCTCCGGTTTACTGCCTTTTTTTGGCCAATCCTCTTTATTTTTAAAATCTTTTCTAGCTTCGGCAGTCACTATGGAACTATAAGTAATCAAAGCAACACTTTTGGGAACCAACCTCTTGTACGAAATTTCTCAAAGAACAGCGTCCCAGAGGGCTTTCTTCTGCGATTTTTCGAGAAAATGTTTACGCAATTCATTGATTTATAACATATATTATCTTTCGCGACGCTGAATTGACCTATGGTATTGCACTAAAATGAGTCTTGTCTTTTTAGACTGCTCTGGTACAATGTATTTATGAGTTTAGGGCGGGATATAAAGGATAGTCCAAAAGGATTCACAACCATCAAGGATGATGGTACAGGGAGTGAATAAGAGCTGCTTTAAACTAGAATAGTTTTTGAGTCTGAATAAGACTCGTTGTTTACCTTCGCTAATCTCCCTAAGTCCATATTGTTAGGGAGATCCTAACGGCATGATTTTAATGCCAAGCCCCAGTGTTTCACCGGGGCTTTTTTTTTGCCCCTTGTTGAAGAACGCCCATAATCTTATGGTACAATGGTGTTTTACGGCCTAAATCCTATGGAAAAATTTGACGTTATTATCATCGGTGCGGGTGCGGCCGGTTTAATGTGTGCCATAGAAGCGGGCAAACGACAGCGCGCTGTATTAGTATTGGATCATGCCAATAAAGCCGGCAAGAAAATACTCATGTCGGGCGGTGGTCGCTGCAATTTTACCAATTACAACGTAACACCGGATCATTTCATTTCCAATAATCCTCACTTTTGTAAATCAGCCTTGAGCCGTTATACTCAATGGAATTTTATAGATCTAGTTAAAAAGTACCATATTCCCTTTCATGAGAAAGCACTAGGTCAACTATTTTGCGATCATAAATCCAAAGACATAGTCGATCTCTTGTTGGCTGAGTGCGAATTGGTTGCAGCCGAAATACGTTTAAACACCAGCATAGAAAGCATTACCAAAGAAAGCGATCACCATTTTAAATTAAAAACATCGGCAGGTGATTTTCATTGTCAATCTTTGGTGATTGCCAGCGGCGGTTTGTCTATTCCCACCATGGGCGCCAGTCCATTCGGCTATAAAATAGCGGAGCAGTTTGGCATTAAGGTATGGCCTACACGAGCGGCTTTAGTGCCTTTAACGTTGCATCCTGCAGACAAAGATAGATTGTCGTTGTTATCGGGTATTGCCGTAGATAGCGTAGTCAGCAACGATAGAATAGATTTTCGTGAAAATATTCTATTTACTCATAGAGGCTTAAGCGGGCCTGCCATTTTACAGATTTCATCGTATTGGCAGCCTGGGGAAGAAATAACAATCAATTTATTACCGCATATAGATCTGCTAGTGCATTTAAAACAAGCGCAAAAACATCATCCACAAAAACAGTTGAATACGCTTTTGGCAGAGTATCTGCCTAAACGCGTGATTGAGTTATTTTTAGAATCCGCTCTAGCTATTAAAACCTTAGCGGCCATTTCGTATCGTGAATTTGAACAAATAGCTGAATTGATCAACGCTTATCTAATCAAACCCAATGGCACTGAAGGTTATCGTACCGCGGAAGTGACTTTAGGGGGTGTAGATTGCGCGGCGATTTCATCTAAAACCATGGAATCTACAGATGTGAAAGGTTTGTATTTTATAGGCGAAGTTCTGGATGTAACAGGCTGGTTAGGCGGCTATAACTTTCAATGGGCCTGGTCTTCGGGTTGGGCAGCAGGGCAGGCGGTGTAGAACTTTTTCCGAATCCAATCAACTTAATACCCACGTGACTGCTCACGCCTTGTTGAAAGAAAAACGTATATTACATAGATTAGAGTAAATCTTCGCCTTCCGCTCCCTAACGGTCGCGGCTCGGTTCATCCGTTTGTAACCGAGCGTCGACTGTTAGGGAGCGGGTGGTGCGTAGTTAATATCCCACTTTTACCACCAACGGCATCGTAACGGTCAACGGTTTTTCCATATCACTAATACAATCCGCTAATCTAGGCAGTAGCCATTTTTCTACCGGATTTTCTTTGAAATGTGCTTCATACGCTTTTACCCCGGACCAAGTTTGTAAGTAATCTATAATTTGTTTGCAGCTCCAATGATTGACAATAGAAAATTCTGGCACGGCGGTGATTTCTGTAAAAGGAAAAGGAATCGTTTTATAACCTTCATCAAGGTATTTTCTTTCGGGTGGCCAATGTTGACTAACAATATCGGTGTAAAAACTATTGATTAGAAAATTAAAAGCGATATTGTCCGTGTAAAATAAAACATAACCCCACACCGCGATAATACCATTGGGTTTTAACACGCGTTTAGCTTCTTGATAAAATCTGTCAAAATTAAACCAATGCACTGCTTGTGCTACGGTAATTAAATCGACTGAATGGCTGTCTAAACCAGAATCCTCAGCCGTGGCCAGACGATACTGCACATTAGCGCAAGATGTGGCTTCATCTAATTGAGTTTTGCTACCGTCTGTAGCGATAACGGTTTTAAAATAGGGTGCTAATTTCACCGCCGCTTGACCGTTCCCAGTGGCACAGTCCCAAGCGAGATCGTGGTTTTTAACCAGCGTATTTAAATATTCAAACAAATTATCAGGATAAGTTGGGCGTGCACTATTGTATTGATGAGCATGTCCAGAAAAATGATCTTTAAACATGAGGTGCTCCTATATTAAGTAGAAAGTGTAGAGTATATCCCCATTGCACTTCAAGATGCGAATGGATTCGTAGGGGCAACCCCCTGTGGTTGCCCAGGTTAGGGCAGGCACGGGGGCCTGCCCCTACGTTATTTCTCGCCTTTTAAAGATCTATAGATGTATAATCAACTGAAATTCCTATCACCTTAGTCGGAGCCCTTTATGCCAAATACCACGCAAAAACTATACTACTGTAACAATAACGTTTTGCTAGAGAAAAAAGATGACATCTACCGTATACCCAAATTTTCTGCAGCGCCTGCATGGTTAAAAAAACAACAAATTACGCATCCTCTAGGAACATATGATGGATCAGAGATCGATGTAGTAGAGGTAACTGGCCCTAAGGAAATACCGCTTCCTTATGTTTGGGTAGCACTACGACCCGCGCTAGAAGCTTTATACCCGCAAGTCTTTAATTTATTAGTGCGCGCGCATCAAGTCATCAATTGGGATAAAAATCATCGCTATTGTGGGCGTTGTGGGGTAGAAACAAAAGTCAATGGCAGTGGTTTTGAAAGGCAATGTTCATCTTGCCATTTGCTATTTTATCCGCGCATATCGCCTTCTATCATTGTAGCCATTCGTAAAGACAATCAAATATTATTAGCGCGCAAGGCCGATTTTCTACCCAATGTATATGGTTTGATTGCGGGCTTTGTAGAAGCAGGGGAGACCTTAGTAGAAACTGTGCATAGAGAAGTGTATGAAGAAGTGGGTTTGCAAGTTAACAACATACAGTATTTTGATTCTCAACCTTGGCCTTTCCCCGATTCATTGATGATAGCTTTTACTGCCGATTATGTTGATGGCGACATAGAGTTACGTGATGGTGAATTAGAATCGGCGGGATGGTATACCGCAGATAATTTACCTGGGCTTCCCAGTTCTTCTATTAGCATCTCTAGAAAGTTAATCGATGATTTTGTGGCGAAGAATAAAAGCTAAAAGTAACTACTCGTACCCTGTAGTAAGAAAAATCTATACTGGATAGATTAGCGTATATTTTTGCTTTTCGCTCGCGATTCGAAAAATAATAGCGCTCGAAACACAATCGTTACTCGGAAATATCTACTCTCTGAATATCTTTCCGCTCCCTGACGGTCGCGGCTCGGATACAAGCGGCTCGATTTATCCCTTTATAACCAGGACTAGGTCATTAGGGTAAGTAGTTGCAACTAATATTCTTCTTCGGCGATAGAGGGTGTCATCTCTTTATTTTTAATGATTAACGAATGCTTTAGCATCTCTTCCAAAACGAACAAAGGCGTTGTTTCAGGATAATGCATGGCCGTAGGAGATAAATAAAAAGTTTGCTCTAACACATGTTGTCCAGAAATAGCGGCGTGCGAAACTTGATCGGTATAGACTATCCACGAACTTTTGGGTGGTAGACTTAGAGTGGTTTTGATCACGGACTGCTGATAAGCGATGCTTTTTTTCATTCGATTGTGTATGTTTAACATAAAATGATCATACAGCGAGCGAGGAGTCTTAGTGATTTTGAATAAATGCAGTAACCGTTGTTCTACTGCGGACATAGACGGAATTTCAGGAAGAAATCTTTTCGCAACGGTGCTAAAAGGTTCGCCCGTTTGCCAAATACGTGCAACCCCATGCGGGTTGACATTGCTAAATACGCGCAAAATGCGTAGCCCATTGACTGGCGTGGCGGCAAAAGAATCTACGTGTAAACGGCTATCATCTTTTTTATAAGAGCTACTACGACCCGCAATTTCTACAGTGCGTAAGCTGGTGCGTCCTGCGGTAAGGTGTTTTTGATAACTAGGAAATAAAGAGTTGATTAAAGCTAAAGTATGTTGATGATAGCGATGCAACAAATTCTTTAATTGCACTTGTTGTAGTATTGAGCCTAAAGCACCGCTTGTTTTGCCTGAGCGTGGGTTAAAACTGATATTTTTTCGTTTTGGGTCAGTCAATGCAGGTGATAATAGACTATTCTCATCAGCGGAAAGTGTAAAGTTTAATTGCGGTAAAAAAACAATTTTGCCATGTTCTAGCGCGTGTAGTGCTTCTTGTGCGGTTTCATTATTGATTTCGCCATGCCAATTATCAACAGCGATGGGTTTTAAGATATCCATGAAGAAAACTCCTAACGTCATTGCGTCTGCACAGCAGCCAAACATTCTTGCAACCATTTAGAAATGGAATCAATCTCATTCTTACAAACCTCATGTCCCATTGTATAAACATTCCAGCAAACTTCAAAGCCTTGTTGTTCAAGCAAAGAATGCGTTCGCTCACCTAAAGGCATGGGTACTACATCATCCATGTTGCCATGAGCCATATAAATGGATGGGCGGTGCTTGCTAATATGTGATAATTCCGCCGGGGGAATAAAAGTAGATAAAGCAATAATACCGGCTAAAGCGTCTGGGTAAGTTAATGCGGCAGATAAAGCCATAGCGCCGCCTTGTGAAAACCCTGCTAAAACGATGCGTGCGGGCGGTATGCCTCTATTGATTTCAACCGCTATTAAATCGTGAGCGGCTTTGATTGCTGCTATCAAGCCTTTTTCATCTATCTTAAGTTCTGGTGTAAGAGTAGTGATATCAAACCACGCTGGCATGGGATAACCACCATTGATGGTAACGGGAATAACAGGGGCATGTGGGAAGATGAAACGCACTGGCAATGTTTTGGGCAGCTCTAATTGTGGCACTATGGGCACAAAATCGTTGCCGTCGGCGCCCAGACCATGAAACCAGATGACAGAAGCTTCAGCGGGGGAATCGGGCTCTAATGTGATATGTTCTAATAAAGTATGCATGAGTTTTGCGTCCGTAAGCTTTTGTTGTTAACTAAAGCTGAGTATAATACAAATGAAATAGGTTTTAGAAGAGTTATTACATAAAATGGAAAATAGAGCCAAAATCTTAGGGGTACTGCTTAGTGCCACTTTACTATCAGCCTGTGGGCAGAGTGGTCCGCTTTATATGCCTGGAGAAGCGACAGGGGTGCATAAAAAGGACGTATTTGTGCTGGGGAATAACCAAAGCAAGCCGCAAATACCTGCCACGCAAAAGAATACTCAAGATAAAACAAAGCCCGAGACCAACACGACTACTACCTCGCCTGTAAGCGATATGACCGCCGCAGAACCGGACTACGCTGAGGATGAGATGGACCTATGGGATTGGTGATGCTTATAACGCCTCTGCATCGGTTTCGCCCGTACGCACGCGTATCACTTGCTCTAAAGGTGTAACAAATATTTTACCATCACCAATTTTACCCGTATGAGCAGCTTTCATGATAGCGTCTATGGCGGTATCGACGGTTTCATCGGCAATAGCCAATTCAATTTTAATTTTGGGCAAAAAGTCCACAACATATTCAGCGCCGCGATAGAGTTCATTATGGCCTTTTTGGCGGCCAAATCCTTTGACTTCAGTGACAGTCATACCAGGTAGATCTAAAGCGTCTAGGGCTTCGCGCACCTCATCTAGTTTAAACGGCTTAATAATGGCAGTAATGAGTTTCATGTGCATTCCTTTTTAAGGTAACAATACTATGCTATACTTTGTACGGTACAAGGTATATGATAACTGACTATATGGGTTGTAGTCTATACGCGAGGAGAGATTATGTTTGATTCCAAATTTTTTGATACGCTATCAAAAAAACTATCGGATGTTTTACCCGATAGCTTGCACGATGCTAAAAAAGACTTAGAGAAAAATTTCCACAGCGTTTTGCAAAGTGCTTTTTCTAAATTAGAGTTAGTCACACGTGATGAATTTGATGTGCAAACTAAAGTGTTGAGTAAAACGCGTTTAAAATTAGAAGAGTTAGCAGAAAAAATTGCAAAATTAGAAGAAGAAAAAAAAGAAAGATAACTACTCACCATCCGCTCCCTCACGGTCGCGGCTCGGTTCATCGTTTTGTAATCGAGCCGCGACCGTGAGGGAGCGGATGGTGAGGATATACTCTGACGAGAAAAAAGCGACGTAAAAATCACAAGCATCCCCCCAACAAAAATCAGGGGGATCCTATGGGTTTAGCAATTCTATTTTCCCGCGCGCAGATTGGCGTGCAAGCGCCGGTGGTTACAGTCGAAACGCATATCACGGGCGGCCTACCACGGTTTAACATTGTAGGTTTACCTGAAGCGGCCGTGCGAGAAAGCAAAGAACGCGTTCGCAGCGCTATTATGAATAGCCAGTTTGAATTTCCAGCCCGCCGTATCACCATTAATTTAGCTCCTGCAGAAATGCCTAAAGAAGGCGGTCGTTACGATCTGGCTATTGCCCTAGGGATCTTAATCGCGTCTGAGCAATTAAAAAAACACGATTACAGTGTCTATGAATTTGCCGGTGAATTGGCTTTATCCGGTTCATTGCGTCCCACTACAGGTTTAGTACCTTTTGCTATTCATTGTCAAAAAGTGGGTAAAACACTCATTATACCTGCAGAAAATGCCGCCGATGTGACTTGCGTACGTCATTTGCAAGCGCGTTCGGCGCAACATTTATTAGACGTGTGTGCGCATTTTTCAAAAAAAGGGATGCCCTTACCAGAAATTATTGCTAATTCAACTCAGGCTGAAGATCATAAGCATTATTTTGATTTAAGCGATGTGAAAGGGCAACCACAAGCACGACGGGCACTAGAAATAGCGGCTGCCGGGGAACACAGTTTGTTAATGGTCGGACCACCTGGCACAGGCAAAACCATGTTGGCGCATCGTTTAGCGAGTATCTTACCGCCGATGACTGAAGAAGAAACTTTAGATGTGGCAGCGGTGTACAGTTTACAAGGACATAGCGCACTCAATAAACGCTGGTTTTGTAGACCTTTTCGCGCACCGCATCATACGGCATCGAGCGTGGCTTTGGTGGGTGGAGGCTCTCCACCTAAACCTGGAGAAATTTCTTTAGCACATCAAGGCGTATTGTTTTTGGATGAGCTGCCAGAATTTCAGCGCCGCGTTTTAGAATCGTTGCGCGAACCTTTAGAGTCGGGTGTAGTAGTTATTTCTAGGGCCGCTCAACAAGCAGAATTTCCGTCGCGCTTTCAACTCATTGCGGCAATGAATCCTTGCCCTTGTGGTCACTATGGCAATCCATTGGGACAATGTCATTGTAGTGCAGAACAAATTCAGCGCTATCATCAGCGCCTATCGGGTCCTTTTCTAGATCGCATCGATATGCGCATTACGGTGGCGCAATTGCCGCCGCAGATCTTATTAAACACAGCAGAAATGGTTGAAAATAGTCATACGGTGCAAGCGCGCGTGGTTGTGGCGCGTAATAAACAATATCAAAGACAGCAGCAATCCAATGCGAGATTAACACATCAAAATCTAGTGCAATATTGTAATTTGACACAAGCCTTACAACATTATGCGATTTCTATAGTTGAAGAGCGACATTTATCGGCACGTAGTTATCACCGTATTTTAAAATTAGCTCGTACCATTGCCGATTTAGCACAATGCGATGCCATTGAAGAAGCGCATTTAGCCGAGGCTTTTGCGTATCAGACGGCATTGATGGCGGTGGATTTATAGGTTATAATATGTTCATTAATAGAATGAGGCATTGACATGAACCTAATCCAAAGGCCTAGGCGATTACGGCAAAATGCTAGCCTAAGGCGTTTATTACAAGAAACGCGTTTGCATAGCGACGATTTAGTTTTACCCTTATTTATCTGTGCCGGACGCGGCATACGTCAGCCTATAGCCAGTTTACCCGGGCATTATCAATGGTCTAGCGACGAACTGATTTCTGAGGTCAAAGCATTACGTGACCTAGGCGTATTAGGGGTAATGCTGTTTGGCATTCCTGACAGCAAAGATGCACTGGGCAGTGAAGCTTGCAACGATAATGGCGTGGTGCAACAAGCAGTGCGTGTTTTTAAAGAGTACTATCCACAATGCTTGGTCATGACTGATCTGTGTTTTTGCGAATACACAGATCACGGGCATTGTGGTGCTTTAACGGCATCTGGCTTGGATGTAGACAATGATCGTACTTTAGAACTACTAGGGCAACAAGCCGTCAGCCACGCGCGTGCGGGTGCCGATGTCATTGCGCCTAGCGGCATGATCGATGGCATGGTTGCGGCCATACGTATGGCCTTAGATGACGAAGGCTTTAGCCATATTCCTATTTTAAGTTATGCGGTAAAATACAGCTCTGCATTGTACGGTCCTTTTCGTCTGGCCGCACAAACCACTTTGCAACAAGGCGATCGTAAAACCTATCAAATGGACCCAGCGAATCGTTTTGAGGCATTAAAAGAAGCGAATATAGATATTGCCGAAGGAGCCGATATGTTGATGGTTAAACCGGCGCACACTTATTTAGACATTATACGCGATGTGAAGGAAAAATTTCCTATGTTGCCCTTAGCGGCCTACCATGTTAGCGGCGAATATGCGATGATTAAGGCTGCGGCGGCACAAGGCAGCATCGATGAAATGGCAGTGGCTTTGGAAGTGTTAACAGCAATTAAACGTGCGGGAGCTGATTTTATCATCACATATTATGCTAAAGAGATAAGGAATTTATTATGAAAAAGATTGCAGTGGTTTTATCGGGTTGTGGTGTATTCGATGGTGCCGAAATCCACGAAGCGGTATTAACATTATTGTCTATAGACAATAATGGTGCGCAGTATCAATGCGTAGCGCCGAATGTTTGGCAAAGACAAGTAGTCAATCACCTAACGCAACAAATGAGCGATGAAATGCGCAATGTTTTAGTCGAATCGGCACGTATTGCTCGTGGCGAAATCAAAGATATTGCTACGGTTAAAGCCAGTGATTTTGATGCAGCGATATTTCCAGGGGGGTTAGGTGCTGTGACAAACTTGTCTGACTTTGCGGCGCAAGGGGAAAATTGTCAGTTGGAAGCGAGCACGCTTAAATTTGCTAGGGCAATGTATGATGCTAAAAAACCACTGGGCTTTGTTTGTATTTCACCGGTATTGGCAGCGCAAATTTGCGATGCTGGTGTTAAATTAACGGTGGGCAACGACGAAGAAGTTTCAAAAAAATTAAAAGCTATGGGTGCCACGCCTGAAGATTGCTCCGCAGACAATATTATTGTAGATGATGAGCATAATATAGTGTCGACGCCGGCATATATGTTAGGCAAAGGACCTGCTGAAATTTATCAAGGTATTGAAGCGATGGTACGGCATATTTTATTAGTTGCTTGAGTTATATTTGTGCGCCAGCGAATGCAACAACGTAAAACTATAAATTCCCGTTTGATGCCCATCGTCAAACACTAGTTTTAATGCATAAAGACCCACTGGCTCGACCGCGGTAATATTCACATGACTAAAATCTTGATTGGGATCAGCGGTCATGGCTTGTTTATGATCCGCAGCGGCCGAAGCGGCGCGTAAATACGACACCGGCAATTCAAAATGGCTGCCATCGGCAAAGTCTAAAATAACTTTACGTTCTTTTTGCAGCAGCTTAAATTCGCTCAATAAACATTCTGTCATAATATGTAGTGACTCAAATCTTCATCTTTCACCAAAGCACCCAAATAAGACTCTACATAAGCAGCGTCTATCGTTATTTCGGCACCACCCTGATCGGACGCTTCAAAGGATAACTTCTCCAATAAGCGTTCCAAAACTGTATGCAAACGGCGCGCACCTATGTTTTCTGTGCGATCATTGACTTGCCAAGCAATGGTTGCAATCTTTTCGATGGCATCGTCCGTAAAGGATATAGTTACGTTTTCTGTGGCCAATAAAGCGCGATATTGCTCTGTTAAGGAGGCATTAGGCTCGATCAAAATGCGTTTAAAATCTTCGGGTGTTAACGCTTTTAATTCAACGCGTATGGGTAGGCGGCCTTGCAATTCTGGAATAAGATCTGAAGGCTTAGCCAAATGAAAAGCACCCGAAGCGATAAATAAAATGTAATCGGTTTTAACAGAGCCATATTTGGTAGAAACCGTGCAACCTTCGATTAAAGGTAGTAAATCGCGTTGCACACCTTCTCGTGATATGTCGGCGCCGCCATTACGCTCATAATTTTTAGCGATTTTATCGAACTCGTCTATAAATACGATACCATTTTGTTCCATGTTTTCTAGAGCCTTGGCTTTTAAATCGTCGTCGTTTAACAAGAGATTGGCTTCTTCCTCTTGTGCTGCTTTTAAAGCATCTTTAACTTTCATTTTACGAACCTTAGTACGATCGGTGGACATGGTTTGAAACATGGTTTGCAATTGATTGGTCATCTCTTCCATGCCCGGGGGTGCCATAATCTCAACATTGTTAGCAGTGGTGCGTACTTCTACGTCAATTTCTTTGTCATCCAACTCGCCTTCACGCAGTTTTTTTCTAAATATTTGTCGCGCTTCGTTATTATCATTATTGTTGTCATTATTCTCTTGGCCTTCAGAAAAAGGCTCTTTGCTTTTAGGTAGCAGAGCATCCAATATGCGCTCTTCCGCAGCATCGGCGGCTTTGCTTTTTACTTTAACTAATTCACGCTGTCTAGTTTCCTTCATGGCGATATCGGCTAATTCACGGATGATGGAATCCACATCACGGCCTACATAACCTACTTCTGTGAATTTAGTAGCTTCTACTTTCACAAAAGGCGCATTGGCTAGTTTCGCTAAACGTCTCGCGATTTCCGTTTTACCTACACCAGTGGGACCTATCATCAAGATATTTTTAGGCGTAATTTCTTTACGTAAATCTTTAGGAACTCTGGCACGACGCCAGCGATTACGCAGGGCAATGGCAACAGCGCGTTTGGCGTCGTCCTGGCCGACGATGTGTTGATCCAGCTCACTCACAATTTCGCGCGGCGTTAAGGATGCAATAATATCCGACATGGGAAAACCTCTTATTTTATGATTAATTCTTCAATAGTGCGATTATGGTTGGTATAGATACAAATATCAGCGGCAATGGCCAAGCTTTTCTCAACTATGGCCTTGGCGTCTAATGTCGTTTCATTCAATAAAGCACGGGCAGCGGCCTGGGCATAAGGGCCGCCAGAGCCTATGGCAATTAAGTTATCTTCTGGTTCAATGACATCACCATTCCCAGTGATGACCAAGGAATATTTATTATCGGCAACGGCGAGCAATGCTTCTAAGCGGCGCAATATGCGGTCTGTACGCCAGTCTTTGGCCAATTCCACCGCAGCGCGCATTAAATGACCATGATAGAGTTCTAATTTGGCTTCAAACTTTTCAAATAAGGTAAAGGCGTCAGCGGTACCACCCGCAAAACCGGCTATAACCTGACCATTGTGTAAACGGCGTACTTTACGCGCATTATGCTTCATCACCGTAGGCCCTAGGGTGACCTGACCGTCGCCACCAATAACAACTTTGTTATCGCGGCGTACGGAAACGATGGTTGTTCCACAGTATTGTTGCAAGGCGGGGCTCCTAAAGAATTGCTGTAACTTTCTATATGGGGGCAGGGAAGGGGAAAATCAAGGTTTGGACATTTTTTGGCCATGCTCTGGGGTTTTAGTACCTTTCTTTATTTGCTTATCTACTGCCGCTATTATAGGCTGAATTCTCTGTAAAAAACTTATACTTCGTTGGATGCTCTCGGGGATAGATACAGGAATTAATGTAATATCCTTCATACTTTCGGTGCGTCTTATCTTGCTAGGATTTTTAAATGAATTGTTTTCGGAGGTAGTGAATATACTAAAAGGGCGTTTTTTAATTGGATTTGAACTATTGTCTACATTTTCTTTTTGTACTAATGACGTAGTTAAATTAGCAGTAATATTTCTCATACTAGGAACTTTTTTTAAGTTAAACCGTTTTCTTGATGGATCGCTATATTTTTGTTGCAGTTCGGCTATAGTTTTTTCGACCATCTCATTGAGAGTAACATTGTGGTTTATAACGGTTCTTTCTTTAGAGAGACTAGATTTTAACCTGGCTTCTTTTAGAGACTCAAGAATATCTGCAATATCTATATTAAAAGTTTTTAATTTTTTTTCAGTTAAGTCGTCTTCTCCAAACACGAGTTCGGGCTGTTTTTTAAATTGGATAAGTGCTTTACGTATTTCTTCGTAGGCCATTATAAAAGCTTAAGTAAATATTGATACTATATCGTATCATAAAAAAATGGCTAGTGAAAGATAGACGTCGAATAGTGTATATCTCAATGTGATTAGGCCTAGGGATAAGTCGTTATAGCTCAGTGCTGACCGGGCCCTGTCACGCGATATTCCCGTCGTGCTCGTGCCTGTGCGCTATCTTCGACTTCTTCATTGGCAAAGAGAAGTAAGAGTTGAGCAACTCACCGCTCAATCTGCCCGCCATTGGCATGTAACACGGAGCCGTTAAAAATAGGGTGGGTGGCGGCCATAAAAATAGCCTCTGCAATTTCTTGCGGCTGCAACAAACGCCCGTTACTTTGTAAGTGTGTCAATTTAGCCAAAAGCGCGGCATTATTATTCACGCGTAAGCGAAACATTTCGGTATCGGTAACACCCGGACATACACAACAGGTGTGTATAGACTGCCCGGCTAAATCTTGGCATATGCTGCGCATTAAGCCAACGATCGCGTGTTTGCTCACGGTATAAGAACACGTATTTCCCACCGCTTTTTCCGACAACGTAGAGCCCACAAAAATAATCGCCGATTGCGGTAGCATCTGCGGTAATAACCATTGACTCAATAAAGCGGGAATGGTGACATTGAGTCTTAACGTATCTTGCCACTCTGTAGCCTTAAAATTTTGTAACGTATCGTTATAGCACACGCTGGAGTTGTGTATTAATATCATGCGCCGTTTCTGCGGGACTTGCTCTAATAATCTGTTTTTTATTGTTTCATCTGTAGCGTTGACCAAATCCATTTTAATATTATGGACTCCGGTTAGCGCGCAAGCGTTGCGCGATACATTCAGCACCTCGAAACCACTATTCAAAAACATTTCTGCGGTTTTGTACCCTATGCCTTTGCTGGCGCCGCTGATGATCAATACAGGTTTTTCTGATTTCATTTTTTCTCTTCCAAATATAACTGCGGTAATACATCGTGAGGGTCGGTACTGTTTTTGGCTTTAATGCGAAATTCTTCATCCAATAGTGCCCACAATTCCACACCGTGCCAGACGGTAGCTTCTTTATACAGCACACTTTCTAATTCTTGCAATAATTGTCGGGTTTTTTCTTGTTGAAATTTCTCGGCCAGATCACCCACTGACAATACTGTTTCATAAGGCCATAGCTCTTTACCTATGGACAAGAGCGCATTTTTAGCATCGAGGGCATTATTTTGCTGACACGCCTTTTTTAGGTCGGAGCGCAACTGGCGCATTGTTCTAATCGCCTCGCCATTATGGTGTGATACATGTGCTTTTGCCATAACCAGCGGTTTAGAGCTGCGCCACCATAAGAATACGGTAACGATCCATATTAGAGTCAACATTATATTTAAAAGAACAAAAGGTCTTTGGTACCAATGTCGGCTATTTTCCGGTTGAATATTTTGTACGGTATCATTATGCAATGACAACGGTGTAGGCGCAGTACCTGTTGCGTTATTTACAGCGCTTGCCACATTGACGGTATAAGCGGGGATAGTCAATTTTTTGGGGCTATTGCTGTCCGTGTTCCACCAATCGATGGTGATAGCCGGGATGGTCAATTGCCCACTGGCATTAGGCAAATAGGCTATTTTTTCAGTACGACTCGCCTGCAGCTGAAAACCATTACTATCGGTATTTAAAACGGGTTTATCTGGATACAATTGAAAACCTTTATTCTGTTTAGGCGCAATCGACGGCAATTGTTCTGCGGTAACATTTTGTGCGGTTAAGGTGAGTGTGCGCGTCACCGGTACGCCACTTTGAAATTGGGGTGGCTTATCGCTCCAACTGTCGGTTAAAGTGATTTTCGTGCTTGGCAACCACCAAGTGGATTTACTCATTCCTGGCACGGTATCCACTTTTAATGATACGGATGGGGCGCTGATGTGAAACGGTTGCCATGGATTGTTAAAAGAATCGCTGCGCGTTAAATCTAAGCGATACCCCTGTAATAAGGGACTCTTGAGTTCTAATATTCCATCTTTTTGTGCTATCACTGCATAATGCTGTTCTAAAACTTGGTAATTTTTTCCGTCTATTGTCGTACGTTGATTGGTATCAGTACCCATGTGTATAAGTTTAGCATCGCCCATATCGGGAATAGCCAAAGCTGGTTCGCGCACAGAGGTATTATAGAATATTTTTACCGTGTATAAACCCGCTTGTCCTTCATAAACGGTTTTAGGGACTACAGTGGTTTGCATAAAGATAGGCTCTTTGTTCTGAGTGCTTTCTTGTGTAGGAATGGTAGCAGGATCGGTGGTTGTTGCGGCAATCTGGACGGTGATAGGGCTGGTTTTTTCTTTGCCCAAGCTTAAGCTGGGTATAGTTAAGGTACCGCTGTGCTTAGGTGTTAATATTATAGACCACGTTTTTTCGTGGCTCACCTTGTTGTTAATGAGGCGTATTTCGCTACTCATAGTTGTGCCCAATACATTAAAGTCTAGACTTAATGGGTTTAAATTAGGATTACTATCATCACTATCCTGTGCGACAATTTTCAAAGTGATGCGATCGTCTAAGGATACTTGCGTATGATCGACACTAACCGTAGGCGCGGCAGCAAAAACTATATTACATAGCAATATGAAGCTGATTATGTATAAAGATATTTTCATAGACTAATTTCCTTGTTGTAAGCTCTGCTCATAATCGCGTTGCAGTTTTCTTTGTAATAATCCACCGGGATCATCGTTGATATTTTGCAATGCTTGTTGCTGTTGTTGATCTTGATAAGAAGTAGGGTTAGCGTTAATGGAGGTGGTTTGTGCATTTGCAGGTTGCTGCTGATTTTGGTTCTGTTGTTGTTGGTTCTGTTGCTGCGAATTGTTTTGCGATGAGCTTGTCTGCATCTGGTTGTTATTTGCATTAGACTGCGATTTATTTTTCTTATTTTCATACTTTTGTTTAAATGGTGGGGTCATTTGTGCTGTAGGCGCAGAAGGAGGCGGGCTATTCAATAATTTCTTTAACAGATCGCGATTAAACCGTGCATCATCAAAGGAAGGACTCACAGCCAGAGCTTTATCATAGGCAGCAATGGCTTCTTGATAACGCCCTAACAATGCCAAGGCATTGCCGCTGTTGTAAAAGGCGGTGGCATCCGATCCTTTGCTAAAAGCTTCCAATGCTTTTTTATATTCCTTCAAGCGATAATAAGCTATCCCTTGCCATTCCGGACTGTTAAATTCTGTGGCGGCTTGTTGTAGATCATTTTGCTGTAAGGCTTTATAGCCTTGCTCATCAGAATTTAGCCATAAATCATCCCAGGCTAGGGCTTCTGCTGTAGAACTAAACACAATGCATAGTGCAACTAAAAAAATACGACTTTTGATCACTTCAACAACTCCTGTAATCTTCCTCTACGAAAAGCGCATAATACCAAGATAAGTAACGGCCATAACCAGATATAACCATTGTCCAACCATATTCTAGTCTGCGCGGCATGGCTTTTGCTAGCGCTTTTGGCTGCTAGCTTAGGATTTAAGCTGTGAACTATAGTATTAATGGGGGTATCTACAGACCATAGTTCGCCATGGCCTGCTTGTGCCAGCTTAGTTAGGCTGGTTTTATCCAAGCGGCTTATGATGATATTGCCCTTTTCGTCTTTAGCCAGAGTGCCCTGGGGGGTAGTAATAGTACTGCCAGCAGTAGTGCCACTGTACAAGACATCGGTATAAAATCCCTTTTTAGCCAGCATTTTGGCGGTGCTGATGTCTACTGCATTTGGATTTTGCGCTGTAAAGACGACGATATGACCGTTGTGAGCGCCCGCTTTTTCTAATACTCTTTGTGCTTCCAATAAAGCGGTGTTTAACTGATAACCTTGTAGCGGCATAATATCTGGGGATAAATCACCTACGGTATTGACTATAGTCTGAGTATCGTATGTGAGAGGTGACACTACAAAAGGCTGTGCCGTAAAAACCACTAGGCCAGTTTGTCCTTCTTGCAAAGCTTGTAATAGGTCCAACAACTTAAAACGCGCGCGCGTTAAACGATTAGGCGGTATATCATTGGCCCATTGTGCATTAGAGAGATCAAATACAATCACTCGCGCTGTATTGAGCTGAAAAACGGGAGCAGCGATGGTTTTATAACAAGGTCCGGCTAAAGCGATAATGGCCAACAAAAACCCTAAGAGCAACAAAACTTTTTTGGCAACGGCTAAGCGTGTGCTATCTCCTACTAATAAATGTGGTAATAAATGCGGATCGCACGCTTTGCGCCAAGCATTATCGTGCCAGGATTGCAAGGTTAATGGCAGTAATAAAGCTAGAACAGGTAAGAATGCAAGCAACCAGCACGGACGTAACCAATGTAAAAACAGAAAATCCATCGTAATTACGCCCCCCCTCCGCTCTTTGACGGTCCGCGGCCGAGTGTGTCGTTTATAACCGAGCCGCGACCGTCAGGGAGCGGATGCACGGGATATATTCTAAATCTAATGTGCCTTTTTCTTGCCATCAACGTGCTCCTTTAATGAAGAATGTTTTGCACCATTCTTTTAACGGCGGCCATGTACGGCGTAGTAATAAAGCAAAAGCAATGAAGAACGCTACTGCCAATGGCCAAGGGTATAAAGCAGTTTCTGGCCTATAGTTAACGCGGTCTTGGGCTATGGGTTCTAGCTGATTAATTTGATTATAGATTTGATCTAAGCTGGCCATACTTTTGGCTCTAAAGTATTGACCACCTGTTTTAGTGGCCATTAATTGCAACGTTGTTTCATCTAGATCAGCAGAAGGGTTAACATTGCGCAAGCCCAATGCACCTGGAACCAGCAGTTGATCAGCGCCAAAGCCTATACTGTAAATTTTAATATGATAATTTTGCGCGAGTGTGGCGGCATCTAGAGGGCTGAATTGGCCGCTGTTGGAAACGCCATCGGTTAATACAATAAGAACGCGATTGTTTTCAGGTAAATCTTTTAAATGCTTAACCGCTAAAGCAATGCCATCACCCAAAGCCGTTAACTGTCCAGCTAAACCCACACTGCTGTCTTCTAAGCGATTTATGACGGTATCACGATCGAAAGTGAGAGGTGTTTGTAAATAAGCTTTGCTGCCAAATAAAATTAAGCCTATGCGATCGCCTTTTCTTTTTTGAATAAACTGTTTGGCAATCAATTGCACGGCATTAAAGCGCGATAATTCCTGGCCGTTTAAAGTCATGTCGGTTAGTTGCATGCTGCCAGATATGTCTACTGCTAACATGATATTGCGACCACTGCGCGCGATGTCCATGGGTTTTCCCAACCATTGTGGCCCAGCAGCAGCAACAACCAAACAGATCCACAATAGGGCTGCTAAACTATAATGACGTGCATATGCTCGTAGACTAAAGGCATGATCTGCCATCAATTCTTTCATGTAGCGTAAAAAAGGGGCGTGTAAAGCTTGGTTTTGTGCCGTTTTTATCGTAGGTAATAAAAACCAAGTCAATAGCGGTAAAGGTAAAAGCAATAAGATCCACGGTACTGCAAATACAAACATAATTAACCTATACTCTTCGCAGTTGAATTTTATGCTTTGTTGCCTTCGCCCATCTCGCACCAGTCATGTAGAGTACTACACTCCTGCTGCTCGAGAGCTTGGCGCCTCGCCTAAAAATCAACTGCTGTGAGTATACTCTTCGCAGTTGATTCTTAGGCGTTGTTGTCTTCGCCCATTTAACGGCTATATACATCGTTTGATCCATTCCTCAGTAACATTCAACAGGGGTTCTGGATTGGCAACGGTTTCATTGCTGGGAAAATAAGGTGCACTTAACAATAAACGCCCTATGTCGTGGCTAAATAATTGCGTTTGGCATTGCGCATCTAAAAAATTTAACCAGTCGTCACCCGTTAAATGGGCTACATCAGCACGTTCATGTGTCATTAGAGCAATACGACGCAATAAAGTAGATAGGTCTTGATAAATCAAGGGGTATTGTTCTTCTAGCGCTAAATTATATTTCAAGAGATTTAAATGTTGCAAAATACTGTTACGGCGCACTACTTTTTTACGATACAATCTATAGCGATACCACACCCAAACTAATGCTGCTAGACCCAGTATAGCCAGGGCTAACCAGCCTGATGCCAAAGGCCACCAAGATAGCGTTTTTGGTGCGTGTACATCGCGTAATTGTGCTAAAAGTTGTGTGGTTACATCCGTATCCATTTTTTCATCCTTATATAAAAAGCGTTTTCAGTTGTGGCACCAATGCTTCTGCGGTAGACAAAGGTATGGATGCCATATTCAATTGTCGCAGTGCTTGCTGTAATACTTCTAACCGTGCCTCAGTAGTACGATTATAACGTTCTTTAAACCGCGAGTCATAGGTATTGAGTATATACTTATTGTTACCATCGGAAATAGGATAATAGCCGCCCTGAGGCAGAGTGGTTTCCAGGGGGTCTTGTACTATTACTGCCACGCACTGATTCTTGCGTGCCAAGGGTTGTAAGCGTGCCATCAAGCCATTATGCCATTGCCAGAAATCGCTGAATACAATAATGAGGCAACCGTGTAATTGACGTTGTAATAAAAAATTAAAGGCAAGCTCTAGGCTGTTGTCATCGTATTCTGTTGCAGGTTGTGTGCTGGAATCAGCTAAATGCTTTAACAAAGGTAATACGGCTTGCAAGCGATCTCTAGGTTGTACACTCAGTTGTTTTTTGCCGGAAAAGACTAGGCCTCCTACACGTTCGCCGTTGGCGGAAAAGGCCCAAGCGCACAAAGCAGCAGCGCGAGCGGCGATCACCGATTTAAATGCTACTTTAGTGCCAAAATACAGTGACGGGTTGTGATCTATCAATAACCAAATAGGACGCTCTTTTTCTTCGTGAAATAATTTAGTGTGTGTTTGATCTGTGCGTAAAGTTGCGTGCCAATCGATATGACGTATGTCATCGCCAGGCTGATAGATACGTGTTTCAGAAAAGTTAATGCCACGGCCTTGCTGCTTAGTATTTTTTAAACCGCTTTGTCGCGTGTGGCGGGTTGTTGCTTTGCGCCACAATAACGTTTGTGCGTCGCTTTGCAGCGCGATCAATTCGTCTAACGTTACGTGCACACCTGGATTTTCTTTGACAGCCTTCAGCATAATTAAGGAACAGCGACTAAAGTTAACAATTGGCTCACGATGTGATCACTGTCTATGCCTTGAGCGATCGCTTCATAGCTTAGCAATACACGATGACGTAAGATATCGTGCGCAATCGCGTGTATATCTTGTGGTATCACAAAATCTCGACCTTTTAAAAAAGCTAAAGCTCGTGCCGCACGTGCTAAACCTATAGTCGCGCGCGGGCTGGCACCAAAGCGTATCCATTGCGACAATTGTTCGGAATAAGCTTTAGGCTGGCGACTCGCCATGATCAATTGCACGATATATTCTTCTAGCGCTTTAGACAAATGCACTTGCAACACGGCTTGTCGTGCTTTAAAAATAGTTGTTGTCGAAGTAATCGGTTTAATCGCATGTGGATGTACGCTGTTTTCTAGAGCTTCTCTATGATTTAAATTCAAAATAGCGTGTTCTGTTCTAGTATCGGGATAATCAATTTTGACATATAATAAAAAACGATCCAATTGCGCTTCGGGCAGGGGATAAGTGCCTTCATGTTCTATAGGATTTTGTGTGGCCATCACCATAAATAATGGGGGTAGGTCGTAAGTCGTTTGGCCTATGGTAATTTGGCGTTCGCCCATTGCTTCTAACAAGGCGGATTGCACTTTGGCCGGAGCACGGTTGATTTCATCGGCCAACACGATGTTGTGAAATAAAGGGCCCTGCTGGAAAACGAATTCACCCGTTTGCGGTCTGTAGATATCGGTACCGGTGAGATCAGCGGGTAATAAATCAGGTGTAAATTGGATGCGATGAAAATCGCCTTCGATGCAATCGGCCAAAGCCTTGATAGCCGTTGTTTTGGCTAAGCCGGGGGCGCCTTCTACCAATAAATGGCCATCGGCCAATAAGGCTACCAATAGACGTTGGGTTAAGGCTTGTTGTCCCAGCACCCTATGGTCTAGATATTGCATCACACGCAGCAAAGGTGTAAGGGTATCGCTTAAAATTTGATCAGATACTGTTTCCATATTGGTCACTTCCTCCGTCAGATTAGTTTCACCAAAGGCGATAGATTACCCTTTTTTTGTGCAATTTGCAAGGGGACGGCTGATTACTCTTTAGCTGTTCTTACCGCATCTGGGCCGCCAGGTGGCCATTCGTCGTGTTGGGGTAAACCGTCGCAGATATCATACCAAGGTGCTTTAGAACCTACAAAAACATTCATCGTCGGGCGTGCGTCTGGATCTTGTTCTAAGCCGCCTAAGGGCAAACCTATGTATTCCGGTTGTTTCGCGTGGTAGCTGATTAGATTCGAGCCACAGATAGAGCAAAATGTTTTAGTGATGTGAGATGTGGTATCTGTATATTTAGAAAGATGCTCCTCACCACGCAACCAGTTAAATTGTTTGCTGGCTATGGCAGCGCGTGTTCTAAACGCCGCGCCATGCCAACGCCTGCATTTCGAGCAATGACAATTAACGATGAGACCGAGCTTGCCTTCTATTTCATAAGCAATGGCGCCACATAAACATTGGCCGGTTAATTTTTGTTTTTTTTGGTTATCAGTAGTCATGAAATGTGCTCCTACACTGCAACTTTCAACGCACTAGAATTTTTTTCTAGAGTCAATAAGTATTGTTTTAAATCTAACCCACCTGCAAAACCCGTTAATTGGCCATTAGCGCCTATAACACGATGACAAGGGATGATGATTGGAATAGGGTTGTAATGATTGGCCATGCCTACAGCACGTGCTTTATTACGATTGCCCACTTTTTCTGCTTGCTCGGCATAAGAGCGTGTTTGTCCATAAGGAATATTACACAGCGCTTGCCAGGCTTGCAGTTGAAAATCGGTTCCTTTCAAAACCAGTGGCAAGTCAAAAGTGCGGCGTTTGCCCGCAAAATATTCTTGCAAGGCTTTGGCAGTTTTTAAAAAAAGAGGATGTTGCTCGTCTTTTCTAAATGTGTGCAACGCGAGTAGACATTCCTCTGTTTCTTGTTCATTGCCCCATGCAATTCGATGCAAGGCTTTAGACGAAACAAACACAGTTAATGGCCCTACGGGAGTGGAAATTTTTCCATAGCTGCAATCTAAGGGTAAATGTGAAATCCAATTTTTTCTCATGTGGTTCTCCATGTGGCTGAATTTATCTTTGTTATTTTCTCATAATTAAAAAGCTTTGTCATCTTCGCCACAGATGAGGCTTCAAGCTATTGTCATTTTAAGAGCGACTTTTTCATGAATTACCAGAATACGCAATATTTCATACGCGATAGATATCTGTTTAGCGAATACTTCTACCCCCAAGATGTAGCTTGAGGGTAGAAGGAATGATTAGACTAGCGCGTTGGATTTAGAGGCTTTGGATTTGGAGCGCGCTCGTTTAATTTTGCTTTTGCTTGTGGGGCTGGTAAGAGCTGGTCAAATTCTAAGTTTGTGTTTCGATCTTGTGGATCTCGCAATTTTCGCTCTTGTCCTGCATGAACCAGTTGCTTTTCATAGTCATCTAAGATCACTTTTAATTCGTAGATTTCCCCTTCTTTAATTTGTCCTTTTTCATCTGTTTCCTTAATATTAAGAGCATTTGGAAAACGCACAGGAATCTGCGCAGCTTCAAAGTTAATACCACAACGAACACTCGCATTGTCTAGTCGGTTTGATTGGTCGGCAATTGCAACCGCAAGTCTATTGGGTAAGTTAAGGTTTACACACGCTAGGATATGAGCTTGTAACGCTGGACTAAATTTATCCCAGTATGCTTGAATTCGTGGCTCATAACTTATCAGTCTATCACGATTTGTTTTTTCTAATTTAGCAAAAGGAATTTTTGTTTTTAGCTTTATATGGCGGTTAACTAAAGCAGGCGCAGCTAAAAGTAGGTGAGGATTGGCGCCTACAAGGCTCTTTGCACGAGGATACATTGGCGGCGCGGAGGGCTCGGGATCCGGTGTTGCAGAAACCGGAGCCGGTGTTATAGGGGAATGAGAAGGCGCTGCTGCGTTTGTGACAGAATAAGTCTCAAATTCTTTAAACTGCATTGATTGCGCGTATAAAGCATCTTGTAATCTCGAATCACTTAACGGTGCGGCCACTGATGTGTTCAAGGCGGCTACAATTGGGATTAAATGACTTGGTGGAGTAAAATACGTATTGTCTATCTTTCTGCGATTATTTGTATAGCCATTAATCTGTGAATTATATTCACGCCAACCTTGAGCATTAGCTTCCGCTTCAGTGTTAGGACAAGCAAACTTCACCAGCGTGTCAATCACTTTAGGGTTATCTAACTGAAATTTTAAATTGGCATTTATGTTAAAAATTCGTATGCCTGAAGTGCGGCGCTGTTCGTTTCCAATTGTCTCAGCAATAACATAAGTTTCTTCATGTTCTACACCTTGAGTTGCCAATAGTCTTACGACGGTTTTTAATTTTTTCCATTGTGCTGGTGTGGGGGCATTGTTCCCGCCCCTTGCTCTTATGATCAAATCTCCTTCAGGTGTCTTGCCTAGAGTGATTTTTTTTTCTGCCCCCATGAGTAATAACATAACAGCCAAACAAGCATGCAGTTTCTGTTGAAGCTCTAAACTAGTATTAATATAGTGAGAAATTACGGGCTCTGATTGGCGATCAGGGATAGGATGATAAGGTGGGGCAGATGGAGTGGGGTAGGGATTGTTGACTGGTTGTGAATAAGCTGGAGCAGAATAAGAAGGGCCGCTGGCTGATTGTGAATAAGCTGGAGCGGGGGTATAAGCAAAACTGCTGGCTGGTTGTGAATAAGTTGGAGCGGGGGTATAAGCAAAACAGCTGGCTGATTGTGAATAAGCTGGAGGAGGGGCATAAGCAAAACTGCTGGCTGGTTGTGAATAAGTTGGAGCGGGGGTATAAGCAAAACTGCTGACTGGTTGTGAATAAGCTGGGGCGGGGGTATAAGCAGGACCGCTAATTGGAGCTATACTAAATGCCGCTATAAGATCGAATGTAAGTGGTACTAATATCTGCAAGTTAATATTTGAAATGTAGAAGCCTGCAGGAAAACGATAGCCCGTTATGATGCCCTCTTTAGATAGAAAATGCATAAGATTTTCTAACCGTTGCTTTTGTTCTAGTGTTGGTGGGTACTGCACGTTGTCTAGTATTTCTAGACCGTTCTGCCCCTCGTTTAGGAAGAAACGGCCCTGAGCGTCCATAGTTACAAAGAAGTTGTTTAAAAAGGATATAGTTTTCTGCTTAGACATTGGGTCTAAATTATTATAGAGGAGCATGATTTTACCTCGTTGATTATTCATTAATTATAAAAATGCGAGTCATTATCATACACTAAAAAGCTTTTTATGTAAGTAACTCGTTCATTTTTTTGGCACTAAATAGCTCAACCTGAGCCGTGAGGGCTAGGAAAGAAACTGGTTCTACAACCTTCGGTCTATGTGAATGAATGTGAAAGACAAGAAGAGAAATACTTTTCTTAGTGTACAAATTTTGGTATTATGGCCGCCTTATCATTTGCTACATTGGGCGTTAACTTGAAACTATTTAAACGGGTCATAAAAATAAGTCTCATCGTATTCTTGTTATTTGCCATGATAGCTGCGGCATTGGTTTATTTACGGCCTTCTGGACTGTCACCTATCAGCATAGTCATCACGCAAATGGCCAAACGCAATTATGCTTGGCAATGTTCTGCTCCACTTATTCAACAGCCTTTAAATGCCAAAGGTAATATCGTTTGGATTAAATTGCAGTGCCAAGGCACCTATCCTTGGGGTTTTTCAAAGAAATCTAGAGATACTGGTGTGCTGACGATAAATATAGTGGATGCCAATCTGGCGGATGCAAACATTTTTGTAAAACCAACGATAGGCAAGGCAAACGCTAAAAATACTTATCGCGGTACTTTATTAGAACAAGCCGCATCATATCCGAATGCGGTTGCGGGTATCAATGGCGGCTATTTCCGTACCAAACCAAATCGTCACGATCCAAATTGCACTAGACGTTCCCCTAAAACGCCTATGAATACCTCAAATCAGATCGGTGATGGCTTGCTGGTGATTGATAGCCAGGTGTATTCCACTAACTGTGATGGTGGCAAATTGTCTGAAGTCGGACGCTCAAGTCTCATTCAAGATACTACTACCAAACAATGGCGTATTGAACGAATAAAAAAGGATACCGTTCCTGCCAATACTGTGAATGCAATTGGCGCAGGTCCAGGATTGATTCAAACCATAGTCGGTGAACCACAGATCCAAATCACTTGGGAAGGCATTTTGTCTACGTTCGAATTTAGTGCGAATGCGGCCGTTATTTTAGCAAAAGATAAACAAGGTAAGTCACATATGTTATTTTTTACGGTGGATGGCATAGACAGAAAATATGGTATGACTTCTATTGGGATGGCTAATTTTATTTATACAAAAATACCAACTTTATTTGGACTTAAACTCATATCTGCTATGAGTATGGATCAGGGTAATTCAACCACACTGTTTGTCAAAAAGGCTGATAACCATATTGCATCCGTTACTGGAACGCATGGCACAATACGGGATGTTTATGACGGTTTGTTTATAGTGGATGGTAGCAGTTCCTATACTCATAGCAGTTGATTCTACAGGGCAGAAGACTAGCTCTCGAGCACCAGGAGTGACGTACTTATGTCATATACTGGGTGCGAGATGGGCGAAGGCAACAAAGCATAAAAGTCAAATGCGAAGAGTATATTAATCGCCTATCTCTTCCGGCAAAACCGCGCCTTGCAGCAAGCCTGGCACAAAGGGATTAACCGGCGTAGTCAAACTAGCCAGCGTATATTGTACGCTGTCTTTGCTGTCTTTAGGCAGGCTAAAGATAATTTCAGTAGCAGTTGTGGTAGGCTGTAATTTTGCTTGATTGATCAACTTGATCCAAGCCCAGAGCCCATCTGCTTGGAAATTTTGTGTTACGTTAGCATCAGTGGTAGTGCTGAGATTGAGCTTACTATCGCTATGTGGCCAAGTCAAACTAACTGGCGCTGCTTTTTGATGGTTATACTCGGTGCTTTTGCCATTGGCGATTATAGTGACTGTTTTAATACCTTTAGGCAAAGTAGGGATGAACGCTAATTGCACCGGGGCTAAGTGAGGACCTTTATTGAAAAATAATTGCGTGATGAGATCGGTTTGCCGGAAAGCTTGTAAAGTCGCTGGCGATAAATCGAGGCCAGCATTGTCGCGAGTTTTTACTTTCCACTGCGTAGGATCATTCTTATCTATAAATGCGTCTAAATATTGCGTTAAGTAAAGATTAAACGTGCCCTTAGGCGCAAAGAAAGCTTCGAAGTTGTTTGCGGTAATGTCTTCTTTGGCATCTACATCTACAGGAAAATGTCGAGCTATATTTTTATTGTAATCAGGCCAAACCCGCTCTTGCCAAGCAGTGTTCATATAATTTTGGCTTTGTTGCAATAAACCCAGCCAGCTTTCTTTCGCCAATTGCTGTGACCAGTTTTTCCATAAAGGCGGTAGAGCTGCAGCTTTATCGTCTAGGTCCGAAAAAATATCCACTTCGTTCATATGTGTCATGCGATATTGTGCCAATAAAAAAGCTTTTTCTGCGGGATGCGGCGCGCTATTTACACTGCTGATTAAATGATTTAAGCGACCTAAATCATGATACCAATCTTTATCTACAGTATTGGCAGGCGATAGAGTTGTATAGAGAAAGGCTAAGCTAATGGGGGTAGGCAGGCCTTGATACAGTACATTCGTATTATCTTGTATAGTCTTTAAAAATATAGACAAGGTAGAGCGCGCATCTAATATTTGCTCTAAAGAGGCTTCTATCTTATTTAAATCGGTGCTATCTTCTAACTGTATGGATTGCGCTACTGTTTGCCAGGTAGCAATATATTGAGCCATATAGGTATCGCGGGCTTTTTGTAGAGCTTCATTTTCATCGAAGGATGGCAAAATGTGATCTTTTAAAATGGATTGCCCATCTTTCAACTGTTTTAGGCTTTTTGGTAATTCTTGATCATAGATGGCCATAAAATTTTGTTTGGTAAATTCCGCTGGAATGCTGTAATTGTCGGCGCTGTGCTTAAATTGAAATACAGTTTTTGCCGTGGGTAACTTTATGATTAAAGGGGGGTGAGTGAAGGCATAATCGCTACCGACTATGGCATTGGCTAATTTTTCTGGGGGCTGTTGCGCTAAGTTATTATATGCTTTTTTCAATAGATTGGGTGCTAAGCTCACTGTAGGTAGAGGCGATAAATTCTTGAGCTCAGATTGTATTAAAGCTAAATCTTTTTCATTGGGTTGGAACGTACTTCCCCAATATTGTGCTAGCCAATTCCGCGCATAGTTTTTATCAAATTGTTGTGGTACATTAATGGCTTGATAGGTCTTTAAAGCACCATAAATAACGGTTGGTGATGGATTTTTGTGGTCTAATTCTTGCTGTAGTATTTGTGTTAATTGCCAGGAAAGTATTTTTTGTAAGCCGTTTTCTATCGTTGTTTTTCTTTGTGCAGATAAATCTTTATTTTGGCTCGCCCATTGCAATATTTTCGGTAGTGTTGCTTTATCAATGGCGTGTTGCATGGTAAATAAGCTTTCTAAGGCGGCAAAAGATTGTTGCGGTGACAGATCTTTAGGAGTTTCAGTCGTTAAGAATTGGTAGCGTGTGATGGCTTTTTCAGCAATGGCAACGTTATTAATATTTTGTGAAACCTGGTAACCCCAATATACAAACGCAGCAATAACTGTACAGGCCGAAATGGTTAATACACTACGGCGTTGCCATAATTTACTTTTAAATTCATTTATATCTTTCTGCAGGGTAAATATCCTTTGATCGCTTAATATTACTCTTCTAAATAAGTTCTTTATAAAAAATGATTCGCGTACTTGTCTTTGTGGTGCCAATACGGGACGCGTGTAATGCGTTAAGGAGAATCCTTGTGATAAGGGTTTCAGCAAACGATCAATGACATGTTCTTCTGGAATAGCGCTGGTAAAGTAAATGCCTCTGAGCACAAAAGTAGATAGAGTAGTGAAGTTGTCCAGTTGCTTATGTAAAAAATAACTCAATGTTTTTTTAAGGCTTTCAATCTGCAATGGAAAATCTTTAATAGAAGAGCGGCGGTGCCAATCGCGTTCACTGTGTAATCTTGCCATTAAGCGTTCATTTAAATTCTGAATTAAGCCATTAAACTTTAGGGTAAAAGTGTCTAATAATGTTTGTGAAGAATTTAATTCATCTTCGGTAAAGCTTAAGCCCCAAGGTTGCTCGCGTTCTTCTGGCGACAGATCGTCAAAATATTCGCTAAATCCGGCCAGGCAATCGGCTTTGGTTAACAATAAATAAATGGGGGCATTGTGGGTTTGTTTTTCTTTTAATTCACTGAGACGCTCGGAAATATTTTGAAAATGCCATGATTGCTCTTCTTTGCTTTGCAAGGCCAAGCGTTCTAGACTCAAAATTAGAATAATGCCTTGTATGGGATCTTTTTTCTCTTCAAACAATAATTTTAAAAAATGTTCCCATAATTGCGCGCCAGCTTGGGTAGCCGAATCGTGCAAGGTAAATTGCCCGGAAGTATCAAAAAAGACTGCTTCGCGCGATACCCACAAGTCGCAATGGCGCGTGGTGGGAATGATGTGCCCAGGTAAGGTTGATTTTTTAGTTAAAATAAAATTTAAGCCAGAATGTGCCAATAGCGATGATTTTCCTGTTTGTGGACCACCTAAGATCAAAAACCAAGGCAAATCAAATAAAGTTTTTCCTTTTGGGTCTAAATCGATCTTTGTATTCTTTAAGAACTCCATTGCGCCTGCGAATGTTTTCTCCAATACGCTGAGCTCGGTAGCAAACTTAATTTGTGGCTTTATCTTTTCTTCTATGACGGGTAGTTTCATTTAACACTCTCCGTTGATGATGTCGTTGCCGCAAGATTGACTTCGTCTAAAGCAGAATACAGCGGTTGCGACGTAGTATGTATCAGATAACCAGTGGCGCAATAGGAAACCAATAGCACTGCTGCGGAAACTAATATGATCACCCACCAAGGCGATAAAGCTGGGGGCTTAGCGGTTAACTTTTTATAAGGTTCTTGTTTATGGTTCAGTTGATGTGAATAATAGCGACGCTGTTTGCGGATCAGTTGATATAGATCGTCTACGATCGCTTGTAATTGCAATTTGCCGTTTTCAAAGACGCGAAATTGTCCTTCAAAACCGGTAGAAAGGCATAGATAAATAAATTCCAACAAATCAATATAGGTTTCAGGATATTCGTGCAATTTTTCTAAAATAATAAAAAAGCGTTCGCCGCCCCAGGCTTCGCCTTGAAAATAAGATAGCAAATTATTTTCATGCCATTTAGCCTGTTTACCCCAAGTGGTATTTTGAATGATTTCATCTAAAGTAGCGCAAATAGTATAACGGGCGACTAAGACTTCATCATCGCCGTAAGATCGGCGCTGGGCGCTCCAGATAAAAGCATTGACTTCATGAACTAGATTGGCATGTAATTCGCCTATTTTGGGGTAATCGTCGGTTTGCCGAAATCTACTGGCCAGAGAGAATAGGGCGCTAGCTGCAGCGGCTAAAGGATTGATGCCATGTTCAGGAATAAAGGTTTTTGATTTGTAGCGTTTTTGTAGGGTACTTAGTGGTTGCCCAGTCTTAGTAATGTCTTTTAAGCTTTGTTGTCGCGATGGTACGGCACGCGTTTTTAATAACGCTTGCGCTTCTTTACTAAGCATGTGTTCTATGTCTGCTGGGGTATTCACTTGTTGCGTCATATCATTCCCTCGCGAC
>JAJXVU010000041.1 GCA_021781965.1 Pseudomonadota bacterium
ATATAAGTCAAGACTATAACTGTGGGGATACCGACCCAGCAGGGTAGAGGTGCGTAGTATCACCGGGCCTATTAGCATCTCAATGCGATGGGTACATTGGCCTTTCTTTTTGCTCACGGCCAGTTGAGGTTAACTCCCGACTGGCCGCCTTAAAATTTAGTTTTTAACTATGGGGCAAAAATGTTAGGTTTTAATAGACGTATCGGAGAAACTATAATTATTGGAAATAATATTACCATTAAAGCGTTGCGCATAAGAGGTAATCAAATTCATTTAGTTATCAATGCACCTAAGGATATTGAAGTACACCGCATTGAAATATATGAAAAGATCCCAAGCGAGAAAAAGAGTAGCCATCATCTCAAAAAGACAATCTATATTGAACGGGATTAACTTGACTCAAATGAAAATTTTGATTTTTAACCATAAGAAAGGTATACTATTACCCAGTAGGTCAACGCAAGCCGTGATGTCCTATAGAACGGTTACGCAGAGTTAAGCCCTATAATGGAGGTGTATTCATCATATCAACTGCTACCGGCTAACGACATAAACTTTGGCTATAGCGAGGCGATAAAAATGTCAATTTTGGGAAAAGACTTTATTTGCACGGAAGATTGGGAACTTAACGAAATTCTAAGAGTTTTGGCTTTAGCTTCAGAGATGAAGAAAGATCCATGCAACCCTAGATGGGTGACCGCGCTAAAATATAAAAGTTTTTTAATGCTTTTTTACAATCCATCCTTACGTACGCATATGTCTTTTGAAACAGCTATATGCGAACTTGGTGGAACGGCCATTTGTAGAAACCCAGAAATGAACTGGAAAAAATCAAAAAATGGGCTATCTTCTTCCGAAGCTCTAAAAGATATAGCCAGAGTAATTAGTCGATATGTTGATGGGGTAGGTATACGTATTACTATGGATGCTGTGTCACGATATGGGGACGGACACAAATTTATAAGAGACTTTGCCCACTTTTCCGATGTGCCAGTAATTGGTATGGCCGATGATCGTGTTCACCCCTGTCAAGGCTTGGCCGACATTATGGGTTGGTCTGAAAGATACTCACCCAATGGAGATGTTGATTCTCTGAAAGGTAAGACACTCTTATTAACTTGGGGTAGTAGTGGGTTTACTAGGCCTCTAGCTTCTGTACAATCTCATCTGCTGTTAGCATCTAAACTGGGTATGAATATAAAAATAGCATATCCAGAAGGATATGAACTAGATGGAGATGTGTGCGAACAAACCAGAAAAAATTGCAAAAAAAATAATGCAACTTATGAGGTTCTACATGATTCAAATTCTGGATATGAAGGCGCTCATGTTGTTTATGCTAGAAACTGGGTAACAAGAGATGCATATGAAAATGGTGAATTTCAATTTCAAAAAGAAATAAATCGGGCATTCTCCTTTAAAGACTGGATTGTTACAGAAGAAAAAATGAAGCGAACTGAGAAAGCCATTTTCGCTAATCCTATGCCAATAGATCGCGGGAGAGAAGCAGAGGACGCGGTCATAGAAAGTGAATACTCTGTTATTTATGATGTTGCTGAAAATAGAAAACATACACAAAAAGCATTACTATCTTTAATACTAGGCGAAGTAAAATGAAAAAATTAGGTTTAATCGGCGGGACTAGTCCAGAATCTACAGTAGACTATTATGATAAAATAAATCATTCCGTAAATAGTTATTTAGGGCGACACCATAGCGCAAAAATTTTAATGGTGAGCGTCGATTTCGAGGAAATCGTAGACGCTATTTTTTCAAATAGGTGGGATATTGTCTTCGATATTATGAAAGATGCCGCGCTTACTTTACAAACTGCCGGAGTAGATGTCGTAGCAATGTGCTCTAATACATTGCATAAAATTTACCCGGAAGTTAAAGCATGTGTTGATATCCCGTTTTTGCATATCCTAGATCCTGTTATTGACCTTATAAAAAAAGAAAATATGGCTAAAATTGCGGTCATAGGAACAACTTTCACAATGGAAGGTGATTTTTACCCATCTTACTTTAAAAACTATAGTGATATTAGGTTGGTCTGCCCACCCAAGCCAGATAGAGAAATAATCAACGATATTATATTTAACTCTCTTTGCAAAGGTGGTTGGACAGAAAAAAACGTTGCTGATATACTAAGGATAGTTGAAAACTTAATGACCACGGAAAAACCAGACGCTGTACTGCTAGGGTGTACTGAGCTTTCTCATTTTTTTCAAGAAATAGGCGGTTCATCTCATAGATTGATAGATACCACTGATCTACATAGCAAAAAACTGGCAGATTACATTTTAAAATATTAAGATAAACCTTGTGGTTTTTTGCAAAAGCTAATCTAGTGGGTTGTAACCAGAAATCAGAGCAATGGAGTAATGAATGTTATTTTCTAGACTTTTTAAAAATCCCAAGAAAAAAGAAGCTGAAGTTAAACTTAAACTTATCGAAAATCACCTTGACGCTGTATTAGAGTCTATAATCGGGAATCATTGGTGGAAGGATACAACGGGGCGTTACCTAGGGTGTAACAAAATGACGGCTAAAGCCATCGGATTAAATAGCCCTAACGAAATAATTGGAAAAACTGACTTTGATATGCCATGGTCAAATCAAGCAGAACAACTTATTGAAAATGATGTTCTAGTGATGTCTTCAAAATCAACAATGAGTTTTGAAGAATACATTGAAAATGACAATAAAGAAATATTTCTATTAACAACAAAAGCACCCTTGCTTGATGAAAAAGGTGTTGTAGTAGGGATCGTTGGTACTTCTGTCGATATTACAGAGCTTAAAAAGATCCAAAAAGAGTTAGAAGATGCAAACCAATCAAAAACCGAATTCGTACAAAATATGCAGCATGATATCCGTACCCCATCGGCGGGACTTTGGGGCGTGCTTGATGTTTTAGCAAAAGCGGAACCCGATGGTAGCAAAAAAGAAGCGTTAGAAATGGCCGTCGCGGCCAGTAAACGGCTTTTAGATCTGTGTAATGACGCAGTTGAGTTCGGCGACTTGGGAGGTAACACGAGGCCGCGTGTTGAGCGCGACTTAGATGTGCGAGCATTAGTCCAATCTGTAATTGAACTCAATAAACCAGCTGCTTTTGCTAAAAATATAGCAATACATCTTGGGGTAAAATGAGCAGCCCCCCGAAAGTGCACGGTCAAAAAACAATCAGATCTTGATTCTAGGCGTAAAACCATCAACTCCCAAGAAATCGTATCTGACACATTGGCCTAGTTCTGCGTGGAACAATGTCCTGTTCAATAGAAACCCTCTTTCACTACTAAATCGCGGCTTTTTTTAAGAAAGTCTGGTGCAATTGTTTGAGTTCACCTGCTAATTGAGCCTTTTCTTGCCCTAAAATCCATTTTTCATTGGCCAGTAATTTATTTTGCCCAATCGTTTCATCTAGTTGTGATTCTACCATGGATAGCTGTTTATTTAACACCGCTATTTCGGTTTGCAAAACCATGATTTTTTCAATTTGGGCTTTTGATTCCAAGCTTAATGCTTCATATTGGGCTGCCCAGTTCTGGTAATTTTCGTTTTTTTGTGCAAGCAATAATTTCGTTTGGTTGAGTTGTAAGCCTATATTTTCATAATCCTGGCGATTGCTATCATTTTGCAAAAGCAAAGAGTCATACTCATGTTGCAGCTTAATGAGCTTTTTATCTAGATCATTTTTTTCTTGCTCTAAGGTTTTATTCGCTAATTTTAGATCTGCACTATCTTTTTCTAGTCTTCGCCGCTCTTCTTCGTTACGTAAATTATCCGTTTGCCGTTGCTCAACCATGGCAGTGCGATAATGCTCTAAATTCGCCTGAATTTGCTGGTTTTGCTTATGCAGCTCATCTATGCGAATTTCCTTTTCATTTAATTTTTGCTCCAGCCCAACTATCTGCGATTCTAGAGTTGCTATGGTTGTTTTTGTTGGAGATAACATCTGTTCTAGCACAACTTTCTCTTGAGTCAATGCATAAACGGATTGCTTAAGCTCCGCTTCATTTTGCAGTAGTCGGTTATTTTCTTTCTGCTGTTGCTCTATCATTTGATTAAGCTCAGCATTGGTTTGAACAGCAGTGCCTTGTATGGTCGCTATTTGGCTTTCAGCCTGCGACATAACACGCTCCCACAACCCTTTGAGCAACCCAACCAACTCTTCTGGCAAGTGTTCCTTGCTGGCGATTTGTTTCGTTATATCTTGTTTGTCTCGCCATTCTCGCAAGTGGTTGGCGATGGTGCTATTACTGCCAGTCTTGAGCACCACACGGATCCGCTCAATGGTAGGCTCTTGCCCGCTGGCAATGAGCTGTTCGACGGCTTTAGCAACTTCAAAGTAGCTGACTCCAGGTCTAGACATGGTTTGTAACTCTTGCGTATTTCGTGTCGTTTAACGTTTTTCATTTTATAACGTTTTATAGCGATAATGCAAGCCCTTGTTTTGCACAAAACAAACTCTCTATAAGCCTAGTTATCGATTCTTTTGTGTTAAACTACATTCATGTTTACCATAAAATAGCGTAGAAACAGGGATTACCCCCTAAATTGTTAAGGAGCCTAAAATGTCTACCGAAATAACCGTCAAAACCGATGAAAACGCCTCATTAAGCCCCGTAGCTTCTCAACACACTACCCAGCACTACATCCATTCAGCTACGAGCCAGAATACTCGCCTGGCTTACCAGGCCGATATTCGCCACTTTGAGCGTTGGGGCGGGGCTCTTCCCGCCACGACAGAAATTATTTTGTGCTATTTGCACACCTTTGCCCTCACATTGAATCCAAGCACCTTGGCCAGGCGACTCATTGCTTTGAAACACTGGCATGAATACCAAGGGTTCGCAGATCCAACCGATTCTAGCTTGGTGGCAAAAATCTTATCGGGGATCACACGTACTCACGGAAAACCCAAAGATAAAGCACAACCCTTACTACCAGAACACTTGTTGCGAATAGTGGATCATTTGGCAACTCATATGACAACACAGACTCTTAGAGATAATGCACTATTACAGACAGGATTTCTAGGTGCATTTAGACGCAGTGAGCTTGTTCAGATCCAAGTCGAACACATTGATTGGCAACCACAAGGAATAGAGATCTTGATACCATCTTCCAAAACCGATCAAACTCATACGGGTCAATACTGCGCTATTCCTTATGGCAATGACAAACTGTGTGCTATCCGCGCGATCCAAGGTTGGTTAGAACATGCCAATATTAAAAATGGTCCTATTTTTAGGCGCATTTATCGCAACAATAAAGTGGGTAAAACAGCCATAACAGCTTTATCTGTCAATCACATCCTTCAAAAGCATGCCATAGCCGTAGGATTAGAAAATGCCAAAGCATTAAGTAGCCACAGTTTACGCAGAGGGTTTGCTACCACCGCTAGTCGCAATGGCGTTTCACTCCAATCTATCATGCAACAAGGACGGTGGAAACAGATCAGCACCGTAATGGAATACATTGAGGCGGCTGGACGTTTTGAAAATAATGCTGCAAGCCAGGTGTTACAAAATTTAGAAAAAGGAGCCTTCAGCGAAAGTACATGAATTCTGTATCACTGCCGAATCGAACTGAAAAACGGATCCGAATTTTAAGCGAAGCTGAGCTGCAAGCTTTGTATGCTAGGCCGAGTTTTACCCAATCTGAAAGAGAATATTTTTTTGAGTTAAAACCACAAGAGCAAAATTTATTGGATCTGCCCATTTCCATCGATTCCCAAGTCCACGCCATTGTACAGCTTGGATATTTTAATTGTAAACACCGTTTTTTTCAGTTTGATTTGGATGAAGTACCAGACGATACCGAATATGTTCGTCAACGCTATTTTCCGCAAAATTGCTTAATAAAACCTGTATTGTCGCGCGAAACAAAACGTCAAAATCAACAACGAATTTTAGAATTAACCGGCTATAAGCTATACACAAAAAAAGAGTATGAAGCGATTTTATTGGATAGAGCGAAGGAATTGTGTCGTATTTCTATAGATCCAATCTTCATCTTTAATGAGATACTTTCTTTATTAGCACAGAAAAAAATCACTTTGCCTGGGTATACTACATTACAGGAAAAAATAATATCCAAAACGATTAAAGAAGAGCAAAACCGAATAAAGGAAATTTTAGATATGAATTTGTCCAAAAGAGAGGGGAAAATAATCAAGCAACTTCTTAAAGAAGATGAAAAATTTTACGCCATTACAGCGCTGAAAAGAGAACCAAAAAATTTTAAGCTTACAGCTATTCGACAAGAATCCAATCAATTTATTCGATATCAACCGATCCATGTTATTGCAAAGCGGGTATTGCCACTGTTAAATATTTCCAATAAAGCGATTATTTATTACGCAAGTCTGGTTGAACATTATACCGTCAGAGGGCTATCCAGATTAGAGAAAAATCAACGTTATTTATGGTTGCTTTGTTTTATTCAAGAACGCTATCAACGAATGCTATACAATTTAACGACCATGTTTATTTACTGTTTAGAGCAATACAAAGAAGCAGTCGAACAAAGCGCTAACGAAGAGTTTATATCCCATAGCCGCGCATCATCAGTCTCAGAACAAGATCTAAAAACAGCAAAATTGCTAAGAAATTACACTTCGCCAGACATAGACACTCGTCAGTCTTTTGAGAAAATAAGACAAGATACTTATAAAAATATCTTAGCTGCAGAAGAAATTAATCGTATTGCAGATTCTTTAGAAGATAAGAAAAAAACTGAAAATTTTCTGGCTAAGCTTAAATGGCAAGCCATAGATACATTATCAAAAAAATATAAATTGCCTCTTCGCACATTGATTAAGGTTATTCCTATTGGAGGAACGCAACATAAATCACTAAGAAAAGCACATCAATTTCTTAAAGACGCATTTTTAGGGGGAAAATCATTGTCTACCATACCATTTAATCAATTTCCACTTCAATTCATCAGTAGCAAAGAAAAAGAACATATTTATGATATTGAGTCGAAAACCATCTATAAAGAGCGCTACGAGTTTCAGTGTTATACACAGTTAGCAGCACATATTCAGGACTATTCACTCTTTGTTCAAGGAAGTCTACATTATGCCGATTTTACTTCGCAACTTTTGCCAAATTGGCATGAGCAAAAAAATGATATTTTGACCAAACTTAATCGCCCGTTTCTCAACCGGCCTTTTAGCGAATTTATAGAAGAAAAAGCACGGCCAATAAATTCAAGCATTAAACGCATCCATACGGCTATTATAAAAGGAGAAGCGGATTTTATTAAAGTAAAGAATCATAAAGATGGAACAAAAAGTTGGACTATTCCCTACACAAAAAAAGAAACAGAGGTTAATAATCCAATCTATCAAAAAATGCCTCGCATAAATATCTTGAAAGTAGCACAATTTGTCGGTAAAAAAACGAGGTTTACACGTTGTTTCACGCATATAAAGCCACACTATTCTAAATCAAGGCAAGATGAAATAGCAACTTATCTCAATGTTTTTGCTAGAGGCACCAACATGACCAGAAAAGATCTGGCTGGCTTAAGTGGGTTATCATTATTAACACTTGAAACAGCCGATAATAATTATATTCGTCTTGAAACGTTACGAGATGCAAATAATGTAGTGAATGATGAATTGGCAAAATTACCTATTTTTAAAGAATGGAACTTGTACTTTGATAAACTTCATGCCAGTTTAGATGGGATAAAACTGACAACACTGTCTGAAACACTGTTGTCACGCTATTCACCTAAATATTTTGGGTTACAAAAAGGCGTCTCGGCTTATTTTTTGATCGTGAATCATGCTGCCGTTAATACAAGCATACATAGTCCAAATGAACATGAAAGCCATTTTGTGTTTGATATGGTATACAACAATCTGTCCGAGATCCAACCTGATATATTTTCAACTGACACAGAAGGTAGTAATCAACTTAATTTTTTGCTACTCTATCTTATAGAGCGGATTTTTGCGCCGCGGTATAGATCTTTTAGCAAAAAAACAGAATCTATTGTTTGCATGGGAGATCCAGATAAATTTAAAAATTATCTGATCAAACCAGAGCGATCGGTAAATGAAAAGTTGATTTTAAAAGAGGAAGATAATATCAAACACATCATGGCTTCTTTACTGATGGGTGATGTTAGCCAAAATCATCTTATTGCTAAATTAAGCGCTACAAAATTTAAAAATAACACAAAGCGCGCTCTATGGGAAATGAACGCTGTACTCATGACGGAACATTTGTTAAATTGTATAGAGGATCTTAGGCTACGCCAAGCTATACAAGCTGCACTTAATCGAGGAGAAGCGTATAATCAGTTGCGCCGACACTTGGAAAGGGTTAATGGTCGAAATATAGGTGGAAAAAATCAAACCCAGATCGCAATAAATAATGAATGTGCCAGGTTGTTGAGTAACTGTATCATTTACTACAATGCGTACATCTTAAACGGCTTACTGGAACGCATGAAAAAAGAGGGAAATCCGAAAATGTGTGAGTTAATCAAACGCTTTTCACCAGTTGCGTGGACGCACATTCATTTTCAGGGGATGCTTGATCTGTCGTCGTTTGATGAGGAGACACCGATCGACATAGAATCCTTGGTGGAACACCTGAGAGGAATGGAGAGTGTATAAAAAATAATACAGATGGCTGTATATTTTTTGGCCGTGCACTTTCGGGGGGCTGCTCATTTTACCCCATCTTACGATTGATTCTTCGGTTCCGCCACATATAGCCAGTGATGAGTTCAGGCTAAGCCGCATTCTAATCAACCTATTGGGCAATTCTATAAAATTTTCTCATGAAGGAGAAATTACATTAAATATTACAGCCTCTTTAGATGAAGGTACACGCAAAGGCGTTTTAACAATAGAGATAAAAGATATGGGCATAGGTATCGCCAGAGACAAAGTAGACAAAATTTTTGAAAAATTTACCCGCGGTGTAGCTTCCAATACAAATAAATACCCGGGTACTGGATTAGGTCTTTATGTAGTAAAAATTTTTATTGATGAATTAGAGGGAGATATTTACGTTGACAGCCATGAGAATAAAGGCTCTTATTTTAAGCTTGATATCCCCTTTAAGGGGCTCTTAGCAGATATGAAAAAACCAGGTATAAAAACTGACGAGCATTTTAAATCATCACTTAATCTTGGTAAAGAAGAAGAACAGAGCCTAAAGTCAGATGGGAAAAGAGAATCTATAGAAAAAACACCATTTGCTCATGAACTTTTGATCATTGAAGATGATAAAACGTGCTTATTTGCAGAAAAGAACTTGCTATCTGGTTATACCAATAAAATTGATAGTGCTGAAAATGTAGCCGATGCCTTAAAGAAATTAAC
>JAJXVU010000042.1 GCA_021781965.1 Pseudomonadota bacterium
CTTACTATCACGAAACTCTAAAATAATGCAAGTTTTTTAGCCGTTAATAGAAACAGTGTTAATTTCGGCAACCATATATTCACAAAAAAACTTTTAAATAATATTAGAAAATGAGGGGATTGCTGAGTCTATCAGGAGTATGTGAAGGCCAAACCAAAGTCAGCTCCAGCTTTGGCTACAGCCCATAGACTTACTGTTAATGCTGAAAGGTAGGAATATACCCATTCCATTTGAAGAAGATGCGAAATAGGCCCTAGTAGTGTGTTTCACAGGTTATTTTGTAGATGGGCGGTTCACGAACCGCCCCTACCATGCCAATGAACTTAATTCCCTGGCTTTTCTGCTACACCGGTTTCTATTGCAGCTTTTTTAACCGCCTCAGCAACCGCTATAACAACTCGTGTATCGAATACACTGGGAATAATGTAATCGGGGGTTAAGTTTTCGGGTTCAATCACATTCGCGATGGCATGTGCCGCCGCCAATTTCATTTCCTCATTAATGTCACGCGCGCGTACATCTAAAGCGCCGCGGAATATGCCTGGAAAAGCCAATACATTATTGATTTGATTGGGGTAATCGCTACGGCCCGTTGCCATAATGGCCACATAATCGCGTGCCACTTCGGGCATGATTTCAGGCGTAGGATTCGCCATGGCAAATACGATGGGATCTTTAGCCATAGCGCGCACATCGTCTACACTTAATAAATTCGGGGCAGACAAACCCACAAACACATCAGCGCCACGCAATACCTCGGCAATGGAACCACTTTCATCGTTTGGGTTAGTCATCTCTAAAAAGTTCTGTTTAACGGCATCTAAATCGTGACGTGACTTGCAAATGGCACCCTTACGATCACAACCGATGATATTTTTAACTCCTAAATTCAACAACATTTTGGTACATGCTACACCTGCTGCGCCCACACCACTCACTACGACTTTTAAATCGGCAATGGGTTTTTTAACAATTTTTAGCGCGTTGATAAGGCCAGCGGTAAAGACTATGGCAGTACCGTGTTGATCGTCATGAAATACGGGAATATCCAGTTCTTGTTTCAAACGCGTTTCTATTTCAAAACAACGCGGTGACGAAATGTCTTCTAGATTAATTCCACCAAATACGGGTGCAATACGCTTTACGGTAGCAATAATTTCTTCTACGTCTTTGGTATCTAAACAAATAGGAAATGCATCAACGTCGGCAAAATCTTTAAACAACATCGCTTTGCCTTCCATCACTGGCAAAGCACCCAAGGGACCTATATCGCCTAAACCCAATACCGCCGTACCATCGGTTACAACAGCCACCATATTGCGTTTAATGGTTAGATTGTAGGCGCGTTTGGAATCCTCATGTATCGCCATGCACACTCGCGCAACACCTGGGGTATAAGCCATAGACAAATCATCGCGGTTTTTAATAGGCACTTTGCTCTTAACACAGATCTTGCCGCCTATATGCATCAAGAAGGTACGATCCGAATAATGTACCACATTTACTTCAGGTATCGCATTTAAGGCAGCAACGATACTATCCATATGATCAGCATCTTGTGCGTACAAGGTTAAATCGCGGATACTTTTTCCGTCTTCAAAACGAATGATATCCATCGCTCCTATGGAGGCGTCGTTTGCAGCAATCACCGTCATCACTTGTGACAATAAGGCTGCGTCGTGTCTTAATTTAAGACGTACTATAAAAGAATTACTCGCATTAAAACTCATGATTATATTTCCTAATTGTAAATATTATTGATCTCTGACCACAGTGCTGTGGCTATTTCGGTATCCCCGGGATGATTAAAATCACACCAGGTCACATGTCCTAATTTTCGTCCGGGGCGCACCATTTTACCATAATCATGATAATAGGCTCCGGAATACGATAAAATACGCTCACAAACGGGCATTTGCCCTATGCAATTGTAAAGATGGCTCGTCGCAATGGCCTCAGTAGTGCCCAAAGGCCAATGCAATAGTGCACGCAGATGATTGGCAAATTGGCTGGTGGTGGCACCTTCTATGGTCCAATGAAATGAATTATGCACCCGCGGAGCCATTTCGTTGATAAGCAAATTATCCCCTACCATAAAAAATTCAATCGCCAATACCCCTACATAGGTGAAATGTTCCAAAATACGCTCGGCTATGTCATTCGCTTTTTTCTGCATCGCGCGATCAGGATAAGGTGCTCGTGAATACGCCAGCATACCGTGTTGGTGTTGATTATAGGTTAATGGATAATGTTTTATTTTGCCGTCATGGTCGCGCACGCTTAATATTGAACATTCGCCGTCGTGCTGTAGCCATTGCTCTACTATATATTCCCTATCCCAAGATAGTGACAAGCTGGATAGGTCGCTATCGTCATTTAAACGATACTGCCCTTTGCCATCGTAGCCTAAAGTCGTTGTTTTTAACACACAAGGATAACCCAGTAACGAGACAGCATCTTGTAATTCCGCTTCGTTATGAACGATTGCAAACTCGGCTGTTTGTATTCCCAATTGCCTACAAAATGTCTTTTCTAAGTTGCGATTTTGCATCATCGCCAATGCGCGTCGCGATGGATACACCTCTAAGCCTTGACCTGCCAAAATATCGGTTGCGGCTAAGGGGATATTTTCAGTTTCATAGGTGATGACATCGCAGTTACGGGCCCAGGCTAATAAGCATTCTTGATCCTCAAAACTGCCTTGCACCGTTTGCGTGGCTGCTGCGGCGGAACTTGTGTCATGAGCATCATAGCAAATGGTTTTCACCCCCATCTCATGCGCAGCCAGAGCAAGCATTCTCGCTAATTGCCCTGCACCTAAAATACCTACCGTTTTAGTCATGTATTGCTGTCTCTAGGATCAAGATGGGCCAATACTTGCTCCGTTTGCTGTAACCTATAGTGTGTTAATACTTTGTGTAGTGCAGCATCATTCAAAGCCAATATTTCTGCTGCAAATAAAGCTGCATTGATGGCCCCAGGACGACCCACGGCAAAAGTAGCCACGGGCACACCGCCAGGCATTTGCACTATAGAAAATAAAGCATCCAAACCCTGCAAGGAAGTCGCGTCTATAGGCACCCCTAATATGGGTACAATCGTTTTTGCGGCTAACATGCCCGGTAAATGTGCCGCTCCACCCGCACCCGCAATAATGATCTTTAAACCACGAGCGCTGGCGGTAGCAGAGTAATCAAATAAACGATCTGGGGTGCGATGTGCTGAGACTATGGTCACTTCATGCGGAATGGACAAAGCGTTTAATGTTTCGCTGGCATGCTGCATACAGGTCCAATCGGACTTAGATCCCATCACCACCGCAACTAAAGGTTGGGCAGTTCGTGCCTTTTTTGAAGAAAAGCCCATATTGGGCGTATCTTGCCCGTAATTTTTCGCTGAAAAATGCTTATTTATGCCCATATAAACTCCGATTTTTCAACTCTAACACCGGACAAGCCTGCGCACTTATCTGGGACTTTACGGTACGAGCAAATGGGTGAGTATTTACTAACTTGTTTAGAGGGCATCGTCTTGTACTTCAATGGTTTCAATAATCACATCGTGTTGTGGCACGTCTTGATGGCCTGCACGAGAATGCGTCGCGACTTGTTGAATTTTATCGATAACATCCATACCCTCAACCACTTCACCAAACACACAATATCCCCAACCATCGCGGCTAGGCGCTTTGAAATCTAAGAAAGCATTATCGGCAACGTTAATAAAAAATTGTGCGGTGGCTGAATGTGGGTCGGCTGTACGTGCCATAGCAATCGTACCACGTGTATTTTTAGCCCCTTTATTAGCTTCGTTTTCAATGACTGTACGCGTCTTTTTTTGCTGAAATGCTTCGTCAAAACCGCCGCCTTGGATCATAAAACGCGGGATAACCCTATGAAAAATAGTACCATTGTAAAAACCTGCTTTAACATAGTCTATAAAATTAGCTACGGTAATGGGGGTTTTATCCTCATGTAGGCGTAATTCTATATCGCCATAATTTGTCTTAATTTTAATCATACCTGCTCCTTTTCTACCTGAGATTGCTTCATTGCTAAGCTTTTACGCAATAATGGCTTCATTGTCAAGCCTTGAACCAATATAGAAAAAACCACCACTGCATAAGTCATGGTGAGGATTACTTCGCGCTCCGCCATAGCAGGCAAAGCCAAGGCTAAGGCCACTGCCAAGCCGCCGCGTAATCCACCCCAAGTTAAAATAGAAATGAGATAAGGAGAATATTCTCGTCGCCTTTTAAAAAAAGCCATAGGCGTAGCCACACACAACCAGCGTACGACTAATACCAACGGAATAACCGCGAGCCCCAACAACAAGCCTCCCAGATGTACATCTAATATCAATAACTCTAAACCTATCAATAAAAACAAAACCGCATTTAAGACCTCGTCGATGACTTCCCAAAATGTATCCAAGCTCTCGCGCGTCTTCTTAGACATATAAAAATAACGACCTTGATTGCCAACGAAAAGCCCGGCCACCACCATTGCCAAAGGCCCAGAGACATGTAGCCATTCCGCAAAAGCATATCCCCCGCTGACTATAGCCAAGGTGACTAAGACTTCAATCTTGTGATCGTCTATAGGCCTTAATAGAAAATAGGTTAAAAATCCTAAACCAGCGCCATAAACCATGCCACCTACCGCTTGCTGTAAAAACAAGATACTCACACTGGTAAAGGTTAGCGCTTCGCCACTAAAAGCCAATTGATACAGCGATAAGAATATAACAATGCCCACGCCATCATTAAACAAAGATTCCCCTTCTAAGAGCACACTCATCTGTCGTGGTGCATTTAAAGATTTAAATAAAGCTAATACTGCAATAGGATCGGTAGGAGAAATCAAAGCGCCAAATAACAAACAATAAATAAAGGCTAAGTGAAAGCCGAACAAGGGTACTAAGTAATATACTAAAATAGCCACCAATACCGTAGACACCACCGTGCCTAATGATGCCAACAAGCTGATTTCCCATTTACGTGCCTGCAAATGGCTGATATCTATATTTAAAGCACCCGCGAATAATAAGAAGCTTAACATGCCATTGATCAGTAACTCATGAAAATCAACCTTAACCAAAACCAGCGATAAAGCATTTTTAGACTGCACCAGGCCAAATTTACCCGCAATAATCAACATTAAAGATACAGCTAAAGAGGCGGCCATGATGGCAATAACCGCAGGCAGACGAATAGTGCGATAATTGATATAAGCCACGGCAACGGCAAAGGTTAATACCGCGGCTGATATACTAAAAAGACTCATTTTGCCTCCAACTACTGCAGATTTTATCCATTATGACATATACTGTAAGAAACAACAAAAGGTTGCGAGGATGATTATGAAAAAGACATTATTAATCTTATACACGGGCGGTACCATAGGCATGGCAAAAACCGCCACCGGCTACCAACCCACCGCTGGCCTATTATCCAAACTCATGGCCGAAGACCGGGCTTTTAGCCATGAAGATATGCCAAGTTACGATATAGTCGAATACACCCCGCTGATCGATTCTTCCAATACGACCTTGCACCAATGGAATATCTTAGCCAAAGACATCCTCAAAGCGTATGCAGATTACGATGGTTTTATCGTCTTGCATGGTACGGATACCATGGCTTATACCGCTTGTGCCTTGTCATTTATGCTGGATGGTCTAAATAAACCCGTGATCTTAACCGGTGCGCAAGTGGCTCTGACCGAGGCCCATTCCGATGCCCGAGAAAATTTGATTTCAGCCTTGTTGCTCGCGAGTCGTTATTGCTTTCCTGAAGTTACTATTTTATTTAATCATTATCTGCTACGAGGTAATCGCGCTCACAAAATCGATGCCGTAGGATATAATGCTTTTTTGTCACCCAATTACCCCCCTTTAGCCGAAGTGGGTAGCGAATTATTAGCACACACCGAGCTTTTTTGCTCTACTGATACAAAAGCACTCAGCTTACATAAATATATTCCAATCACTCTAGCTCATTTCCGCTTTTTTCCTGGTTATACCTTAGATTTTTTGGACACGTTGTTGCACCATCCTCTACGCGCATTATTATTGCACACATATGGTAGCGGTAATGTTCCCACAATAGACAATAAGCTATTTTCAATATTGGAACAAGCCATTGCTCGCGGCGTTATCGTCGCCAATTGTTCGCAATGCTTGAAAGGCCATGTCAATATGGCTAGTTATGCCACCGGCCAAGCTTTGCAAGAAATAGGTGTTGTCTCAGCGCAAGACATGACCCCAGAAGCAGCCACGGTCAAATTACAATTCTTATGCAGCATCTCCGATGATCCTATTTGGATACGGCAGCAATATGAACGTAGTCTGCGCGGCGAGTTAAGTATTTAGAGTTTATCGTATTCTTCTAAGCTTAGCTTACGCGCTTCATCGCTCAACATGACGGGAATATCGTCGCGTATAGGATAGGCGAGTCTATCGGCTTTGCAAACCAATTCTTTAGCCGTTTTATGGTAAACTAGTTTACCTTTACAAATCGGACACACTAAAATTTCAAGCAATGCGTGATCCATGAATACCCCCTCAGGTAGAGTACAAAAAATGACATTTAACACCTCAGCTATAGACCCCAGCTGGCTTCCGTTAGTACAAAGCGCCTTGGCGGAGGTCTCTACCGATTATAAGCACAGCTTGCTGAAAAATCCAAACTGGCTGCCGGGGCCGCAAGCGGTGTTTAATGCTTTTTCACTGCCATTAGCCCAGTTAAAAGTTATTTTATTTGGCGAATCGCCCTATCCTCGCGCCATTTCCGCCAATGGCTATGCCTTTTACGACGCCAGTGTGGGTAGTTTATGGAGTGAGTCTGGGCTTTCTAAAGCTATCAATCGAGCCACTTCATTGCGCAACATCTTAAAAATGTTGTTACTGGCCGAAGGGGTATTAACTGCAGATGATTTATCCCAGCCCGCGATTGCTGCGCTGGATAAGTCAAGTTTTATACAAACTTTGCCCGAGCTATTTACTCGTTTAATCCAACATGGATTTTTATTGCTCAATGCTTCCTTAGTATTATCAGAAAAACCCGTACAAGTCGATACTAAGGCCTGGCAACCCTTTATGGCCAAACTCTTGACCTTAATCGCAGAAAAGGCGCCCGAGACCGAATTGCTGCTCTGGGGCCGTTTGGCGCAGCTCATCGATGGTTTCCCCGTGAGCCACTGCTTTCGCCGCCATTATGCCGAACATCCTTATAATCTATCTTTTATCCACAATCCAGAGGTATTGGATTATTTTAGGCCGTTGCATTTGTTGCTTAAATCGTAGCCCGCTAGGCTATCACGCACTACCCCAAAGCTACCATTAAGAATAAGAGTTTAATGGTAGAACGATACAGATAAGTTAGCGGGTGATTACACTGGACTAAACAGGAATTGATTTCATGATGCGATCTCCTAATTTATTGTTGAATACGTTTTTCAATACCACCTATAGTAATATAGAAATGATTCTTAATAATTGGATTCCTGGCTAGCCAGGAATCCAATAAGTTAGCGGGTGATTACACTGGACTAAACAGGAATTGATTTCATGATGCGATCTCCTAATTTATTGTTGAATGCGTTTTTCAATACCACCTATGGTAATATAGCGGGTGACTACACCGGACTAAACTGGAAATGATTTCATGATACGATCTCCTATTTATGGTTGAATGCGTTTTTCAGTATAACCTATGGTAATATACAGGAAGACAAAATAAAATGTAATATGTGACCGCTCGTGTCATTTGTTAGTTGATCTGAAAAAAATAAGAAATTGAAAATGAAAATAACAAAAAAAGAAAATACAAAAGAAACCTGGTCAAACGAGGATAATAAACAGTATTATGAAAATATCCCAATTGAAATATTTGACAAATATACCATTACCGGTGGTTTTGAAAATGGTTGTGATGTAGATGTGATCTATAATAATTACTTAAGAAATGCCGCTTCAATAATTGATGTGGGAGCTGGCTATGGAAGAGTTATTAAGCATCTCTTGGACAGAGGCTATTCTGGAAAATTAATGGCTATAGAAAGGAGTAAAAATTTTTATTGTAGCCTTTATAAAAAATTCTCTGGGCGTGCAAAGCTTTTTAATTGTTCAGTTGAAGATTTCAAAGAAACAAAAATAGCCAATGTTGCTTTGTGTATGTGGTCAATGCTATCTGAATGGCCGAAAGATAAGCAAGTGGAGATACTAAAACATATTACAACTTTTTGTAAGCCTGGCGGCATTGTGATCTTAGAAAACATTTCTCATCTTATAACTCCCAAAAATGTTAATGTATATGAACAGAAATTGTATAAAGCAAAAACAGAATATGGTATTCTGTGTGGATATATTGCGTCTACAGAGGAGATAAACTATTATGCTAAGGCTATAGGTATAACTAAAACAAAACATATTACATACATCACTTTAACTGGGCGCGAAAGGATTATTCATGTATTATGGGTTTAGTATTTCTCGAAATACGCACACAGCCTCTCAAAAAAGCGCTTTTAGATGGAAATAAATCAATCTTATCCTCGGGAATATTAAAGTATTTATCCTCTATGGCTATTTTTACTGGATCCTTCAGACTTGTAAAGCGACTAAAATCAGTATGATAGAAATCAAATTGAACTTGCTTTGTTAACCGTGCGTATGGAGTCTGTTCTATATGCAGATTATTGTTTTCAAGCCCAGATAAATATTTTTTTAGATAAGAATGTGTAGTCAATAAATCATCCAATTTACTAGAATCTTCTCTTGATTTCCCAGAGAAATCCATAATACTCGGAAAAGCAAAAGAAAAATAGATTGATCGGTCTGATTCTAAGGAGAATGAATAGGGTTGCATGATGCTGGGTGCATACGGTAAATTATAGATGGAAGAGTACATTTCTTGTAACTGTTTAACTGGGCCAGCGCTATCATCAATTGCAGGGGCATACCCAGACAATGCACCTATACCCATGGACAGTAAATGCCTAACAATATTAATTGTATAAGCTGATGCCTTCATATTTCGTTCTTTCTGAATTAATGAAAAAGCCAAATTGAAGAAGAATTGATTCCGCCAATAGCTTGTATCATCCCATACGGTGAGAAGGTTCACTCAACTGTGTCAGCCCAATCAAAGCTCGATTTTTAATCTTCCTTCGAAGTAAATATCAAGCTGTGAAATCACTAGCGCCCAATTATGCATCGGCTGATTCCATTTAGCCTTGAT
>JAJXVU010000043.1 GCA_021781965.1 Pseudomonadota bacterium
GGTTTTTGAGAATGTTTTTAAACCTAAAAGGGCCTTTATTTTGGCTTGGGCCTTTCTTTCTCAAAAACGGCCGTTTTTGAGAAGCGTATTTGGCCTAGTGTTACGGTCGGTGCCATGAGGGGCCACAGGATCGCTTTTTGTACAGATATGATATAAATCCTTTGCTGCGGGTAGAAAATCTTTTTTGAACAGATCAAAATTTTTGATCAGCTCAATTTTCCTCTGCATGGTGGGGTAGGCCTTAACACTGCACCTTTACAGGGCATAAAAAGTTCCTACTTTCGAAAAATAACACGCAATTCATCTAAAATATGCTAAATATCCCTTTACAAAGAGGGTTTTAGTGGTATAAAGTGCTTGATATATACCGACACCGACCATTATAGGAACTTTAAAATAACTTGAATACAACGACAAACCCCGAGTTTTCGCTGGATAGCGAAGAGCTGCTGCTCGTTAACGCAAGGCGAAATAAAATCAATAGGCTGGCATTTGCCATTTTATTAAAAAGCTTCCAGAGAAATGGCGATTTTCCCCATGATCTTAAGATCGTCTCTGACCCATTATGTTTAACAATAGCATCTCAGCTAGCGCTTAATCAAGACATATTACATGATTTTGATTGGAATAGCAGAACTGTTAAGCGATTTCGGCAAGAGATAAGAAATTTTTATGGGTATAAGGTGGCTGCCGTAAAAGATTCCAAAATATTTATCGCTTGGTTAATCAGCAATGTTTTGCCCAATGCACAAACCTTGCCGCAGTGCAGGGAGAGATCCATGCTCTTTTTTAAGGAGCGAAAATTGGAGCCTTTTTCGCCGAAAAAGATTGATCGCTATATTAATAGTGCCCGCCAGGCTTTTGAGAAAGATTTATTTCACCGTATTTTTAGCCATCTATCGGAAGATACAAAAAATACTTTTGAGGCCCTGTTGTTGGATGATAGCGATGTTGATGACGATGAAGAAATCACAAATACCACAGAAATACTATTGCGGCACTTAAAAAGAGATGGTATTGGCTCATCTTTACAGATAGCAGCCAATGAGGTATTTAAATTAAAAAAGCTGTATGACCTTAAGTTGCCTCTGGATATTCTAGCCGCACTACCGAGAAAACTTATTAAAAAGTATTACCATCGCATAATGGCCGATCCACCGGGCAATATTAAATCACGTGAACCAATTATAAAATATGCGACATTAGCCATGTTTTGCTACATGCGCACACAAATAATGACGGATAATATGATAGATCTGCTTATAAAACTTATTTTGAATATGCATGCCAGATCTGAGAGTTTTGTAAAAAAAGAGATTGTTAAGCAGGTTGCAAAGAGCAATGGAAAGTTTGATATTTTAATGAATTTGGCCAATGCTGCTGTTGCCCATCCAAAGGGTATTATTGAAGATGTTATTTATCCACAGGTACCGCAAGAAATGCTTATAAACCTTATTGAGGAGCTTAAATCCGATAAACGCGGACGGTGGTACCAACAGCAAGTACAAGGGCATATGCGTCTTTTATATTCATCCTCACACCGCAAATCTCGTATGGCACTGCTAAATACACTTATCTTTAATAGCTCTACCGAGGGAGGTAAGGCACTGATCCGTGCTATTGATTTTATCAAGAAGAATCAGGGATTAGAGGGCAAGTACTACCCAGCGGGAAGCATTATACCTATCAAGGGCGTTATTCCTGGAAACTGGCTGCCCATGGTAGTAGAAACAACGGAACTCTCTGAAAAAGAAGAGGAGATTCAAGAAGCAAGCAAGGTCAAGGTTGATAGTGAAACCGAAGATAATCTAGTAGATGAAAAAGGAGTGGTAAAAGCCTCTAAAATTAACAAAATGAACTATGAAGTTGCCGTATTTGAGACTCTGCGTGCTAAGCTGTATTGCAAAGAAATTTGGGTGGATAGGTCTTATCGTTACCAAAATCCAAAGGAAGATGAGGTGAAAGATTTCAGCAAAAATGAAGATCATTACTTCGATCTGCTGGGCTTACATAAGAATGTGGAAGACTTTATTTCAGCGCTCAAACAAGAATTATCAAGCGCTCTTAACGCACTTAATGACAGCATTTTAAAAAATAACAAGGTGAAAATAGTATCGGGGAAAATACGAATAACACCATTTGAAGCTCAAAAAGAACCAGATAATATCATTGCCCTAAAACAAGAAATAACCAAGAGATGGTTTGGCGTTGGTTTAATTGATATCTTTAAGGAAGCATCTTTACGCACCAGATTCACAAAACATTTTCAAAGTAGTGGAAATCGTATTATTCTTGATGCCGAAACTTATACAAAAAGAGTCTTGCTCGCACTGTACGCCATTGGCACTAATATTGGCATAAAAAAGTGTGTGGATGCCTCAAACGATGACTCTATTTATTCTGATTTACGCTATGTCAAGAGAAAATTTATACATTCTGCCAATGTCAGAGAAGCCATAGTCGAAGTTATAAATGCGCTCCTTCTTGTGCGTGATCCTGATGTCTGGGGCACGCCTACTACAGGCTGTGCCTGCGACTCTACCCATATGCAGGCATGGGATCATAATTTTATGAGCAATTTTCACCCGAGATATAAAAAAGATGGTGTCATGATTTACTGGCATACTGATAAAAAAGCAGCCTGCATCTATGGGCAATTAAAGAATTGTACCTCATCAGAGGTTGCATCTATGTTAGTGGGGTTCTTATGGCATGGTACCAATATGGATATGAAGCAATGTTATATGGATACACACGGCCAAAGCTTACTTGGCTTTGCTTTTAGCCGATTACTTCATTTAGATTTGTTGCCAAGAATAAAGGGCATTCACAAAGAAAAGCTGTACTGTTTTTCATCTGATCCTAAAGAAAAGTACGGCAACTTAATAGAGATCTTGGGTGAATCACTAAATGAAGAGGTCATCAGAAGGCAGTATCATGAGATTGTTCGCTATACGGCGGCCCTACGAACAGGTGCTACTGAACCAGAAGTGATAGTGCGCCAATTTGGCAAAGACAATGAAAAAAATCCAACCTATCAAGCATTAATTGAAATCGGGCGCGCCGTGAAAACTATTTTTATATGCCGATATTTACAGGAAGAGTCCCTACGTATAGAAATTAATGAAGCGCTTAATGTGGTTGAGCGTGTTAATAGTGTCGTTAGCTTTATTTTTTACGGTAAATTAAGCGCATTAAGTCATCATCAGCCAGAAGAACAAGAGTTGTCTGTTGTTTGCCTTCACTTACTACAAGTTTGCATGGTGTATATCAATACCTTGATGATCCAGCAAATCTTGTCGGAGCCTGAATGGAAAGACAGGTTAACCGCCGAAGATAAGCGAGCGCTCTCACCATTAATATTTACACACATTAATCCCTATGGGTTGCTCGTCTTAAATTTAGAAGAGCGTATTGCCATTGAAACCTACCATGCACAGGATAAAACATATGTCTTCAGTCGAACGAACACCGGTCAAGCAGAAAGCAAAAGAGTTGGCGAAACTGCTTAGAAAAGAGCAGCCCGACTATGACTATATGAAACAGCTCTTTCGATACCTTCGAGCGGAGCTAAATATAGAGGTGCTACACGTAAGTGGCAAGTTGCCCTATGTTCCTACCGAAGAAGAGATCCATAAGTACTATGAGGCTGTATGGAAGGGTAGGAACATGAAACACATGATCCTCATTAAAACCTTGCTCTATACAGGTGTTCGAGTCAGCGAGCTTATTCATATCAAGCTAAGCGACCTTGATTTAGATCGGTGCCAAATTAGGATCACACAAGGTAAGGGTAAAAAAGACCGGATAGTTCCGTTCCCAGATGGCTTTAAGGAAGTATTAGCCATTCATGCACATCATACGCAAGACAAAGGTGGTCAATATTTATTTGAATCGTCTTGGAAAAAGCCCTATACAGACCGTGGAATTCGTAAAATTTTAGCGCAATATTCAAAAGAAGCCGGTATGGAACATTCCATATCGCCACACAGATTGCGACATTTTTTATTTACGTGGCTAAAAAAACAAGGAATTGACGATGCATTGATACAGCCATATTCTGGACATGAAAGTCGGAAATCGCTTGAAGTTTACTCTAAATTATCAATTCATGATGCTCAAAGTGAATATGATGTGATTATTAAAAAATTTCCGGTTTAAACATTACCGAAAGAGAGTTAAAATCGAGTCTAATAGTGGTGATTACCGTGATAACCACACCTATTTTAGGTGGCCGAAAAATGGCCTATTTTTCAAAATATTGCACAAAAATTAATCCTGTGGCCCCTCATGGCACCGACCGTAACACTAGGCCATAATGACTTGTCCAGAAGAGGTTATAAAATATTGAGGTAGTGGTGGTGCTAATTGGTAGGTTTTATATGTACCCCAAGCAACAACCGCAAAACAGATGATTGCTACTATTAATAAAATCCATTTGAGAATATTTGAAACTGGATCTGAATCCATATTTACAGCATGAGTATTTTGTGATTGATTCAACATATTATATATTCCTTTATTTGTCAAAAATGCCGATTAGAAGCATTATATAGCGATGGCAGCGCCAATTGATAGTGATTTTTATTCAAGTTCTTTGGAAATAGCGCCTATTTTTAAAGAGCTTGCGATCATATTGGCTTTGTCTTTTATGAGTTGAGCTGCTTGGACAGGTAAATATTTAAATGCTTCTTCATAAAAAATGGCTAACCAGCGATCAAAATGCGCTTCTGTCAATTTAATCTTTGTTCCTAAAATAACGTGCTTTCTATAAGCATTACCATGGTATTCATTCGTTTTCAGCATAATGCTATTCCAGAATTGACAAATCAAAGGAATATGGTGATCCCAATCTACTTTTGCAATGTCGCTGAAAATAGGTCCTAAAACCTCATCACGTTGGATTTTTTGATAAAAATGCACGACCAAATTTTTAATATGTTCAGTGGTAAGTTGATTCATACCTTTTCTCGGCTAAGTGAGTAGTGATCTGTTCCACAAGCGAAACTTTACTTCCGTCTGCTAAGGTATAATTGTCAAGCACTTTGAAAAAAGCTTCAATTCCCTGGCTCAATATCCCTTTTAAGCGACATACATGTGTAATAACACAATGGTTTGTCTGCAGATTAAAACATTCAACCAAACAGAAGTTAGGTTCCATCTTTCGAACTACTTCTCCAATAGAAATTTCACTGGGAGATTTTGCTAATCTAATACCGCCGCCTTTGCCTTGAATGCTTATAATAAATCCTAATTGTGCGAGACTATGAACCACTTTTACCAAATGATTCTTAGAAATTTTATAAAATTCTGAAACTTCCGTAATTGTAGAGAGTTCGTTTGGCATTCGACTTAAATAAAGTAGAACGCGAAGAGCGTAATCTGTATAAAATGTTAGTTGCATTCTTAATATCTCTTGACAATATAACTGACCTATTATAACATATATTTTATCTACATGTTACATCGCAACGAACTAGTTTTAGCAACAAATTTAGGTAAAAAAATATGCATCTAGACCCACTGCTTTTATCACGTTTACAGTTTGCATGGGTTATTGCCTTTCATATTCTCTTGCCTGCCTTTACTGTAGGTCTTGCTTCCTTTATCGCTGTATTAGAAGGTGTTCATTTTTTCACCAAAAATGAAATGTATTTCCGCATTTCAGTATTTTGGACAAAAATTTTTGCGGTTTCATTTGGAATGGGTGTTGTTTCAGGCATCGTCATGCCATTTCAGTTTGGTACAAATTGGAGTCGTTACGCTGATGCAACTGCCAATGTCCTTTCGCCTCTTTTTGCTTATGAGGGATTAACGGCCTTCTTTCTAGAAGCCTCATTCCTAGGTGTCCTTTTATTTGGTAGAAATCTTGTTCCACGTTGGGCGCATTTTTTATCAGCATCTATGGTAGCTTTAGGAACTTTACTTTCTACATTCTGGATTTTATCTGCAAACAGCTGGATGCAAACACCCGCCGGATTCAAGATCGTAGATGGTCTCTTCTTTCCAACCAATTGGTCAGATATTATATTCAACCCTTCCTTTCCCTATCGGTTCGGGCATAATGTTGTTGCATTTTATATCACAACAGGCTTTGTGGTTATCGCTGTTGCTGCTTATTTTATCCGTCGAAATACCTTCGTCAAAGAAAGTAAAATCATGCTTTCAATGACGCTCTGGTTGTTGACTCTACTTGTGCCACTCCAAATTTTTCTAGGTGATTTGCATGGGTTAAATACGTTTAAATACCAACCGGCCAAACTTGCCGCCATTGAAGCACATTGGAATCCAGAAAAGCGCGCACCACTTATTTTGTTTGCTATACCAGATGAAAAAAATGAAACAAATCATTATGTCATTAAAGTTCCTTTGCTTGGTAGCTTAATCCTCACACATGATATCAATGCCGAAGTTCCAGGTTTAAAACAATGGCCTGCCGATCAACGTGCTCCCGTCGCTATATCATTTTTTGCTTTTCGCATCATGGCAAGCTTAGGGTTTATTATGTTGGGCATCATCGTCCTAAGTTTATGGCTACGATTTCGTCGTCACCTGGATACAAAGTGGTTTTTACGCTTATGCCAGTGTGCGGCACCGATAGGATTTCTTGCCGTGCTTGCAGGTTGGGTAACCACTGAAGTAGGGCGTCAACCTTGGACAGTTTACGGATTGTTGCGTACAGCGCATTCCTTTACCCCCTCGTTGGCTGGCCGCGATGTACTATTCTCTTTTGCAGGTTACATGTTGGTATATCTTATTATTTTTCCAGTTGGATTCATTTTAATGACAAAAATCGTTCGCAAAGGCCCTATCAAAGCCGAAGCAATCGAACCTATCGAAGGCGGACAGCCGAGTAGCCCTGTTATTACGCCACCGGAGTACAAACATGATCATTGATTTTGTGCCATTATGGACAGTTATTCTTGGAACTGCTGTTTTTTTCTATGTGCTTCTAGACGGATTTGACCTTGGTGTAGGAATACTTTATGGATTTGCTAAAAACCGTAAAAATCGCACACTAATTATGAATTCAATCGCGCCGGTTTGGGATGGAAATGAAACTTGGCTGGTATTAGGTAGTATTGGGTTACTTGCAGCATTTCCGCTTGCTTTCGCTATCTTGATTCCTGCGCTGTATTTTCCCATTCTAATCATGCTATTAGCGCTCATCTTTAGAGGAGTTGCTTTCGAGTTTACTTACAGAGATACGGAGCATGCGACATTTTGGGATCACGCTTTTTGTATTGGATCGTTTATTGCAACTTTTGCACAAGGAGTTATTTTGGGAGCCTTCATTCAAGGATTTGCTGTTGAAGGACGTAAATTTATTGGCACCTCTTTTGATTGCTTTACACCATTTTCTTTGTTTACAGGTTTTGCGCTTATTTTTGGATATGCCTTACTTGGGGCAGGTTGGTTAATACTCAAAACAGAGGGAGAGTTACAACAAACTACACGTCAACAAGGACGCTGGTGCTTTATTGCTGTTTTAATTGCAATTGTGATGGTTTCTTTCTGGACTCCGCTGATGGACAATGATATCGCTCATCGATGGTTTTCCTGGCCTAATGTAGCCTATCTTTCTATCATTTCGGTCATTACCATAGCTATTGCTCTTTTTGAATGGCGATCATTAAATAACCATTCTGAAATCGCACCTTTTCTTGGAGCAATCGGATTGTTCTTGATCTCTTATTTAGGCATTGCAATCAGTCTTTTTCCGATGATTGTCCCTCATCATTTTACATTATGGCAAGCCGCATCCTCCTCTGACACGCAAGCATTTTTAATTATTGGGACTCTATTTTTATTGCCTATTATTCTTATGTATAGCGCATGGTCTTATTGGGTGTTTCGTGGAAAAGTTCGCGCAGATGTTGGTTATCACTAATGTTCCCCTTGATTTTATGTATTTTTATCCACGATAACATTTTCTCGTTCTGAGGAGCTAGCTGAAAGCATTCTGGGGGACGTTACCGGTATTTGCTAAAGGCGTTAAGTTTTTCTCTTTATGTCATACTAAGGTATAACAAACTCTAATAAGGATCTCATTTTTCAAAAGATTCTTGTTGTAAACTGGAGATTATTTCATTCAAATTTCTCGTATTTCTCTCGTTGCTTCGCAGCCCATCAATATTGATGAGCTATATGGATTTAGCGAAACCATTAACAAGATTGATGTGAATAGCGTAATTGTAGAAATGGCTGACCAAAAAGCCAAATTAGCAAGAAATAATTGCGTATACAATATACACTTGCGCTTGTTTTACGCTATAAATAGACCTTAAATTAGGCAAAAAAGGCGTTTTCGTTTAAAGTTTGACCCATGGGAACATTTTCGGGGCATATGTCTAGAACCCCTATATCAGACTCCTTACTTTATCGTACTGTACAACATCGTACATACTATATGGTTATTTTTAGCTTTGCAAGAAATATTTTTGACTAAAAAACTACCGCCGATAAGAAACATTATCGGTAGTCGTTATAAAATAACTGTGTTACACTCTGATAATGGGGTACGAAATGACGTCATCAGCACTGATTTTAGTTTTAAGGAGCACGGCATGGGTTTTGAGCTAGAAAATAGCGATATTCTGGTTTTAGGTAATGAGGTGGCTCCCATTGAGTCCACTACCATGCCGATACACACGCGGCCCTTCGACTATATAGCCGCTGCCACCAGCGACAACACCCGTCATGCCTATCAAAGCGACGTCCGCCACTTTATGCAAGCAGGCAGCGCTCTCCCCGCGCACTGAGATGACATCCTGCACTATTTACAACACTACGCCGCTACCCTAAATCCACGTACCCTAGAGCGGCGCCTAACGGCGATAAGAAATTGGCACCTTTACCAAGGTTTTGCGGATCCCACTGCACATCCCTCCATACGCAAGACCTTATCAGGCATCAAAAATATCCATGGCAAACCTAAAGACAAGGCGCCACCGCTTACCTTAGAAGTTTTAACTACAATGATGCAGCATCTCAAAGCCTCAACCAGTTTAATAGCTTGCCGCAATGCCGCTTTATTACAGATAGGATTTTTTGGTGCCTTTAGGCGCAGCGAATTGGTGGGCCTTCGCTGGGAG
>JAJXVU010000044.1 GCA_021781965.1 Pseudomonadota bacterium
ATAATCCCGTTATTATGCAAGAATTTAAAAAACGCTTAGCGCAACATTGCCCACAAGCAGTGGTTAAAACCGCGAACGACATAGGCTGGAACGCCGATGCGCTAGAAGCACAGATCTTCGCTTATTTAGCCGTACGCCATTTACAACAACTACCCTTTAGCTTTCCGGGCACTACGGGTGTAGTAGAACCCTTGAGTGGTGGGGTTTATTGTAGTCCAAAGGGAACTACTCGCTCCAGCTGATCCTTTATAGCTCGCTCTTATCAACAACATTGTCGATCAATCTAACATTTCCGATCTTTACTGCAACAAAAATACGTTCCATAAATCTCTCAACATACTCTACTTCAAATCCACAGCGCACCAAACTGTCCTTTATTTCATTCAAAGATGTTCTGGATCTTAGCGCTTTGTTGACCTTTTCTGCCGATAGTTTCGCATCTTTCGTTAATAAATTATTTCGTGAACTAAGTGCTAGCCCTGATTGTTCGCGTATTGTTTCACATCCAATGATGTTAACATCTAAAAAATAAGCCTGCGCCATTTCGCGGATCAAAAGAAGTTGTTGATAGTCTTTCTCACCAAAATAAGCATTTTTAGGCCTAACCAACATTAAAAGTTTAAGAACAACCGTGAGCATACCGTCAAAATGTCCTGGCCTAAAGACCCCTTCCATCACTTGACTAACAGGATGCGTTGTGTGAACTTTAAAAGAGTACTCATCATGATATATCTCCTCTCTTAACGGTATTAACACATAATCAACTTTAGCGCGTTTAAGTATCTCAAAATCATCTTCTTCAGTTCTAGGGTACTTCTCATAATCTATTCTCTCATTAAACTGAGTTGGGTTAATAAATAAGCTCGCGATGCTGATTTCATTTTCTCGTTTAGATCGAAGAAACAGAGATTCATGCCCAGAGTGTAAATTACCCATGGTGGCAACATATCCAATTGACTTTGAAGCAGGAAATGAAGATCTCATTTTTTTCCAGGATTCAACTGTTCTAATAACTTCCATTATACCCCCTAAGTATCCAGTAAACCAATAAAAGCTTTAAATATCTCTTGATATGGATCATTTTCTAGTGACTTAAGATTTGAAATTAACGCTTTTCTATCTTTTCTTGCAATGGGCCCCGTCAATGCTGTTCTCCAATTTGTTTGTAGATTTGAAAAACTTTTTTCCAATATCTGAAAGATAGCTTCTTCAGGAATTTTAAATTTAACCTCGAATTCTGAAAATAGCTTTTGCCACAGTAGGCATGAAAAGTTATTGGCCATAACACACAGCGTATGATAGTAAGGCCTGAGTTCCCTGGGAATCGTGTAGTGCTTATTCAGTAACTGTGGAAATAGAGCATCAAATTCTGGGCCCGTTTCATCAAGAATAAAGGGTACCTTCTTATATTCTTCAATTGAATATAAACCCTGATTAAATGTTTGCAATGGATGTGTGCTCACTGCAAATTTTGATTGATAAGATCCTGAGAAATGGATCATAATCTTTTCTTGTACAATGGGATATTCTTCAATGAATGGGTCAATAGCAGAATCTGAGATCAAGAGCAGAACATGGCTTGTATTGCGCACAACCTCATTCATAGACTGCACATTATGATCAGCTCTAGACCAAACTGAATAAAGGATACCTAAATGTTGGAAATAATGCTGGAAATGTTTTGATACCCGGCCATTTCCAATCAGAAGATAGTGCGGAACTTTATTCATGCTAAACCTCTTAATCTTTAATATAAATTCATTCTTATCGGTCTATTTTAATATATCATCACAGTGGATTAATTGACCTCATCATATACCATAAACCCAGTCTCTATATTGCTTACCTCCAATATTCTGTTATGCATATCTACAAATACAACTTTAGGTTTAAAGTTTAGCATTTCACTCTGAGTATATTGCGCATAAGAGATAATGATAATAATATCTTTAGGCGCAACCAGTCTTGCGGCGGCACCATTAACGCAAACTATACCACTATCCTTAGCTCCGGCAATGGCATAAGTAATAAATCTATTGCCATTGGTTACATTGACAACATGGACTTGTTCATATGGTTCAATATCCGACTCGCGCATCAAAATTTCATCTAACGTTATTGAACCCATATAGTCTAAATTGGCTTGCGTGATGACTGCTCTATGTATTTTACTCTTACACATTACTCGCTGCATGGTGAAATTACTCCTTCATTAATTTGATATAGTAACTGATACAGTTTATAATCCCCTCATATTTTCTGTGCACCATAGTAATCGCCAATCCATTTTATTAACTGATATGCCAATGTTGTTTTAGGTTGACACGGAAAGTGGGTTTGCCCATCTCGACTATAAATATCCACGGTATTGACATCGCTGTCAAATCCTCCTTCTGCCAAACCAACTTGATTAGCGATGATAACGTCCATATTCTTTTCCGTCAACTTACGTATAGCATGTAGTTTAACATCATGCGTTTGTGCGGCAAAACCTATGGTAAAAGGCCTGGGTAAAAATTGTGTAACTGTTTCTATAATATCCGGATTAAGGGTCAACGCAAGCGTGGTGGACAATTCATCTTTGGCGTATTTATGTGTAGAAGATGTTTCTGGTCTAAAATCAGCAACCGCAGCGGCACCAATAAAAATATCACCCTGCGGCAAATGTTGTATCACTGCTTGTTGCATTTCTAAGGCCGTTTCTACTTTGACAAGCCTAACATGGTTCGGTTGCGGCAAAGCCACAGGGCCACTAATCAAAGTAACATGAGCACCATAATGCTGTGCGGCAACAGCCAAGGCATAACCCATTTTACCCGAGCTGCGATTGCTAATAAAACGTATAGCATCTAAGGGTTCGCGTGTTGGGCCTGCTGTGATAATGATATTTTTTCCAGCAAGCGGAGATGTCATTATAGGGGCCGTGCTTTCAAGACAGCGTACTATTTCTTCAGGCTCTAACATACGGCCTAAGCCATATTCCCCGCAGGCTTGAGCTCCCTCCGTGGGTCCCCATAGTGTAAAACCAAACTGTTGCAAGCGAGCGATATTAGCTTGAGTGATAGGATTATGCCACATACGATGATTCATTGCGGGAACAAGCGTAATGGGTGCTGTTGTCGCTAAGCAAACGGACGTTAACAAGTCATTGGCCATCCCGTGCGCCAATCTCGCCATAATATTGGCACTGGCAGGCGCAATGATCACCCGTTCAGCAAAACGCGCTAAACTGATGTGATCCATAGCTGCTTCACTGGCTGCATCTAATAGATTGCATCCTACCGGATGCCCTGAGATAGCTTGGAAAGTTAGCGGTGTGACAAAACTTTGTGCCGCCTGAGTCATGACGACACGGACTATATGACCATGCTCACGTAAGCGACGTACTAAATCGACACTCTTATAAGCAGCAATACCACCGCTAATGCCCAAAAGTATAGACTGGCCCATAGATATTATTCCTTATACTGCACATAGCAATGAATTCAAAATGAATGTGTACTTGTCGGAAAATTACCATTCTTTACCTCATCATCAAAATCATTTAATGCGCACTTAATTAAATCGACACCATTTAGATACTGCTTGGAAAATTTAGGTTTAAATTCAGAGTTCAGACCAAGTAGGTCGTGTAAAACTAAAACTTGACCGGATACATTGGATCCGGCACCTATCCCTATTGTTGGAATTTTCAATCTATCTGTAATGGTCTTTCCTAATATGGCTGGTATGCATTCAAGAACAATTGAAAAACAACCCGCTTTTTCAAGCGAAATAGCTGACTGTAGAATATATTCAGCATTTTCGTCCGTAATCCCTTGGGCTTTAAATCCACCTAGCATGTGTACAGATTGAGGTACTAAACCTACATGACCGATAACTGGGATCCCGGATTCAACTAGATGTGCTATAAGCTCCAAATTTCCTGCCGCTCCTTCCAACTTAACTGCATGAGCCCCTGCTTCCATCACACGATGAACAACGTCGATCGATTGTGACATTCCTTTACGGTATGACAAAAACGGCAGATCCGTCGCAATGAACTTATCAGTAGCACCTCTAGCGACGGATTCCGTATGAGTCACCATTAGATCTACAGTAGCCGGTATCGTATTTTTATGCCCATGCATAACCATGGCCAAACTATCACCTACCAAGATTATGTCAATATTAGACTGATTAATTATTTTTGCGGACCAATAATCATAACAAGTAATGACACTTATTGGTAATCCATCATTTTTCATTTTTTCAAAGTCAGGTGCTTTTTTCATTTCCTTTATATCTCACTATGTTCATAGGGCAGATAGTCCCCGTATTTGAAATTGCGGTAAAATAGTGTAACATAAGTAAAAAACCATGGCAAAGGAAGGCAATATCACCAAATATGTAGGGTTAAGGCAACGACAGATCGGATAAAAGCCCCTAAAAAGGCACTGCGGACTTTGATAACTAATAATTTTCAAATAATTACAGTTTAAAATAAGTCGCCATTTCAAATACGGGGCCTATATCCACAAACATGTTTCATAAAAAATTAACTTTCATTTTCCTACTATTGTAAAATACAAATTTGGTTTCTATCATTGACTTCAGCGATTGATTCGCCGGGCTGCGGCGCTTCAAAAAACGTCAAGCTTGGTATTAAATTGCGGCAATAAGAAAAAACACTTCCTTTATTGCGTTCCGGTTTTGACTCTGAGGCTGTATAATCTCCCGGATCTTTTGGCTCTAAGTTATCCCAACTTTCCAAAACCTTACCAACAGCTTTTGAAATATTAGCTCTGGAGGAAATATTAGAATCGTTGCTATTGCAAGCTAATGCAAGCATAGACTCACTTGAAAGCCTTTTTTGAGTAAAAATAGATAAAATGTATCTTGCCACAGATATAGATGCAACACTTCCCCATGTAATCAAACCATTATTTAAACAATCAGGGGAAATGCATGATGGATTACCAATGCTATCAACGTCACCAATACTATCAACATCTAAATCTGAAAATTTCCCGATTGTTGTATACGTGATATACGCTGCTGCAGATGGAGCTGTTAAAGCAATAATTGCTGCTGCAATATTGAACCAAAGCATTGTTTTCGGATATGTTAGATTTAAAAATGAATTATCCTGACTTCCATTTATAAGCCCTAGTATTCCATCAAACAGTTGTCCAAATATATTGTGCGTAGATACTAAATTTAAAATATAGGATGGCAATTCGGCTAAAATTGTCATAGTGATATAAAATGCTGGATTATCCCATATTGTCTGCATAGCCTCTTTGGCTAATATCACAGTCACAAGAGCTGTAGCGGCAGGTATTGTTATATCTCCCATTAATTGAAATATAAGTTTTGCAATAGCGGTTCTGCTCATATCAGAACTGATACTTTCGTCACGGCGTATAGCGCCATCAACAAATTTAGAGATATCATTCTCGCTCAATAGAATTTCAGGATTTTTTTGAATGCTACACAATAGTTGATATGCCCTACCGTTATAGATTTCTTTCTTTTCTCTTTCCCTTTTCTCAAGTCTCAACTGGTCTAGCAAAAAGTTACTTGATTTATTTACTAGTCTTTTATAACCATATACACCATAGCCTAAACTTGTGACCGCGGTAAGGATCGAAAGAAGTCTATTTATTCCTGTATTATAGGTTATTGTGGCATAAATTGGAGATGTACAAGCTAACACTGAAAAAATTCCTATAATTGCCGTTTTTACTGCATTATCATTTCTATTAAAAAATACTTCTGAAATATTTCTAGATTCCTCTAAAGGGAGGCAGTCATACATAACATAACCACCATCTGCCCCAACTGTAAGAACTATTCCCGAGGCAAATATGATCGCAATTGTTTCTCGTAATGCGCCAGGATTAGGAATAATAATGGCTGCATCCATGCTCGGAGAAATCCATGGAATACCAGAAAGTAAACCAGCACCAACGCTTAAAGAATTGATTACGGTTTTCCAACCAGGTGAGCTTTTCCCTTCCAACAAGAAATTTCCTTTTTTTATCTCAGAAAGAAATCCTTTAATAGATCGTACCATATTACTGTCATCACTATAATCTGATCCCGTATTTACTGAAAGTAAAGCGGATTCTTCATCGACTGCTGCTGACCCATCATTACTATAATTTGATCCTGCATTTACTGAAAGTAAAGCGGACCCTTCATCAACTGGTGCTGGCACATCATTTTCGTCTAAATTCCGCATCTTAGCTATATCTCCTATGTTAAATAGTCAACTTGTAACCTTAAAAAATTACATTCATAAAAAATTTGTTATTATTTGGCTGGCGCATGTCCAGATTATCGGTTCGTGCTCTTGTCCCCTCTTCCTCTTAATAGAGCTTTATCTATAGATATTTATCTTTATTTTAAATATAGTTCAGTTTGAATAAGAGTAACGCCTCTTACAAGTTAAAACAATGCGTATAAATACGTATAAATTTAAGTTGACTTAAAGATATGAATGCCTTAAGTTTGTAACTGCTGTTTCTTGTAATTTATGGCTATGGCTTGTAAATATGCTAGATCTGTCAGAACATGGAAGAATAAATCATTTATTATGGATAAAAAATGAACGCTTTAGAAAATAAAGTTGCTCTTGTCCTCGGCGCAAGTAAAGGAATTGGGCTTGGAATTGCGCAGGTTTTTTCCGCAAAAGGTGCAAAAGTTATTATCGCCGCTAGGGATAATAGCTCGCTTGAAAAGGCAACCCTGGATTAGCGCATTATGCCGCAAGAAAGGCTGGCATTAATGGATTTATTAAAACAGCTGCCATTGAGCTTGCACCATGCAATATTACCATTAACTCCGTTGAGCCAGGGAATATTTTGACTGAATCGCTGAACACATTAGGCCCAGATTATATTAAAGCACAAGAAAGAGCCATCCCTCTAGGCTATTTAGGCACACAGAGGATATTGGGTACGCAGCGGCCTATCTAGCCTCTGATGAAGCCAGATATGTAACTGGACAATCCATTGTTGTAGATGGCGGGCAAACACTCCCCGAATCTCATTATGATATTCCTCGCAAAATAGACTCAGATCTATAAAAAATATTTCTGGTGAAGATAAAATTTTCATCTATGGGTTATTGTGTGAAAAAATTCCAAGGCTCTTTAATTTTAATATTAACTGCCCCTTGTTTTCACAAAAAATTTTTCGTTTTATATTTTCTATATGTTTTTCGATTGTCCTTTTTGTCCCTCCTAGTACTATCGCTATTTCTTCACTTGTTTTTCCTCTATAGATCCAGAGACAAATTTCTATTTCCGCTTTTGTTAAATAAACAGGTTCCGTCTGACAACTATTTAAATAATAACGCCTTGTTTTACTAAGTAAGCAGTCCTTTACTTGTTCTGCGGTTATATTAAATTTATCTAAATCGTTATCATTAAATTTTATGTCATTGATAATGATAGGATCCTTCTCACTTTCTCTAATTAAGTTAGCGCATTTCTCTCGATAATAATAAGTAAAAAGAATAAGAACATCTAAATGATTAAGATACAATCGAGTAATATCTTTATTTTCTTTTTTTGTCCCAAAATTCCAAACATCACAAAATGCTTCTTGTTTTTCAATTTTTACCAACATATGATCTATGTTGTAACCATTTCTGAGAAACTGAAATGATGGATTATCTTCAAGACTATCAACTAACAAAATATCTTCTTGTCTTTCTTTTGGGTTGATTTCTGGAGTATAGAACTCATAAATTTTGTCCTTACCATAATAAAATTCTTCTATCATTAAAGCATTATTGTTAATATCAATTCTAGAACCATTATTAAAAATCCTAGTATGACTAAAAAAAGTTATCCCCAATCTTTTTAATTCTGAGCAAACAACATCAATTTCTGAAGCAGAATCCAACATTATATTGGATTTAGGCCTTATAATTTTACTCTCCATAAAAACTCCTTCTTAACTTATTTAACCCACTTTATGCATCGTTTATCAATTTAATTTAACTATGTTAATTAATTAGTTAATTGGTTAATTGGTTGAAGAATATCATTCGCGCAAACAGGTGTCAACAAGGTAAAACTGCCATGGCTAATGCCGTCACTGCACCGCTGCCCTTATTCGATTCCATCGATCGTCTGGCACATCTCGCTATATCGATGTAGAATTGCGTGAACGGCATTTGTCGGCTAGAAAAAAAGTTTTTTTGAGGAGAATTAACATGGCATTAAGTATAGGTTTAATGAGCGGCACATCTATGGACGGTATAGCTGCAGCCTTATTAGAAACTGATGGTCAGCATCATATCGTCGAAAAAGGTCATATACACATCCCTTACACAGCGGATTTTCAAATCGCTCTTAAAGCCGCTGAACACAGTGTGCGTAAACACAAAGGAGACTTGCAACAAGCGACGCACCACTTTAAGGCGGATATCACAGAATATTTAAATACTTTACAACAGACCATGAGTGACTACTACGCCCACTTATCTTTAGCGTCCGTTATCGCCGAATCTACGCAATTGCATATAAATGCTGTACAAACACTATTACAGCAACAACACCTTGAGTCTAGCGATATTACTGTCATCGGTTATCACGGTCAGACCCTATATCATCAACCGCAGCGTCAATGTTCTATTATTGTAGGCGATGGGCAAGTTATGGCAAATGCTTTAAATATTCCGGTTGTGTATCAATTCCGCGCTAACGATATCGCTGCGGGCGGCCAAGGCGCACCTTTTGCGCCTATTTACCATTGGGCCTTAGCTAAACGCGATGGCTTAATCCCTTGTGTCATCTTAAATTGCGGCGGCATTGCCAATGCGACTCTTATTAGCAATGATGATGTCA
>JAJXVU010000021.1 GCA_021781965.1 Pseudomonadota bacterium
TTTTGGGGAGATTAGCCCTTGGGCCATATTAAGAGCCGTTCAACCCGCTACGCTGGATCCAAACTGCAATTTTGCAGACGTTGAGCACTTTCTATCGGAACTAGGCTGGCGAGAATTTTCTTATTATTTGCTTTACCATGTTCCTTCCCTGCCCCAGAAGAACTTTAAAAATGATTTTGACGCCTTTCCCTGGCACAATGACAAAGCATTATTAGCCTGCTGGCAAAAGGGGCTAACAGGCTACCCTATCATTGATGCCGGAATGAGAGAGCTATGGGCAACAGGATATATGCACAATAGAGTAAGAATGATTGTGGCCTCTTTTCTCACCAAAGGCCTATTCATCGATTGGCGATTGGGGGCAGATTGGTTTTTAGACACCTTAGTGGATGCTGATTTAGCCAATAACAGTAGCGCCTGGCAATGGGTTGCGGGCTGTGGTGCCGATGCCGCGCCTTATTTTCGCATTTTTAATCCGGTCCTCCAAAGCCAGAAATTTGATCCACACGGAACTTATATTCGTCACTGGGTTCCTGAGCTTATTTCCTTAAAAAATGATGCACTTCATGCGCCTTGGGAAGCGCCTGATTCAACAGCGATTTATACCCAAACAAATTATCCAAGACCTATAATTAATCACAGTGAAACTCGCACCAAAGCATTGCATTATTATAGTCAACTTAAGAACAGTAATTTGGGGAAATGATACGTTCAAACAACTCGATTGATTGGTTTTATGGCTTAGCGTCTATTGTTTGTGCTTTGTTTAGAAAGCGCTCTTGTTTTCTACCTCAAAATATGGTGCAATAGCTCCTCTTTTATGGTAGTTTGCCTATCCATCTACGACAATACGCTGCAAACCCCGCCAGACTCGGAAGAGAGCAACGGTAGTGGTTGAATTGTGTGCAGATTGTGGTGGGTGAACTGCCCTCATTAACAAAAACGGTGTAATTTTATGCCAAGTCATGTCTTAGCGCGTAAATGGCGTCCCCAATCCTTTATAGAAGTCGTAGGCCAACCCGCTATTGTGCAAGCTTTAACGCATGCTTTACAAAGTGGCCGTTTGCATCACGCCTATTTATTCAGCGGCACTCGTGGTATAGGCAAGACTTCACTGGCTAGACTATTGGCAAAATGTTTGTCTTGTGTACAAGGGCCTACGGTTACGCCGTGTGGTCTATGCAATCCCTGTTTGGCCATCGCTCAAGGTAATTATTTAGATCTATTAGAAATAGACGCCGCTTCCCGTACCAAGGTTGAAGATACGCGTGAACTATTAGAAAGCGTGCAATACCCGCCTATTATGGGTCGCTATAAAATTATTTTAATAGACGAAGTGCATATGCTCTCCGGCCACAGTTTTAATGCCTTATTAAAAACGCTAGAAGAACCGCCTAAACATGTTATCTTTTTATTAGCCACGACCGAACCCGAAAAATTGCCGAATACCGTGTTATCGCGTTGCTTACATTTCACCTTAAAACCATTGAGCAGCGATGCCCTAAGCCACCATTTTAGCCATATTTTACAGCAAGAAAATATTATATTTGAGCCTAATGCGATTGCTTTAATTGCCCGATCTGCTCGAGGGAGCGTGCGCGATGGTTTGAGCTTATTAGAGCGTTGTATTGCTTTTTGTGGTGACAATATCACCGTAGCTAAAGTCAGTGAATTATTGGGTTTAGCCGATAGCCACAGCGTACAATTGCTCTTAGATTCCTTGTTGCAAAACGATGCTGTCAGCGGTTTGACTGTGATTCGTCAACTTGCCGAAAAAGGTGTTGATTTTAGCGAAGTGCTAGAAACGTTCATGACATTATTGCATCAATTGGCACTACAACAAGCATTAGAAAAAAACAATTCCGCTGCTATGAGCGCTGAACGCATACAGTTATATTATCAAATCGCCCTGATGGGACGGCGCGATCTGGCACTCGCTCCCGATCAGCAAATGGGGTTTGAAATGCTATACATCCGCTTATTGGCGTTCCAACCTTGGCAGGATGATAGTGATATCTTCCCTACCGTAAAAAAAAAACTTTTGAACCCAGCGACCAATCCCCTATAGAATCAGCACCCATAGAATTTGCTGCTGTAGCGTGGGATGAACTCTATCCTAAACTCAATTTAAGTGGCTTATGCGCATTATTAGCAAACCACTGTGCCTTGCTGACAAGATTAGACAATCATTGGCATTTTGCCCTTCATCAAGAACACAGCGCCTTACACGATAAACAGCAAGAAACCCTACTGGCTGATGCCCTAGGCCAGCATTTTAATACCAAGATAGTCGTTTCCATTGAAATCGTAACCGAAACTATTGCCACGCCCGAAAAAGCACAGCATCAAAAGGCAAGTGCCGCTTTGGTCAACGCTCACGAGACCTTACAGCAAAACCCGCACTTTAGGCAGATTTTGGAACAGTTTCATGCTACAATAGTTCCCGGCTCAATAGTGAGCCTAGAACATGATAACTAAATGAGGTTTATAAAAAATGAGCGATAATTTATCAAAATTAATGCAACAAGCTAAAGATCTACAAGCCAACATGAAAAAAGCCCAAGATGAGCTTGCTGCCATGATATTGGTCGGTGCTGCTGGTGGCGATATGGTACAAATTTCTTTAAACGGCTTACATTATTCTAAAAAAGTAGTACTCAGTGCCGCTGCGGTACCAGGCATGACAGCCGAAAATATCAAGTTATTGGAAGTGATGATCGCGGCTGCCATCAATGACGCTACGGCTAAAATTGAAAAACGTTCCCGCGAAAAATTGTCTGCCTTGGCGGGTAATTTGGGATCGCTCCCTGAAGGGTTCGGTGGTATGGGTGATAGCAACTAAGGAATAGTATGAGTTTTAGTCCGCTCATAGACAAATTAATAGCACAGCTGCGCTTTTTACCCGGTGTAGGGCCAAAATCGGCGCAGCGCATGGCTTTTCAATTATTAGCGCGGAATCGTCCCGCCGGTAAACAATTAGCCGAAGCTTTGCTGGCAGCAATGAGCGAAGTCGGTCATTGTGATTTATGTCGAACGTTCAGTGAAGCAGCACGTTGCCAATTGTGCGCTAATCCTAGGCGCGATCAACGTGTATTGTGTGTAGTTGAATCCCCTGCAGATCTACTGGCCATCGAGCAAACCGGTTTTCATGGCTTATATTTTGTATTGATGGGTCATCTGTCACCTTTAGACGGTATTGGTCCGGAACAATTGGGCTTAGGATTATTAAAACAACGTTTTCAAAGCGAAGACCTAGGTGAATTGATCATCGCTACCAACCCCACGGTAGAAGGCGAAGCCACGGCCCATTACATACACGAATTAAGTCTACCTTATCAGCTACGCGTTACGCGCATTGCCCACGGCGTACCTTTAGGCGGTGAATTGGAATTTATCGACGGTGGCACCTTAGCGCGGGCATTAGCAAGTCGTGAAATTTTAACCTAAATTTAAAAAAATCACCCATCTTGGTGTTGACATTATTTTAGAATTAGATCAAACTAGTTGCACTCGGATCCGTTGAACGACGTCTGAGAAGTTTTTTAATTGTAAATAAAATATATCAGGAGACTATTATGTTCAAGAAAAGTTTAGTGGCATTTGCCTTGGTTTTAGCTTGTACCGCAGGTTTTGCTGCTACTACTACCGATTCTTCATCCAATGCTATGCCAGCAGCAACTGCGATGTCCTCTGCTGACGCTTCAGCAAAACCAGCAGCAAAAGCACCAGCAGCAAAAAAAGAGAAGAAAAGCAACGATGCAGCTAAACCTGCAGCGAAAGATGCCGCAGCACCTGCAGCGAAAGATGCCGCAGCACCTGCAGCGAATTAAGCTACTCCAGCATACTGGCCCTGCAGAGGGCCAGTACTCCATAATAAATCCTATACTCTCTTTAACCTTAATTTTATGAATGATTCCTATTTTGGCTTAAACTTAATCGCCCGGTTGACAGTTGTTTAAAATTAGACCATAATTATAGAGCCCAGATCTGCTCAGCAAGCTTTCTGGGGCGGTTTTAATCACTAGAAACATTAAGAGGATTTTTAACCATGAATAACATCAAAAAAGGCTTGGTCATACTGAGCTTGGCTTCGGTTTGTGTCGCTGGGTTTGCGGCTGCTAAACCAGAACAAAAACTACCACAATCAACTCCACAACCAGTAGCGCAACGACCAGCACCAACACCAGTAGCAGTAGCGCCAAAACCAACGCCAGTAACAGTAGTACCAAAACCAGTACCAGTACCAGCACCAGTGCCAGTACCAGTACCACCAAAACCAGTAAAATCACCACTACACTAGGGATGGCATCGCTAAGTAAGCTGGCTTAACCACACTGGCCCTTCTCAGGGCCAGTGTTCGAATCGAATGCTAGTCGCGTTGCTTACCTACGTGTGTAGTGTCAAAGTACTCGGCTAGTTTTTTACGCAAGGTACCACGGCTGATACCCAAGACGCGTGCGGCTTTAGATTGATTGCCGCGTACATAGCGCATAATGCTTTCAATCATTGGTTTTTCAATTTCTGCCATTAATTTTTGGTATAAATTATCGGGTTGTTGATTTCCCAACAAGGCAAAGTAGCGATCTAACACCTCATTCACTTGATGTCCTAAACCATGGGCTTGATTTTGGCTTTTCTGCTGAATCGATGCAATTTCTTCCGTGCTCATCATAAGAGTTTGGCTCCTATACAATCTAGTTCATACTTCCCTACTTCGATACGCTTGTATAAAAGCAGGACACAATAATACACTTCCTACAAAAACAGGATGTGAATCTTTTTGGCCATAATTTGTGCGGCTAACTGACCAGGGCTACAAGTTACCATTCCGAATCCAAATAATCAATACTTTTTGTGAAAAATATCAACATTTTTTAGCGCATGAATAAACCGCTTTTGTAAGCATCAGAACCATGCCAACAGTATCGGATTATGCTATACTATACCCTTCGCAGTTGACTCTTAGGCTTTGTTGCCTACGCCCATCTCGCACTAGTATATGACAGAGTACGTCACTCTTGCTGCGCTAGAGCTAGTCTTCTACCCTAAGAGTCAACTGCTAGGAGTATATGCGCCGATAATTAACAAACCGAGTGGTCAATGCCTGATAGTACTATTATCCCACATAAAATGAATAAAGTGTTCATTCTCACCCACGGCTGCCAAATGAATGTCTACGATTCGGACAAAATGCTGGCCGTTTTGCGTGATAAAAAAGACATGGAAATAACTACAGATCCCAACGAAGCCGATTTATTGCTCATCAATACCTGTTCCATACGCGACAAGGCGGAAGAAAAAATGTTTTCTGAGCTAGGCCGTTGGCGTGAATTTAAAGAAAATAATCCGCATGTGCTCATCGCTGTGGGTGGCTGTGTAGCCAGCCAAGAAGGCGAAGCCATAGTTAAACGCGCCCCTTATGTCGATGTCATCTTTGGCCCGCAAACACTCCACCGTTTGCCGCAGTTAATAGACCAACGGAATGCTACACGCAAAGCTGCTGTAGATGTGACTTTTCCAGAAATTGAAAAATTCGATTGCCTACCCGAACCCAAAGCTAATGGCGTTACTGCCTTTGTGTCTATTATGGAAGGCTGTAATAAGTACTGTAGCTATTGTATAGTTCCTTATACTCGCGGCGAAGAAATCAGTCGCCCCTTTGATGACATATTAGCAGAAGTTGCTTCGTTAGCCGAGCAAGGCGTTAAGGAAATTACTTTACTAGGGCAAAATGTCAACGATTATCGTGGCCCTATGCACAACGGTTCTACTGCCGATCTAGCCCTGTTGATTCGTTACATCGCGGCTTTAGATAACATTAAGCGCATTCGCTTTAGCACTTCTCATCCATCGGCCTTTGGCGATGATTTAATAGCTGCTTATAAAGACATTAACAAGTTAGCCAATCACTTGCATCTACCTGTACAAAGTGGCTCTAACCGTATTTTGAAAATGATGAAACGCGACTATACTGCAGAAAGCTTTATTGAACGCTGCCAACAATTAAAAGCGATACGTCCTGATATTTCTATTTCATCCGATTTTATCGTGGGCTTTCCCGGTGAAACGGACGATGATTTCATTGCCACTTTGGATTTAATACAAGCTGTGGGTTTCGATCAATCCTTTAGCTTCATTTATAGTCCACGCCCAGGCACACCTGCCGCTAAATTACATGACGGCATTGACATGGAAACTAAAAAGCAACGCTTAAAAATACTGCAAGAGCGGATTCAACTACAGGCACAAGCCATTAGCCAGGCCATGGTAGACACTATAGTACCTATACTGGTCGTAGGCCATGCCAGGAAAGATAACACAGAATTGAGCGGCCGCAGTGAAAATAACCGCATTGTTAATTTTAATGGGTCCAAGGAGTTAATTGGCCAAGTGGTGCCGGTACGCATCAGCGCTTGTTTGCGCAATTCATTGCGCGGCGAATTGATTTAATAATAATGTTTATATGAATATTTGGTATAGCCATGAAACTGCTATAATTAAAGTACCCAGCCTTATTAACGATTGGTGAAGATTGAACAGTAAATATATCGAAGAAAAAATAAGTTTTATTCCGATTGACAATGATCGATTGGCTAAACTGTGCGGGCAATTTGATGAGAATCTACGCTTTATCGAGAAACGTTTGCAGGTTATAATTGCTCCTCGCAGTGGCTCTTTTAAAATCAGTGGCGAAGCGGAATCTGTGCTTAAAACAGCTAGAATTTTAACTGATCTGTATGAGAAAACTAAGCGCCATGCAGATTTAACATTGGATGATATCCACTTATTATTAGGTGATCGCTTAATGGACACATTATCTTATCCTAGTGGTACAGATGAAGAAAAATTTGAAATCTTAAATCGTGCTGGCCGATTGAGTGCTAAAAGCGAAAATCAACAAGATTATCTGAACGCTATCCAAAATAATCCTATTGTTTTTGCTGTAGGCCCCGCGGGTACCGGTAAAACGTATTTAGCGGTCGCTATGGCGGTTGATGCTTTACAAAAAGAACTGGTACAGCGTATCATTTTAACACGCCCTGCTGTTGAAGCAGGCGAACGTTTAGGCTATTTGCCGGGTGACCTAGCGCAGAAAGTGGATCCTTATTTGCGCCCTCTCTACGATGCCTTATATGAAATGCTAGGCCCAGAGCAAGTTACCCGACTCTTGGCTAAAAACCGTATTGAGCTGGCGCCACTCGCTTATATGCGTGGCCGTACTTTGAATAACGCTTTTATCATTTTAGATGAAGGGCAAAATACCACACGTGAACAAATGAAAATGTTTTTAACCCGTATAGGCTTTGGCTCTATCGCTGTGGTCACAGGCGATATTACGCAAATTGACTTACCACGCGTCGTACCGTCTGGACTCATCCATGCGATTGAGGTGTTAAAATCTGTAGAGGATGTTCATGTTACCTATTTTGAAGCCAAAGACGCTGTGCGTCACCCCATAGTGCAAAAAGTCATTCGAGCTTATGAACAATATGATGATGATCACGACATATGATTAAAGCGCCCATGCTAGACTTTAACTTACAAGCCATAGATACATCTGTACCCCTAGCAGATGAAAGTCAATTTAACACTTGGTGTTTAGAAACTTTGTCTTATGCCATGGCGCATGCCGAACCTTTAAATCTACACTCTGCTTGGGAAATTACGCTGCGCATAGTCGATGCCGAAGAAGGTAAAAAGCTTAATGCCAATTATCGCCATAAAGACTATGCTACCAATGTATTGTCCTTTTATTACGATGATCCTTTTGCCGACTTAGAGTTTGCAGATGAAGACGGTGAATTTATATCCGAAGAACCTATAGGCCAGGGAGATATAGTGTTGTGTGCGCCGGTTGTGATCAAAGAAGCTGCTGAGCAGAAGAAATCTATCCTGGAGCATACAGCACATTTAACGGTGCATTCTACCCTACATTTATTGGGTTATGATCACGAAACAGAACAAGATGCGACTGTCATGGAAAATCTTGAGATCGCCATTTTACGACAACTTGGTTTTAACAACCCTTATGAGGAAATAGTGACATTATGAACGACGAACTTGACAATGAAGAATCTCATCAGAAAGGCTGGCTAGAACGCTTAAGTCACGTGTTATTGAGAGAACCTCATGATAAAGACGAATTGACCGAATTGCTGCGTCATGCAGCGGAACGCGGTATTATCCCTAACAATGCGTTGCAAATGATAGAAGGCGTACTGTCGGTCTCTGAATTACAAGCACGCGACATCATGGTACCGCGTTCGCAAATGGTTGTAGTCGAAATTGACGAAACTGTCGACGAATTTTTGCCACGCATCACGGAATGTGGCCATTCTCGCTTCCCAGTAATTGGCGAAAATCGCGACGAAGTAATTGGCATATTGTTGGCTAAAGATTTGCTGAATTATGACCTTAAAAAAGAAGGTTCTAATCATGCCATTCAAATTGACAGCTTGCTGCGTAAAGCCATCTTTATTCCTGAAAGTAAACGCGTCGATGTGTTATTGCGCGAATTCCGCATGGAATACAATCATATGGCCATCGTCGTCGATGAATACGGTGGTGTTTCAGGATTAATTACCATAGAAGACATTTTAGAAGAAATCGTTGGTGAAATTGAAGATGAATACGATATAGACGATGAAGCCAATATCACTACCGTCGACAAACGTCATTTCATTATCAAAGCTATCACCCCCATAGAAGAATTTAATGAATATTTTAAATTAAAATGGAGCAACGAAGAATTCGACACTGTAGGCGGTATTTTAGTGGCAGAGTTAGGACATTTACCTAAGAAAGGCGAGCGCATATCTTTTGATGATTTAAATTTCAAAATATTGCAAGCCGATAGCCGTAGGGTGAAGACGCTGGAATTGGTGTTAGCGGAAGATTATAGCCCACCTCAATGAAAATGCGGATAATAAGATGCAAAATTCTGAGCCGCGACCGTCAGGGAGCGGAAAATGAACGAATAACAGGAGATGTAAAATAATCCTTTTTTGAAACAAGCTCCTCGACTACGGCCTCACAGCCGCGTCGAAGATGATAAAGTTTTAGTTGAGATCTTAGGATCCACTGGTTACCGTCTCATCACTGGGTATGGCCACAGTACGTAAATCATTGTCTACCACTTTCAGCTGTACCGTACCACCTTGCATTAGCACACCAAACAACATTTCATCGGCCAAAGGTTTTTTGATTTTCTCTTGAATAAGACGTGCCATCGGACGAGCACCCATTTTTTCATCATAACCATTAACCGCGAGCCAATGTTTAGCTTCACTATCCACTTTCAATTTAATCTTACGTTCTTCCAACTGTACTTCTAATTCCATCAAAAATTTATTGACTACACTTTCAACAGTTTGCATATCCAAAGACTGGAATTGCACAATAGCATCGAGACGATTTCTAAATTCTGGTGTAAAAATACGTTTAATGGTTATCAAAGCATCACTATGCTGTTCTTGCTCGGTAAAACCCATCGTATTCTTAGAAAAATCTTCGGCTCCGGCATTAGTCGTCATGATTAAAATGACATTGCGGAAATTAGCCTTACGGCCATTGGTATCGGTTAAGGTACCGTGATCCATGACTTGTAATAATAAGTTGTAAACATCATGATGCGCTTTTTCAATTTCATCCAATAACACGACGGAATATGGATGACGCGTCACAGCTTCGGTTAATAAACCTCCCTCATCATATCCTACATAGCCCGGAGGAGCACCAATTAAACGCGATACGGTATGTTTTTCCATATATTCCGACATATCGAAACGAATGAGTTCCACACCCATCAACTGCGCCAACCTACGCGTGACTTCGGTTTTACCTACACCCGTAGGACCGGCCAATAAGAAACAGCCTACCGGTTTATCGACTTCACGCAATCCCGCGCGTGACAATTTAATGGCAGCGCCCAGAGCTTCAATCGCTTCGTCTTGACCAAAGATCATCATTTTTAAATCGCGTACTAAACTGCGCAACACTTCTTTATCTGATGTAGAAACTGTTTTAGTCGGTACATGCGCCATTTGCGCCACCACTTGTTCAATTTCAGCGGAATTAATAATGCGTTTCTTATGGCCATCTGCTTGTAAGGCTTGATGTGCACCCGCTTCGTCTACGATATCAATGGCTTTATCGGGTAAAAAGCGATCTGTGATAAATCTAGATGATAATTCAGCGGCAGCACGCAGCGCTTTTAAGGAATAACGAATGCCATGGTGAAATTCGAATTTGCGGCGCAAACCTTTCAATATTTGGTAGGTTTGCTCTACTGTGGGTTCATTGATATCGACTCTTTGAAAACGTCTGGCCAAAGCGTGGTCCTTTTCAAAAATACCGCGGTATTCCTGATAAGTTGTAGCGCCTATGCATTTTAAGTTACCCGCAGTTAACAGCGGTTTAATTAAATTAGATGCATCCATAACCCCGCCCGATGCCGCACCCGCACCGACGATGGTGTGAATCTCATCGATAAACAAAATAGCGCCGGGTTGTGCACTCAATTCTTGTACCAATTGTTTAAACCGTTTTTCGAAGTCACCACGATATTTGGTACCGGCTAATAAATTGCCTAAGTCTAATGAATAGACGGTACAATGGCTGATGATTTGCGGTACTTTATTTTCAACAATTAACTTAGCCAAACCTTCAGCAATCGCGGTTTTACCCACGCCAGCTTCACCCACCAATAAAGGATTATTTTTACGTCTGCGGCATAGGGCTTGTATAGTTAAAGCAATTTCTTCTTCACGGCCAATTAGAGGATCAATTTTCCCCGTCATTGCTAATACGTTTAAATTACTAGTATAGGCTTCCAATGCAGTTTGCCCACTAGAACCACCTTCATCTTCTCCCAGTGGCGAATGCATACCGTCGGTTTTAAACGGCGATGGAAATTCTTGTGGCTTATTGGTTGCCCCTTGGCTCAGATAATTGACTATATCTAAGCGATTAACTTGTGCATTTTTTAGAATTTGTACTGCTTCGCTGTCTGGTTCGCTGAATATAGCTGCCAAAACATTTGCGCCATCCACTTCGCTCCGTCCAGTGGATTGCCCCACGTGAAACACCGCCCGTTGCAAGACACGTTTAAAACCTAAGGTGGTTTGTATTTCTTGTTTGTCTTCCGTTATAGGATGGCTGGGTATCTTTTCCAAGGCTTCCGATAATTGAAAATAGATTTGATCTACATCCGCACCACAAGCCAATAAGGCATCTAATGCAGATACGTTTTTTAATAACGCAAATAACAGATGCTCTATAGTAATATATTCATGCGAGCGATCCCTGGCTTCTTTAAAAGCTTGATTGAGCGTAAGCTCCAATTCTCGATTCAACACGGTTATTTCCTCCAACAAGACAGCGTTCGCCAAAACGCCTTTAATTTCACTTCCCCTACTTATAACCTTAGCTTAAAAATACAAATATTGCCTAATTTCATGCTGTAAAAGCATAAAAAATGAATACAATTTATACAGAACGAGCAAAATATTATCAATTCACTTTTATTTCTTGCTACTGAACGGAGCCGCGACCTTTAGGGAGCGAATATTGCCACGTTTCATTTACATATTTTTGTTTATAATTTCACCAAATTCAGAACTGGAAACAAGCGTCGCACCTTCTAGCAAACGAGCGAAATCATAGGTTACCTGCTTACTGCTGATAGCACCTTCCATACCTTTGATAATGAGATCTGCCGCCTTGTCCCAACCCAAATGACGCAACATCATTTCTGCAGATAAAATGATTGAGCCTGGATTGACCTTGTCTTGTCCAGCGTATTTAGGCGCTGTACCATGTGTTGCCTCAAAAATAGCTGTATTCGCCCCTATATTAGCGCCTGGAGCAATACCTATACCACCTACTTGAGCTGCCAGCGCATCGGAAATATAGTCCCCATTTAGATTTAAGGTTGCGATAACACTGTATTCTTCTGGCCTTAGTAAAATCTGTTGCAAGAAGGCATCGGCAATCACATCTTTAATAACAATAGTCTTACCCGTTTTAGGATTTTTAAACGATTGCCAAGGACCAGAATCTATTATTTCTGCATTAAATTCAGAATGAGCCAAAGAATAACCCCAGTCGCGGAAGCCGCCTTCGGTGTATTTCATGATATTACCCTTGTGAACTAGGGTCACAGAAGGCTTATCGTGATCGATGGCATATTGTATGGCTTGGCGTACTAAACGCTCTGTACCCTCTTTAGAAACCGGTTTAATGCCTATACCGCACATCTTAGGGAAACGGATTTTCTTGACGTGCATTTCATTCTGCAGAAAAGCAATGATTTTCTCCGCTTCGGGGCTGCCACCTTGCCATTCTATACCAGCATAGATATCTTCCGAATTTTCCCTAAAAATAACCATGTCTACCTTCCCGGGTTCTTTAACCGGGCTAGGCGTGCCTGCAAAATAACGTACAGGCCTTAAACAAACGTATAAATCCAGCTCTTGCCTTAAGGTCACGTTCAAAGAACGTATACCACCGCCCACCGGTGTGCTCAAAGGCCCCTTGATGGCCACCTTAAAGTCACGTATGGCTTGTAAGGTTTCTTCAGGTAAATATTGATTATCGCCATATACGGTAACGGCTTTGTCACCTGCATAAATTTCCATCCAGGCAATGGCCTTATCGCCCCCATAAGCCTTTTTAACCGCATGATCCACCACAGCACGCATCACCGGCGTAATGTCCACGCCTATGCCATCGCCTTCGATAAAAGGAATAATAGGATTGTTAGGGACTACACAATGGCCGTGGGCATCGTGGGTGATCTTTTGACCATTAGTAGGCACAGTAATAGAATGATAGGACATAAAAAACCCCTTAGTATGTAAAATGATATGGGCGATATTGTACACTTTTGGGTGAGGGAATCACAAGTTGATAGGCATTGCGCTTTATTTCTTGTGCATTCACATCAATCCATACTTTCTCTAAGCTGCTAAATCCAGGGTTAAGTATTGCAATTCCCTGCTTGCTGGGCCCTGTCTGGACTTACCGTAAATGAATGTAGGTTGGACCTTGGCCCAATAAGGTGATTGCAATAAAAAATGTTGTGCCTAGTCCCAACCTACATTACGGGGCTTTTCTTGAAAATGGCGAATGATTCTGATTTAAGCAAAATGATATGACATGCCCAACATAACTGAATTAGTGCTGATGCTTGCTTTCGAGCTGTCCGTTACAGTTCCTGTTATAGGTATGTTGGCAGGATCTGGGTTGTTAATAGCGCTAGTCGTTGGGCCACTATCATGAATTGTGCCATAGTTAGCATGAGTATATTCGAGCTTCATGGATAGGTTTTGTGTAAGATAATGTTCAATACCCAATCCTAATAATAACCCATTTTCGTAACCAGAATCACTAAAACTGTTACTGCTGGACAGTGTAATTGGGGCTTGGATAGTCTGGTCATAATTGGCAGAATTTTTTACATCAAAATTTCCCCAGGCTACGCCGATTTTGCCATAAAGCAGGGTATTTTTATCAAATACTATACCCGGAACCAAGGCTATGTTAAATTGATTGCTTAGCTTCACGGTTGTTTTTTCAATAATGTTTAGGCTGCCATCAGGTTGTTGTAGGGGTTGAGCTGCATCGGTTTCTAGATCTTGCCACACAGCATTGCCTTCAATGCCCAAATACCATCGTTGCGAAAAAACATGGCCAAAACCAAGGTTAAGATCGCCCAAAAAAGAAGTATCTGTTAGAGTTTCTTTATTGTTTTTTACTATATCAAAGATATTGGTAGTATTGAAAAGTACGGCATTTATTTCAATGCTCTGATTAACATTCACGCGACTTTGGCTACCGCCAAGACCGCCTCCAAAGTAAAAGCCATCAAATTCTTGTGCATAAATTGAAACGCTCAATAAACTTAGCAAGGAGACTAATCCGATTTGTTTTTGGGTTCTTAACATATTGCTATACTCCATTTTAGAATATCGTAGTTACGCTGATCTTAAGTCAAATGGTAGGCTACGCCCAGCATGACTGAGTTGGTGCTGGCACTTACTCCGGCGCTATCTGCCATAAATCCAGTTACAGTGGCCAAATCTGGGATAGGGTTATTAATACCACTCGTAACTGGGCTATTATCATGCAATGTGCCGTAGTTAACATGGGTGTATTCGAGCTTAATAGATAGGTTTTTTGTAAGATAGTGTTCAATCCCCAATCCTAATAATAAACCGTTCTCGTATCCAGAATCACTAAAGCCGTTGCTACTGGACAGTGTGGATCCAGGTTGAATAACTTGGCTATAATTTGCCGAATTTTTTATATCAAAATTTCCCCAGGCTGCGCCGATCTTACCATAGAGTAGCGTATTTTCATGTAATACAATACCGGGAACTAATGCTACATTAAATTGATTGTTTAATTCAACTTTTGTGTTTTGCGTAAAGCTGAGTTGACCAACACGTTCTTGTGTTGAGGGAGATGCGTTGACTTCAAGATTTTGCCACACAGCATCGCCTTCAATGCCCAAATACCATCGTTGCGAAAAAACATGGCCAAAACCTAGATTAAGATTGCCTAGAAATGAATTATCCGTTAGATTTGTTTTATTGCTTTGGACCACATCGAATAGAGGAGTCCCATCGACCGATGGTTTTGTTTCAAGATTTTGATTAACATCCACATTACTTTGGCTACCGCCAAGACCGCCTCCAAAGTAAAAGCCGTCAAATGCCGCCGCATACATAGATATGCTAAATAAACTAAGCAAAGCGGCTAATCCAATTTGCTTTTGAGATTTTAACATGCATTCATACTCCTTTTAAAAAATGCTGTCGGCAGTGTAACATTCATAGGGTACCCTGTAAATAGCAATTCATATGTAGGATAGTTAATGTATTCTACAATGACGGCGAGCGAATCACCATCATCTTTTCGTAAGTCATGTCGTGCATAGTATATGGAATACCGCCAGTGCCGAAACCGGATTGTTTGCGCCCAGCAAAAGGCATCCAGTCTACTCTAAAGGCAGTATGATCATTCACCAACACCGTATTAGCCTGTAACTGCTTTACCATTTCTAAGGCTACATCTAGATTTTTAGTAAACACGGCTGATTGAAATGAAAAGGGCAATGCATTGGCGTTTTTAATGGCTTCTTCTCGTTGCGTATAGGAATTAATACACACCACGGGACCAAAGACTTCTTGCATACACACTTTAGCATCTAGAGGCGGATTGTAAAGAATCGTCGGGGCATAACAACTATCCGACAACGCCTTACCACCACACAATAATTTTGCGCCTGCGGCCACGGCTTCATCTACCCAAGTAGCCACGCGCTTTAATTCTGTAGCAGTGATCAAAGGCCCTACTTCGGTTTTTGCATCCAAAGGATCACCTACACGCAATTTTTCGGCCGCAGCCGTCATTTGTTGCGCCAATGTCTGCGCTATTTTTTCATCTGCAAAAATACGTTGTACCGAAATGCACACTTGCCCGGCATGATAAAAACCACCCTTTGTTAATAATGACACCGCATCCGTCATATCGGCATCAGCTTCCACTATAACAGGCGCTGCCCCACCATGTTCTAAAGTACAACCGACCCCAGGCGGCAATAAGGATCGTAAATGCCAACCCACCCGACTAGAGCCTATAAAAGATAAAAAGCTAATGCGTGTATCGGCCACCAATTTTTCGGCAATTGAACTAGGGCAAATAATCGCTTGCGCAAATGTTTTAGGCAATCCCGCCTCATATAATAATTCCATAAAAGCTAAACAAGACAAAGGCGTGCTGCTGGCGGGTTTAATCAATACCGGACAACCCACGGCAATAGCGGGAATGACTTGATGTATGACTAAATTGAGCGGATGATTAAAAGCGCTGATCGCCAACACCACACCCACCGGTTGCCTAAAAGTATACGCCATGCGATGCAAAGAAGATGGCGTTAAGCCCATAGCGATTTCCTGTCCCGTCATATGCGACATGGTTTCTATGGCTATTTTAATACCTTGAGCTGCACGATCGATTTCAACCAAAGAATCTGCTAAGGGTTTACCCCCTTCTTCGGCAGCACGCTTGGCAAATTCGTCGCGGCGAGATACCAATAATTGATGCGCTTTTTCTAAAATAGTAATGCGTTCAGGTAGAGATAACGCTTTTTGGGGATCGTTAAATAAATCATAAGCCGCCGCTAAGGCCTTTTCTACTCGCGCTTCATCCCATAACTCTATCTCGGCGATCAAATGGTGATCAAATGGCGACAGTACTTTTAACTTAGACATACGGTTCTCCTACAATAAACAGGTTTTAGCCAATAATTCGTGCGTTAGCACTCTGGCATTTTCCGAATAATCTATGGGCACAGAAACTACGTGCACGCCTTTAGCGTTTAAGCATTTTTCTAAGGTGGGTGCGAAATCTTCCGTGGCTGTAATAACATGGCCATGGGCGCCATAGGCCTTGGCATATAGCGCAAAATCTGGATTATAATAATCCAAACCAAAATCGTGAAACCCCATCGCCTCTTGCTTCCATTTTATCATACCAAAGCCATTATCGTTAATGATTAAAACAACTAAATCTAGTTTTAATCTGACGGCTGTTTCTAATTCTTGCGAATTCATCATAAAACCACCGTCACCACAAATGGCCAATACCTTACGATCGGGATAGACTATTTTAGCCGCAATAGCTGAGGGCAAGCCTGCACCCATGCTGGCCAAAGCGTTATCCAACAATAAAGTTTTGGTGTTAAATGCTGGAAAGTTACGCGCAAACCAAATTTTATACATCCCATTGTCCAATGCGGCAATACCGTCTTTAGGTAAAACCTTACGCACATCCCGCACCAAGCGTTGTGGGAAAATAGGGAAATTAGGCGCATCCGATTTTTCATTGATATGGGCATCGACTTCTTTTTTTATCATTTCAAAATAAGAAAAATCCCAATGCGCTTTTTTTTCTATCATTTCCGTCATTCTATACACGGCATGACTAATATCACCTATTACTTCTAACTGTGGAAAATACACTTCATCGATATTAGCTGGAGAAAAATTAATATGAATGACTTTGCGTTTTTCACCCGGATGCATAAAAAAGGGTGGTTTCTCAATAATATCATGGCCAATGTTGACGATTAAATCGGCGCGATTAATGGCGCAATGAATGTAATCGTGATCCGATAAGGCGGCAGTTCCCAAAAATCGCTTACCGTGTTCGTCTAAAACACCCTTACCCATTTGCGTGTTAAAGAACGGGATATCGGTTTTATCGATAAAATAGCGTAAAGCTGCAGAAATAGCGCGTCTATTACCGCCCGCGCCGATTAAAACCAAGGGATATTTTGCCTCTTGAATTAGATTGACAGCTTGTTCAATCGCTACGGCATCGGCCCTAGGCAAAGCAGGCTCAGTGACTTCATATAAAGGCGCGGTACAGTTTTCTTCGGCTATGTCTTCAGGTAATTCTAGATGCACGGCCCCAGGGCGCTCAGCCTGACTGATACGAAAAGCCTCCCGTACTAACGAAGGGATTAAATTGCCATTCAAGATTTGGCATGTAAATTTGGTTAAGGGCCGCATCATTTCAACCGTGTTGATAATCTGAAAGCGCGCCTGTTTACTCTTTAATATGGGCTTTTGGCCCGTAATCATCAGCATAGGCATTCCACCTAAAGTGGCATAAGCCGCCGCCGTCACAAAATTAGTCGCCCCAGGCCCTAAGGTAGACAAACAGACGCCTGTTTTACCCGTTAAACGACCATAGGTTGCAGCCATAAAGCCTGCAGCCTGCTCGTGGCGGGTGATGATCAGCTTAATTTTAGAATGGCGTATCGCCTCTAATAGATCTAAATTTTCCTCGCCGGGAATACCAAAAATATACTCTACCCCTTCATTTTCCAAGGCTCTGATAAATTGTTCAGCGGCTTTCATGCTTGACTCCATAGATAAGGACAACACCCGTAAACATAGCAGCCATTGAGAGCCTTGTACAGTATATTCCTAGGTACGAGTTATACTCTTAAAATAGGCTACTGGAAAATTGCACAAAACTATGGCATTATAGTCCTAATACAACATAATACGGTTAAATATGAGTCACAACCTGGTAATCATTGGTTTGTCTGGAGGCGTAGATTCCTCCGTGTCGGCTTATTTACTCAAAGAGCAAGGCTATGCCGTAGAGGCGGTCTTTATGAAAAACTGGGAAGAAGACGATAACGATGAACACTGCTCTGCCAGCGTCGATGTGGCCGATGCAAAAGCCGTGTGCGACACTTTAAACATTCCCTTACATACCGTCAATTTTGCCGCCGAATATTGGGATCGGGTTTTTGACATTTTTTTACGCGAATACAATCTAGGCCGCACCCCAAATCCCGACATCTTGTGCAACAAAGAAATCAAATTCAAGCTGTTTTTAGACTATTGCTTAACGGCCCGCGGCGCTCAGTATTTGGCTACAGGCCACTATGCCCGCATTGCAAAAAACGATAATCACTATCAGTTATTAAGAGGCGTGGACAATAATAAAGACCAAAGCTATTTCATTTATACCTTGGGCCAAAAGGCGCTAAGTCAATCCTTATTCCCGGTAGGTCATTTAACCAAACCCGAAGTGCGCGCCCTAGCAAAAAAAATGGGTTTAAAAATTCACGATAAAAAAGACAGTACCGGCATTTGTTTTATAGGCGAGCGTAAATTCAAAGATTTTTTAGCCCGTTATTTACCCGCACAACCGGGTAACATCGAAAGCATCGATGGCCATGTCATAGGGTCACACGACGGCTTGATGTATTACACCATAGGCCAGCGCAAAGGTTTAAAACTAGGCGGTAAAAAAGAAGCATTAGAAGCACCTTGGTATGTTATAGACAAACAAGTTGCACGCAATACTCTCATTGTGGCGCAAACACACGAACACCCTTTATTGTATAAAAGCACTTTAACATGCAACGATTTATCTTGGTGCAGCGGTATCGCGCCCTCCTATCCATTACGCTGTACGGCTAAAACCCGCTATAGACAAAAAGATGCGGCTTGCACGGTCACAGCGAGTGCCGATGATACGCTATTCGTCACTTTTGATGCTCCGCAATGGGCTGTGACCCCCGGTCAGGCTATTGTTTTTTATCAAGACGCGTTATGCTTGGGCGGAGGAACCATATTATGATGACATTGAATCGCGACCAAGAACGTGTGCTGGCTTTAGCAGGCATAGTTCAAGCCGCGGCGCTGATCTATGAAATGGTCATGGAAAATAAACTAGATGAAAATACCTTTGCCATTTGCATGAACAGTATTTACAATCAACAACCCGCCAATCTCATGGATATTTATGGCGATCTCGCGGGCTTGCAAAAAGGCCTAACTATCTTAAGTCGTCTATTTAACATGCAAAGAACTTTAGAATCTCGAGAAATCAGTCGCTATACCATCAGCGCCTTGCATCTGGCACGTAAGCTCAATAAAAATAAAGTCTTGATGGAAAAATTAGGGCAGAAAATTCGTTTTGCCTCTAGCCAAGCGCAATATTTTTCAGCCACACACAGCAACGTTATTTCCAGCATTGCCCAAGCGTATAGAGACACTTTAGGAAACCTACCCTTTCGCATTCAAATCATAGGGCGCCCTGAGATCATGAAACGCCCAGAAACCTTAGACAAAGCCAGGGCCTTATTAATGGCAGCCGTGCGTTCCGCAATTTTGTGGCAGCAATTGGGCGCCTCGCAGTGGTTATTCCTATTTAAACGCAAAGCCTTGACCAATACAGCACAACAGTTGTTGGCAAAGATAAAGTAGAACAATCGGTAGCCGTAGGCTCAGAGCGAGTCTTTTTTTCTAAGCTAAAATAGTGTATCATGACATAATCTGTATTTTTTTAGGATGGATAAACCTTGGCTGAAGTTATTGTTGTCACCTCCGGTAAAGGGGGCGTAGGAAAAACCACGAGTAGCGCTGCGCTAGGAACGGGTTTAGCATTGAAAGGCTACCGTACGGTTGTGGTTGATTTTGACGTCGGTTTGCGTAATTTAGACCTAATTATGGGCTGTGAGCGCAGAGTTGTTTATGATTTGGTCAATGTTGTGAAACAAGAGGCTAATTTGAACCAAGCGTTAATTAAAGATAAACGCCTAGAAGAATTGTATATATTGCCAGCTTCACAGACTCGTGACAAAGACGCCTTGGACATAGACGGCGTGGCACGTGTTATAGAAGAACTCAAAGCGGCTAATTTTGATTACATTATCTGCGATTCCCCTGCCGGTATAGAAAAAGGCGCATTAATGGCACTTTATTTTGCAGACCGGGCAATCGTTGTAACGAACCCAGAAGTATCTTCGGTACGCGATTCCGACCGTATCTTGGGTATTCTGGCCAGCAAGTCTAAGCGCGCCGAAGAAAAATTAGAACCTATACGCGAACATTTGTTGGTAACGCGTTATTCTCCCAGCCGCGTAGAACGTGGTGACATGTTAGCCTTGAGCGACATAGAAGAACTATTGGCTATTCCTTTGTTAGGCGTCATTCCTGAATCACTCGCTGTATTACGTGCTTCGAATTCGGGTATTCCAGTAACCTTCGATCAAGAGAGTGATGCTGGCCAAGCTTATTTAGACGCCGTAGACCGTTTCTTGGGTCACAAAGTTCCTTTACGTTTTGTCAACACCAAAAAACGTACATTATTACAAAGATTATTTAAAGCCAAAGAAGGGGCCACTGCATGAGTTGGATAGACTTATTCCGTAATAAAAAACGTAATACTGCGGCAACTGCAAAAGAGCGTTTGCAAATCGTTATTTCGCATGAGCGCACGCGGCAGTCTCAACCCGATCTCATCACCGCCATGCAAGCGGAAATTTTGAGCATTATTGCAAAATATTTAGGTATTCCCAACGATAAGATTCAAGAACAAGTGAAGGTAGATGTAGAACGTCGCGGTGAACATTCGGTATTAGAATTGAACATTACCCTGCCAGAATCTGCTCATAATAAAGTCCTGCCTAAAGAAACCGCTGCCGAAGAAGCTTAGTTTACTATAATAAAAGTCACTATTTTGCGCGCGCTATTTTACGTGGATCACTTTCCAAATTGTTAAACACTGTTTTCCGGTTTTCAGAAAAAAATCCGAACTTGTTGGATGGTGTATGTCCCCGTTCATCCTTAGCTTTAGCTACGCGACTTTTATCTATAGGCGGGCGCACATCTAACAATTGTACCAATGCCCGGGTTAGCTGATTTTCATCAATCTTCTTTGGATTACTTGTATAATCATAAAATTGTTGTTGTAACCAAGATTTTATTTTTTCTTTTTCGGGCTCAGTTATGAATGCCTCAGGGTGAAAAATCTCTTTATATCTTATAATTTTCTCTATTAATTCTTTTTGAGACAAATTCTTATTTAGAAATGTTATTTTTATTAACCGATCACATATATCAAGAATGTTATTAGTAAGTCTACCAATATTATCCAGATTATCTAAATACCGAATATCGTCTTCTCTTTCTGAACAAATATCTTTAATAGTTTCATCATAAATGTCATCTATTAACAAATCATATTCAAAATCGTTAACACGTCTGAGGTTGACTTCTTTTTCCTTAACAATCTGTAATAATTTAGACCTGCTTTGTGCTAGACTGAGTGCTTTGCCATTTTCCATCAATATAGGGATGGCTCTATTTGTTAAAATTACACAGCTATAGTTAATAATTAATTCTTTAGCCTGAGAATCATTAGCATCAACCGTTATGTAAATGTTCTTGGGTTTACCTTTAGGAATAGCATCTAACATAACCTGCACAGCCAGATGGATGCTGTCTTTTTCATGTTTATGTACGGTAACATTGACTATCGCTTTATCCTGGGTTGGCTCAACTAGAAATAAAATATTACCTTTCTCTACAACTTCTATTTTATTATTATTTTCTTTCTTAACCTGTATCGTGTCTTCTTCTTTAATTTGCCTGACGGAATAGGAACGAACACTGCTTTCAACATTCTCTTTAAACTGATCAAACGTAATCTCAGCCTGCAAAACAATTTTTTTGTTTCTATCTCCTTTTTCGGCATATATTTTATGTATATTAAGAAATTCGGGCTTGTTCAGATAGATTTGAAGCAGCTCTTTTAACTCGCTGCTATACGGAATGGGATCTAAAATAGCGAGAACCCCTTTCTCAACTTCTCTTTTTGTCATTTCTTTATTTTCTATAATATTTTTTACTATAATCAAAAAAGAGATGATATGAAAATACTTTTCTGAAGACATTAGCCTTTCCCGAATATCCGCATCATCTATCATTTTTTGTAAAAGATGATCTCTACCCTCATATCCCTTATAGTCATTGCCATTTTTTTTATTTAATATGTCATTAAAAATATCTACCAATACCTTTTTGCTAGGGGACCTTTTTAATAATTTACTCCAAATTTTATTTATACTTCTTATATTATTATTTGCTTTCTCTAAGTCACTTAAAAACTCCTCAGCCGTTACCGCTTCATATTGTTTATCACCAGCCCTTTTGGTATCTGCCAACGGTATAATGAGTGGCTCCACAAACAACCTAATAGATTTAGAAAATGAGCTGGCTGATTTAGAACGGATCCCGCATTTATAATCATAAGGGCCATTGATAAGAGAGAAATGCCCTGATACGGCTAATAGATCTGCTATTTCTTTTTTAGTGGCGTCATGGGGTTGATCAACATTTTTATAAATCGATTCAAGAACTATCATAAAGGCTAATATTTGAGTTCTATTCTGTCCGCTGGCACAACTAAAAATCCAGCGGATCTGTTCTTCTTTCCTTTTTGGACATAACTTATTATATTTATGGAGCAAAGCTGCAAAAGAAGTCAGAAAGTTATATACCCGTAGCTCTGCATCCCTGTCTATAAATACGCTAGCAAATTTAGTTAAGTTCCATCTTTTTATATTTCCAAACTCAATCAAAACATTTTTCAGGTCATTCTTAAACTGATCATCACTGAATCCTTTTGAATCTTTCTTTATTTTTTTAAGTATATGTCCAAAGCCATCTAAAGCGAATGGTTCAAAAAGCCTAGCGGCATTTAAACATACATTAGTATGATGTACACCTTCTTCTGGAGCACTAGATGCTTTCGCTACCGTAGCAATGGTACGATCAATTAATTCTTCTTTATGGATAGGTTTCTTTTGAAGCGCTCTCTTTTTATTGCCTATGTCTCTAGTCATTCTACGAGGGATATCGCCCCATCTACTGACTAAAGTTGTGTAAATTACGGTTTCATTATTCGGGCGTATGGCGGCATAATTTAATTTTGCTAGGCGTATGTTTTCTTTTTCATCCATATCTTCATTACCCATAGGCAATGTTGCTGCATGGTAAAAATGAACTAATTCTTCATTGCCGTGCCATACTGAGGTTCGATAAGCATTTTTTAATCCGGGAATTAGACCACGTAAAGAGGGTGGTAATTGATGCAATTCATCGTTTTCTATTTTTTTTACGTAGTAGTCGCATATTTTTTGGGTATTCTTGGGCAGAGATTTATACCATTCTTTTTGGTGTCGTTCTCTAAATTCTTTCTTGATATCATCCGTTAATCCACAATAGGGTACACTTTTTATTTTATAATCTTTTCCATTATGGCAAATATCCGTTTCAATAGTATATGGCTCTTGCTCCATTGAAATCCAACCGTTGGCATAATTAAATTCTTTTTCTGATATTTTTGGCGATGTACCTTTTTCCACAATAGCATAAATTTTTTTATTAAATTTAGAAAAATTAGCTTGGGCTCGTTTTTGTGTTTGCCATAGCCGAGGATTATTCATTTCTGCTAATATTTGCTTTAATTCGCATAAATTTGCATCACTTGTAGCGGAATTAGGAAAGATTTCTAATAATGTTAAGGCGGTACTGAGGAACGTTAAGGTACGTTGTTGATAGGCTGTAGTCCAATTGATTTCATCCGTTTGCTTCGTCGCATCCCGAATTATATTACGATTGCCATTTTCTCTGGATATAACAATTCCTGCACGCAGATGCAGGTCATCATCGCAGCGATCGATGTTAGCTTGGATTTCTAAACGCAATTGCGCTATGGTTGGAGTAGCTTCTCTGGGCATATTACCTTCACTGCTTTTTAATAATTAATCTCTACAACTCCTTTTTTGTTCCTTTATAAAGCAGATTATACTTTAACTTCCTTAAGGTTTTATTAAAGATCTATAGTCGACAGGTTTAAATGATGGTACATATATATAAATAGCAAAATTTTTTTGTTTATGGATCATGGGGATAGGGCAACTTGCCCCGTTTATTGACAAGCGAACAAATAATATACATAAATTGTTTAAAGAAACCGCGCCCTTTCGGTCGCGGCTCGGTATAGTGTGTAAGTTACGCTAAAAAGGCCTTTTGGCACAGTTCTATCATGGTTGTGGGAAATAACCCTAGGAAAAATACGGCTAAGCCGTTGATACTAATGGCTAATTGTGCATCGAAAGATTCTAATATTACGGGTGTCTTTTCGATGGGTTCATCGAAATACATTACCTTAACCACGCGCAGATAGTAGTATGCGCCTATAATGGCAAAGACCAAGGCCAGTGCTGGCAACCAAACGATATCAGCCCGTACCAAGGATTCTAATACCCCTACCTTGGCAAAAAAGCCTACGCTAGGTGGCACACCCGCCATAGAAAACATAATAAGTAACATCATCAAGGCTAACCATGGATTACGGCTGTTTAAGCCTTTAAAATCGTCAATTTTTTCTAGCTCAAAACCCTTGCGGCTTAATATGGTGATAATACCAAAAGCACCCAAAGACATTATCACATAGGTGATAATATAAAATGTTGCTGAGCCATAACCTCTAGGTGTACCGGCTATTAAGCCTAATAGCATATAACCCATATTGGCAATGGAGGAATACGCCAACATGCGCTTGATATTATCCTGGGCTATAGCGATGATATTCCCCACCGCCATGGATAATACCGCCACTGCGATTAATAAATACTGCCATTGTGGGAACAAGGCGGGCATAGCTTCTACCAACAAACGCAGCAACAAAGCAAATCCAGCTAATTTAGGTGCTGTGGAGATGAATAAGGTCATGGCATTGGGTGCGCCTTCATACACATCAGGCACCCACATATGAAAAGGTGCCACACCCAATTTAAACAAAGCACCCGCAGCAATGAACACTAAACCTACCGTCAACATCATCGGTTGTGACTCTACCGACAAACTCATCATCGACACGATTTCTTGTATATTGAGACTTTGGCAAGCACCGTAGACCAAAGACATGCCATACAGTAAAAAACCAGAAGCGATGGCACCCATAATAAAATATTTCATCGCCGCTTCTTGGCAAACGGGTCTATTGTGGCGTAAGGCTATCATGGCATATAAGGGCAAAGAAAATACTTCTAGACCTAAATATAAGGTTATGAAGCTGTAGGCCGATACCAACACTTGCATGCCTAAGGCACTGAACAATATCAATAGATAAAATTCGCCATGCGCAATCTCGTTGTCACGTATATAGGGACGACTGTACATCAGCACAAAAACACTAGATAGTAAAATAAATATTTTTAACAATAACGCTTCTGAATCCAGTATAAAGCTACCATCGAAGGTAATTTCAGTGGGGTGACCATATAAAGAGATGGCAATGACGGCGGCACCCAATAAAGTGACTTGTGTTAAAAAATAAGTAATACCACGATTTTGTTTATCAAAAAACAAATAGGCCAACATGACCACACAGATCATACCTATGGTGAACATTTCGCCTATGGCGGGCAACAAATCCGGGGCGGTAAAATTCATACTGATTCCTCGTATTATAATTTACTGGTAGTAGATAGTTCTAATAGATGCCCTATAGACGTGTGAAATACGCTCAAGAGCGCATTAGGATAAACGCCTATAAAAATCACTAAGAAGGCTAAGATAAATAACACCGTATATTCCGGCATTTCTAAATCGTGCATGTCTTCTACTCCTTGCGTCATAACCTTACCAAAGAAGACACGTTTATACATCCACAAGGTATAGGTCGCTGACAATACTAAGGTAGTAGCCGCAAATAAGGTGATAACATAACTTGCCTTAAAGCTACCTAGAATAATTAAAAATTCGCCTACAAAACCCGAGGTACCCGGTAAGCCTACATTGGCCAAGGCAAATAACATAAACAAAGCGGCGAACAGAGGCATTTTATGGGCTACGCCACCAAAGGCATTGATTTCACGGCTGTGCAAGCGTTCGTATAACACCCCTACCCCCAAGAACATAGCACCTGTACTAAACGCATGTGATAACATTTGCACCATGCCGCCTTCCAGCGTTAAATAAGCGTCGTGCAAGTCGCCTGTTTTGGCAACGATTTTGTAAATGACAAAACACGCCAGTGTGGTAAAGCCCATATGTGCTACAGAGGAATAAGCAATCAAGCGTTTCATATCGGTCTGCCCTACTGCCACCACGGCAATGTACACAATAGCGATCAATGACAAGACTATCATCAAGCCTGCTAAATGCTGGCTCGCATCTGGCGTGATAGGCATACTAAAACGCAAGATCCCATAAATACCCATCTTCAACATCAACGCTGCCAATACGACTGAACCACCTGCAGGTGCCTCGGTATGAGCATCGGGCAACCAGGTGTGTACCGGCCACATGGGAATCTTCACCGCGAAAGCCAGCAAGAAAGCGATGAAAATATACACTTGCTCCGTCATCGTTAATTGAACGGAGTAAAAACTCAGAATATTGAAATCGGTGGTTTTAGTACGTAGATATAATATGGCAATCAACATCAACGCCGAACCCAAGAAAGTATACAGAAAGAACTTAATAGAAGCGTAAGTTCTTCTAGCGCCACCCCACATGCCTATACAAAGATACATAGGAATGAGCATGCCTTCCCAGAACACGTAAAACAAAATCGCATCTAAGGATTCAAACACCCCTACCATCATGCCCTGCATAATCAAAAATGCCGCCATATATTGAGCGACGTTTTTCTTAATAGGCCGCCATGAGGCTATCACCACCAAAAAAGTAGTAATGGTCGATAAAATAACCATCAAAACCGAGATGCCGTCTACACCCAATTGATAATGCACGCCGAATTTGGCGATCCAATCGATGTTTTCTATAAATTGCATATTGGACGTGCTTTTATCAAAACCCAGATACAAAGGCACACACAATAATAAATTGATAAAAGCAGTGAGCAGTGCTATACAGCGCGCACGCGTAGCCTTGCGATCATCGCCTGCAAACATACAGATAATGCCGCCTATAATCGGTACCCAAATAATCAAACTGAGTAGAGGAACATCAGTAAACATGCCATTTTCCTTCTTGCCGAAAACCCCATATTTGGCGCATCTTGCATGTAAATTTGAACCAAAAAATGCTCATTTATGTCGCTATAAACTCCGCTTTTTCAATTCAAATTTACATGCAACCTGCATCCAAATCTGGACTTTTCATATATTCATACGTTAAAACATTAACCAACCCAACAAAACGATCAAACCTAATACCATCACAAAAGCGTAATGGTAAATATAGCCGGTTTGCATGCGTCTAGACGTAGACGAAAACCATTCAATGACCCTACCGGTGCCATTAACAAAAAAGCCATCGATAATTGTGGAGTCACCTTTGTACATCAGCTTCGCCGTGCGTTGGCCACCGCGCACGAAGACCAAATCGTTAAAATCATCAAAACCATATTTATGAATTAAAATAAAATACAGCAACTTAAAGCGTTGTACACACAATGCGGGTAAGCCTGGTCTCTTCATATAAGCGTACCAAGCGCTGAGCGCACCTAATAAAGCAAAGCATAAGGGTAAACTGGTTAGATCGCGGATGATCATCTGAAAACTACCGTGGAATTCTTCGGCCATCAACGCCAACACATTATTCTGTGGCAAGACGGTAATGCTATTGCCTAACACCGGATTGCTAGAAAATAACATGGGCTCTATCATGAAATAGCCTTGAAACACGGAAGGGATTGCCAACAAAACCAAGGGCAGCCACACGACCCACGGTGATTCTTTTAAATGGTGCTTGGTGTGATCATCCATGCGCTCCTCACCATGGAACGCCAAGAACAAAGCCCTAAAGCTGTAGAATGCCGTTACAAAGGAGCCTAAGACCACGCAACCATAGGCATACGAAGCGCCACTGATCTGGCTATAATGTACCGCATCTATAATAGAATCTTTAGAATAAAACCCGGAAAATGGTGGAATAGCGCATAAAGCCAAAGTACCGATGAGGAAAGTAATGTACGTGATAGGCATATGCTTTCTCAAACCGCCCATATGTCGCAGATCTTGATCGTGATGCATGGCGATGATCACCGAGCCCGCACCTAAGAATAATAAAGCTTTAAAGGCGGCATGCGTCATTAAATGGAAGATACTGGCGGCATAGGCTGAAACGCCCGCCGCTGCCATCATATAGCCCAATTGCGACAAAGTTGAATAAGCAACAACGCGTTTAATATCGTTCTGCACAATGGCAATTAAGCCCGTAAACAAAGCGCCTGTAGCACCTATGATTAAAATGAAGCTTTGCATAGACGGCGTGTATTGGTACAAGGGCGACAAGCGCGCCACCATAAACACACCGGCGGTCACCATGGTTGCCGCGTGGATCAAAGCTGAAATAGGCGTAGGACCTTCCATCGATTCAGGCAACCACACGTGCAAAGGCATTTGCGCCGATTTGGCCATGGCCCCTACAAACAAGAAGAAACCTATGGCAGTGATAGCAGACCAATGCGTGCCCGGTAAGTTAGGAGCAAGCGCAGCCACATGGGGCACAGCGGCAAATACGGTTGCATAATCTAGGCTACCAAAATAGTTTAATACCCCAGCTATACCGACTACAAAACCAAAATCGCCCACTCGATTGACTAAAAAGGCTTTTAAACTACCCTGATTAGCCGATTCGCGATCAAACCAAAAGCCAATCAACAGATACGAGGCCAAGCCCACGCCTTCCCAACCAAAAAATAATTGTAAAAAGTTATTCCCGGTGATCAGCATCAACATAAAAAAGGTAAACAATGAAATATAGGCAAAAAAGCGTTGATAACCGCCATCTTCTTGCATGTATCCTATGCTGTAAATATGTACCAGAAAGGAAACAAAAGTGACGGTGACCAGCATGCACGCAGTTAAGCGGTCAATTAAAAACCCTACGTTTAGGGTTAAGTTTCCACTTTGCCCCCAGAGATACAATACGCCATCGTAAGTCCAATTATTATTTATGACTAAATAGGCTACATAGACTGATAAGATAAACGAAATGCCCATTAAGGTGATGGTTAAGCGATGTGCAAAAGTTCGTGATACATGCCTGCAAAATAAACCAGCAGCGGCCGCACCCAGTAAAGGAGCAGTAATAATCAGTAAAGTTAAAGTCTTTAATAATTCCATAGTAACGTTATCCTTTTAATGCATTTAGATCAGTGACGTTAATGGATTGGCGAGCGCGAAATAGAATAATCAAAATCGCTAAACCCAGCGCCGTTTCGGCTGCGGCCACCGCCAAGATAAAAAAGACAAAAATCTGCCCTGCGCTGTCTTGCAAAAAGCTAGAAAAAGCGATGAAATTCATGTTTACCGCTAACAGCATTAACTCTATACTCATCAACAAGACAATGAGGTTTTTACGGTTGATAACCATACCCGCTAAACTTAAGCCAAATAAAATAGCACCTACGACCAAATAGTCCGTCAAAGTAATCATTTATTCACTCCCATATCGGTAATCACTACTAAGCGGTCCTTCTTAGTCGCCTCTAATTGTAAAGCAATGCGCTGTCGCTTGTTATTGGATTTTTCCCTGTGCGTTAGGCCAATAGAGGCAACGATGGCTATCAATAGTATCACCGCCGCTAATTCAAAAGGATAGACATAACGAGTATACAACAACATGCCCAAGACCTTAGTATTGCTGTAATCAGCCCCGTGATGTGCGCTCATGGCAGCACCTAAATCGCCCAAGTGTCCAGGTTTAACAGCAAAGATCAATACCGCTACCATCAAGGCAACCACGACAACGGCAAAGGGTAAATAGCGTACAAATTTTTCTTGTACTGCTTCTTTGTCTAAATTCAACATCATGACCACAAACATGAATAAGGTCATCACCGCGCCTACGTATACGAAAATTAATAATAAAGCTAGAAATTCGGCTTCTAATAACATCCACAAAACCGCACTGGCGCAAAAAGCAACGATTAAGAAAAAAGCCGCGCGTACGGAATGTTTAGAGACAATGACCATAGTCGAGCTGCCTATCAACAAGGCCGAAAATACGTAAAAAACCAGTTTCTGTATTATCATCTTTTAGTTCCTATCTATAGGGCGCATCATCGCTGCGCGCTTTGGCAATGTCTGCTTCATAGCGATCACCTATGGCCAATAACATAGGCTTAGTCATAATATTCTCGCCGCGATTTTCAAAATGATAATGGCTCAAATCGGTTTCAACAATCGAATCCACCGGACAAGATTCTTCACAAAAGCCGCAATAAATGCATTTGAACAAATCAATATCATAACGAGTGGTGCGCCTAGAGCCATCTTCCCGGGGTGCCGATTCTATGGTAATAGCCAAAGCTGGACATACCGCTTCGCATAATTTACACGCTATGCAACGCTCTTCGCCATTAGGATAACGGCGCAAGGCGTGCAACCCACGAAAACGCGCTGACATCGGTGTTTTTTCTTCTGGGTATTGTATCGTTATTTTTTTGGATAATACATAACGGCCCGTGAGCTTTAACCCCACCAGCAATTCCCACAGCATGAAACTTTTAGCAATATCCTTGAATGAACGCATAATGTATCTCTTTAATTAAACCACGGTGCAACTTTTAATTGAATCAACAATCCCTCGATCACAATCCATACTATGGTGACCGGAATCAACACCTTCCAGCCCAAATGCATGATTTGATCATATCTATAACGCGGGAAAGTAGCGCGCAACCACACATATAAAAATAAGAAGAAACCCATCTTGGCAAAAAACCATACTATTCCGGGCACAAAAGCAAACAAGGGCCCCAAGAATGGAATACCTTCAAAAGGTGACAACCAGCCGCCCAAGAATAAGACGCTGGCCAATGCGCTGATTAAAATCATATTGGCGTATTCCGCCAAAAAGAAAATGGCAAAGCTCATGCCTGAATATTCCACATGAAAGCCTGCGACAATTTCAGCTTCACCTTCGGCCATGTCAAAGGGCGCACGGTTGGTTTCAGCCACACCGGAGATCCAATAAACGATGAACATCGGCAATAAAGGTAACCAATACCAATGCCAAAAACCACCTTGTTGATGCAGAACTATGTCTTGTAAATTAGTGCTATCGGCCGCCATCAACACGCCGACCAAGGCAAAACCCATAGCAATTTCGTAAGATACCACTTGCGCTGTAGAACGCATGGCGCCTAGTAAAGCATATTTAGAATTCGATGACCACCCCGCCATCATAATGCCGTAAACGCCTAAAGACGTCAGCGCCAACACGTACAATAAGCTCGCATTGACATTGGCTAAAATCCAACTGGGGCTAAAAGGAATAACCGCCCATGCCGCCGCCGCGGTAGCAAAAGAAACTATAGGCGCTAAAACAAATACGACTGAGTTTGCCTTCGTTGGAATGATAACTTCTTTAAAAAATAACTTAACACCATCGGCCAAAGGTTGTAATAAACCAAACAAACCAACGCGATTAGGGCCTATACGCACATGAGCATAAGCCAATATTTTGCGCTCGGCCAAAGTCATATATGCCACGGCACCCAATAGAGGCAATGCTATTAACAAAACCTTGAGTACTATCCAAACCAATGAAATGAGTAAATTCATCATCGTTTAAGTTAACTCCGTTACAGTGATGGATTCTAATAATAGAGGGGTAAGAGACCACAAGCCCGCTGTATCTGCAAATCCCATAGGCCAATACAATGTATGTGGTGCAACCCTTTTATCCGTCTTAATACCAACTATAGCCACTTGATTATCTTGTTGATAGGATACGCTATCGCCATCCTGCAAACCATAGTGTGCTGCCGTTTGTGGATGCAGCAATACCAATGCATCTTCTACTAAGGCGCAACGTTGTAGCGGTTCGGCTCTACGCACCAAGGGATCGCTTCTATACATGGGCCAGTAGGGTTGAATATGTAAGGCATGTTGCAACAGTGGCAAAGAATAATGCTGTGTGAGTGGCGAAAACACTACTTTTTCTACTTCGTGCTTGATTTCTTTGCTGATTTCTTTCCAGTTGTCATAGGCAAAGCCAGGCAACTGTGCCAATTCAGCCAGTACCCTCAAGACTTTCCAGGCTGGGCGTGCTTCACCTTTAGGATGCGTTGCTGCATTAAATTCTTGCCACTTTCCTTCTAAGTTAACCATTGTACCCGCATATTCGCTAAATGGGGCAATGGGCAATAATACATGCGCATACTCAAGCATTCTTTCACTGGTAAAGGCGGTCATAGCAACCACGCATTCAGCGTCATGCAATGCTTTCAAGGCTAAAGCGGGGTGCGTGCAATCTAATTCTGGCTCTACGTTTATCAATAAATAGGCGGCTAGTTTGGCGCGCCACAGATCGGTAATCGCTGTGCCTGATTGAGATATAGTGCCTGCCAATACCGCACCATAATGATTAGCGCCCGCAGGCAACATCATGAATTGTGCGCCATAGCGCTGCGTCAACCATAATAAGGCTTGTTGTATTAAGCTTGCTTGTGGATGATTAACGGCCAAGGCGCCCATGATAATCAATTTATTATTACCACTTGCTAATACGCTTTTGATGGTAGACATTTCTGCTTCAATCGCAGCACAATATTCTGCGCTGCCACAATAATCCACATCATTCTTAGCCAACTGTGCTAATAATGGTATATCCTTTTCCTCACCAGGTGCCAATTCGCTTTTGATCAATATAGCTAAAGCTAAAACAAAGGCTTCTGGATCTATGATGCATTTTGCATTTAGCGAAAAATTAAACTTAAAGTCTACAGGATTTAAACTGGCAATGGCTGCGTCTTGCAAGCTGGCTTTGCGTACTCGTAATCCTAATAACGGAACTTCACGCTGTATATCGCAACCCACTAGAAAAATGCTATCCATCGTTTCCACATCGGCAATCTTGGCCTGTAGTTCCGTGGGCAAAGCAGCGGCTGGAATCAAGTTGCCATCGACTTGTTGCAAACGATGTTCTACGTGCGGGCTTTCTAAGCCATGCATATATTTTTGTGCTAAATACTGTTCCTCAATGCTTAAATTGGGTGACACTATAGCCGCAATATGCTCGCCGCTTTCTACTTCACGTATAGCTTGTAATCTATCATTGACAATATTGAGCGCCACATTCCAATCGCATTCTTGCCACTGACCATGGACTTTGACCATAGGGTGCAATAATCTATCGCCGCTGTTTAAACCGGTATAGCTAAAACGGTCGCGATCGCTGGCCCAAGTTTCATTAATGGCTTCACATTCTTGCGGCACTACGCGCATGACATCATCACGACGCGTGTGTATGTAGATGTTTGACCCCAGAGGATCGTGTGCAGCAATGCTATTGTGTTGCACCAATTCCCAGGCACGCGCTTTGAACCTAAAAGGTTTAGATGTTAAAGCGCCTACAGGACACAGATCGATAATATTGCCCGAAACTTCGGAGATTAGATGTTCCTCTACATAAGTGCCAATTTCACTGCTTTCGCCGCGACCGGTCACACCCATTTCAACGATACCCGCTACTTCTTCGCCAAAACGCACGCAACGCGTACATAAAATACAGCGTGTCATATCGGTAGCAATGAGAGACCCTAGATTTTTATCTTTGACGACGCGTTTGCCTTCGCTGAAACGCGAGATATCCTTACCATAACCCATAGCGATATCTTGCAATTCGCATTCGCCACCTTGATCGCAAATAGGACAATCTAAAGGATGGTTGATCAGCAAGAATTCCATCACCGCTTTTTGAGCTGCGAGCGCTTCAGCGGTTTTAGTTTTTACCACCATGCCATCGGTAATAGGTGTAGCACAAGCAGGCAACGGTTTTCTAGATTTTTCTACATCCACTAAACACATACGGCAATTGGCCGCTATAGATAATTTTTTATGATAGCAAAAACGTGGGATCTTAATGCCCACTTTGTCGGCGGCTTCTATAATCATGCTGCCGGGTTCGGCCTGTACTTTTTTACCGTCAATCTCAATTTCTATCATGATGATGCCCCGATAGGTTACACTTGCCATGCTCTATGTGATATTCAAATTCAGAGCGAAAATGTTGTATGAAGCTGCGCACGGGCATTGCCGCTGCATCGCCTAAAGCGCAAATGGTACGCCCCATAATATTTTCCGCCACGTTGTCTAATAAAGTTAAATGTTCTTTACGTCCTTCGCCGTGCAAAATACGATGTAATATTCTAGACATCCACCCGGTGCCTTCTCGGCAAGGCGTACACTGGCCGCAGGATTCTTCAAAATAAAAATGTGCTATGCGGGCTAATATCTTTACCATGCAAGTGGTTTCATCCATGACGATGACCGCACCAGAACCCAGCATAGAACCTGCTTGCGCTAGGCTATCGAAATCCATATCCAAGTTCATCATAATGTCAGCTGGCAATATAGGTGCGGAAGATCCCCCAGGAATAACCGCCTTTAAACGATGACCATTGCGCACGCCACCCGCCATTTCCAATAGATCTTTAAAAGGCAATCCTAAAGGCACTTCAAAATTACCAGGATTGTTGACATGACCCGACACACAAAAGATTTTCATTCCACCATTTTTGGGTTTACCCAATTCTAAAAACCAATCGGCCCCTTTTTCTAAAATAACGGGGACAGAAGCAAAGGTTTCCGTATTGTTGATGGTCGTGGGACAACCGTATAAGCCATAACTGGCAGGAAACGGCGGTTTAAAGCGCGGATTGCCGCGTTTACCTTCCAAGGATTCTAATAAGGCAGTTTCTTCACCGCAGATATAAGCACCCGCGCCTATATGATGGTATAAGTCAAAATCGAAACCAGAATTTAAAATATTCTTACCTAAAAACCCGGCTGCATAGGCTTCTTTTAAAGCTTCATGAAAACGGTGTATGGGTTCGTCAAATTCGCCGCGTATATAATTGTAGCCTACGGTTGCGCCCATGACATATCCAGCTATGGCCATGCCTTCAATCAGTTGATGTGGGTTATAACGCAAGATATCGCGATCTTTACAAGTCCCCGGCTCGCCTTCGTCGGAATTACAGACCACATATTTTTGTCCTGGATTATTGCGTGAAATAAAGCTCCACTTAAGACCGGTAGGAAAGCCTGCGCCACCGCGACCCCGTAAAAAGGAATTTTTAATTTGCTCTAGCAAAACAACCGGATCAGTTTTATTCTGTAATATATCGCGCCAAATTTTATACCCACCTAAACTTTCATAGGTTTTCAAAGTCCAGGGTTCTGGTAAGTCGTTGGCTCTAAAGCAGATTTGGTCTACAGCTATCATTATGTTTACTCCAATTCTGCTAATAACGCATCAATTTTTTCTGGCGTTAGTTTTTCATGAAATTGATGGCCCAACTGCAACACGGGTGCATTCACACAAGCGCCTAAACATTCTACTTCTTTTAGAGTGAATTTATTATCCGCCGTGGTTTCACCCAGATTAATCTTCAAACGTTTCTTAAGATGCGCAACGATTTCATCGCTGCCATTCAACATACAGGATACATTGGTGCATACACATAATTTGTGTTTGCCTACAGGTGACAATTCAAACATGCTGTAAAAGGTGGCCACTTCAAAGACTTGAATTTGTGGCAAACCTAAATAATCGGCAACGGCTTTCATGGCTTCTTCGGATAACCAGCCGCCATTGGCTTTTTGCGCAATGTGCAGCGCTGGGATTACCGCCGAGCGTTTATGCTCTAGAGGATATTGTGCCACCCAAGCGTCAATTTCTGCTTTATCATGCTTACTCAGTTCAAATACTGTATCGGTTACTGTAACGTTTATCAACGATCGATCTCCCCAAAGACTATATCTTGACTCGATAATATCGATACCACATCTGCAATCATATGACCGCGGCTCATTTCATTGAGTGCAGCCAAATGACTAAAGCCCGGCGCACGAATCTTCAATCTATATGGTTTATTGGCCCCATCGGAAACCAAATAAACGCCGAATTCACCCTTAGGATGTTCCACTGCCGCATAGGCTTCGCCAGCCGGAATGGTATAGCCTTCAGTAAATAATTTAAAGTGGTGAATCAAGGCTTCCATACTTTCTTTCATGACCGTTCTAGACGGTGGCGCTACCTTAGCATCATTTACCATGACTGGGCCTGGATTTTTGCGCAACCATTCTATGCATTGTAAAATGATGCGATTGGATTGGCGCATCTCTTCTACCCGCACTAAATAACGATCATAACAATCGCCATTCTTACCAATCGGAATATCAAAGTTTAAAGCGGAATATGTTTCATAGGGTTGTTTTTTGCGTAGATCCCAAGCCACTCCCGAACCACGCAACATGGGGCCCGTAAAGCCCAATTGCAAAGCCCGCTCTGCGGTAACTATGCCTACATCGACGGTACGTTGCTTCCAAATGCGGTTATCGGTGAGCAAGGTTTCATATTCATCTACGCGTTGTGGAAAGCGATCACAAAAGGCTTGTATAAAATCAAGCAGACTACCCTGCCTGCTTTCATTCATTTCCTTTGTATCTTTTTCGCTGCGCCAAGCTGAGGGCGCATATTGCGGCATGGTATTGGGTAAATCGCGATAGACTCCACCCGGACGATAATAGGTAGCGTGCATGCGTGCTCCCGACACCGCTTCATAGCAATCTAATAAATCTTCACGTTCTCTGAAGGCATACAGAAATACGGCCATGGCGCCTATATCCAAGGCATGCGCACCTAACCACAATAAATGATTCAGTAAACGAGTGATTTCATCGAACATAACGCGTATGTATTGTGCTCGTATGGGCGGTGTCACGCCCAATAGTTTTTCTAACGCTAGTACATAACCATGTTCATTGCACATCATAGAGACGTAATCCAAACGATCCATATACCCTATACTTTGATTGTAGGGTTTGGTTTCTGCTAATTTTTCTGTAGCGCGATGCAATAAACCGATGTGTGGATCGGCATGGCGGATCACTTCACCTTCGGTTTCTAATATTAAGCGCAATACCCCATGTGCGGCCGGATGTTGCGGTCCAAAATTAAGCGTATAGTTATGTAACTCAGCCATGCTTATTCTCCGCTTCTAGGTAACGACTGTCTTCTCGGATAACCTTAGGCACTAATACGCGCTCAGGAATAGTCACCGGTTGATAAATCACGCGCTCGCTGGCTTTGTCATAACGCATTTCTACATGGCCTGATGTGGGAAAATCTTTACGAAAAGGATGCCCTATAAAACCATAATCCGTTAAGATACGCCGTAGGTCTGGATGTCCTTCGAATAAAAATCCAAATAGATCGAAAGCTTCACGTTCGAACCAATCGGCGGAAGGCCAAACCGGCATAATCGACGGGATACACATGTCGCTCTCGTCTAAAAATACTTTAAGGCGCAAGCGTTGATTGAGTTTAACGGATAGCAAATGATACACCACAGCAAAACGGGATCCGGAGAATGATTCCATACGGATACCATCTTGATCTACGGCCCGTTCAAAACCCGAACCGGTGGCTTTATCGGTGACCCATTCGGCGACGCCGTAGGTTAGATAATCCACACCGCATACGTCGATGAGTTGGTCAAAACAAAATTGGGGCGTGTCGCGCAATTGTGTCGCTACGTCTATTAAAGCTTTTTTGTTTACAATTAAAGTTAATTCATGGCGGTCGCTTTGCAAGGCCATTTGCTCGCGCGGCGTTTCAGCCTGTAAGGTTACGAAAGGGTGCGCGTGATGATTGATTACAAAGCCCTGTGCTGTAAAATGGCTCAGAATATTATCTTGCAAAGTGTTTAGTACATTCATCGTAACTATTCGCTCCTTATCCAGGCTTTATGGTACTTGTAGATAGAAGAGTCGTTATCATTCATTATCTATCCTTATCGCCACAAAAAATCCTTCTGGTATTTTTAATTTTATTTTGCAGCTGGATAATACCATAGACCAAGGCTTCTGCTGTAGGGGGGCAACCTGGCACATAAATATCTACTGGCACGATGCGATCACAACCTCTGACTACAGAATAAGAATAATGGTAATAACCACCACCATTGGCACAAGAACCCATGGAAATCACCCAACGCGGCTCAGCCATTTGATCATACACACGGCGCAAAGCAGGCGCCATTTTATTGCATAAGGTACCCGCGACGATCATCACGTCAGATTGACGTGGACTGGGTCTGAACATAACACCAAAACGATCTAAGTCATAACGTGCCGCAGCAGAATGCATCATTTCCACAGCACAACAAGCCAAACCGAAAGTCACTGGCCACATGGAACCACTGCGTGCCCAGCCTACCAATTTTTCTAAAGAGGTAGTAACAAAGCCATTTTGTTGCATTTCTTGTGGTTGAAATATCTCTTGCGCTGAGGTGTCTATTCCCATTCTAAAGCCCCCTTTTTCCACTCAAAAATAAAGCCTACAACCAATAAGCCTAAAAAGATCATCATGCTTAAAAAGCCAAACCAACCTATCTCGCGCAATACAACCGCCCAAGGGAATAAAAACCCTGTTTCCAAATCGAAGAGTATAAAAAGGATAGCAACTAGATAATAGCGTATGTCAAAAGGCATGCGAGCATCTTCAAAGGCAGGGAAACCACATTCATAGGGTGCATTCTTAACCGCATCCGGTTTATGAGGCCCTAGAATCCAGCCACCCACTAGCGGCACTACAGCCAAGACTATGGCTAGACCTAAGAAAATCAGTATAGGCAAATAATTCGTTAGCATATTGTTTCCTTATATGACCTAATTTTTAACGTTCCATATCGCAGGGGCACCCCCCGTGGTTGCCCTATCTAGGGCAGGCACGGGGGCCTACGATGTAATCATATGGTGCCGAAGGCCGGACTCGAACCGGCACGGCTTTCGCCACTGCCCCCTCAAGACAGCGTGTCTACCAATTCCACCACTTCGGCTTCACTACTCTTCGCATTTGATTCTTAGGCTTTGTTGCCTTCATCCATCTCGCACTAGTATATGACAGAGTACGTCACTCCTGGTACTCGAGGACTAGTCTTCTACCCTATAGAATCAACTGCTGTGAATACAATTCATTTACGACCTCTCTTGAGATCCACTATCCGGTTGTGGCAATGGAATACTCAAATCACCAGCGGTCTTATTTATTATATCGCTGCTCGCTGGCACGGGAGCCACCGGCTGAGGCAGTATTACATTATTCAAAACGGCTTTATGCTGATTTAATTTGGAGGCATGATAACCCAGCATAATGCTGGTTGCAAAAAAAACCAGGGCTGCAAATCCCGTCAGCTTTAATAAAAAACTGGCCGAGCCCGGACTGCCGAATACGGTATTGGACGCACCGCTACCAAAAGCGGCACCTATATCGGAACCTTTACCCTGTTGTAGTAACACCAAGGCAAGTATACCCACACAAGCAACTAAATGTACGACTAATAATATTAGTTCCATGCTCTCTCCATCATATCAACGCCTTATAAATAGGCGAAAA
>JAJXVU010000045.1 GCA_021781965.1 Pseudomonadota bacterium
TCATACGATACAAATTCACCGAATCGCTTCGTTAATGCCGCTGTTAACGTCGTCTTACCATGGTCCACGTGGCCTATAGTTCCTACGTTTATATGCGGTTTCGTTCGTTCAAATTTCTCTTTAGCCACGATAGTTCCCCTAAATGATTATTACTTTATTTACCCGTCTTACTAATGATCTGCTCAGCAATATTGGCTGGCGTTTCACTGTATTTCAAAAATTCCATAGTGTAAGTCGCACGACCCTGACTCATAGAACGTACATTGGTGGAATAACCAAACATTTCCGCCAAAGGCACTTCAGCACGAATCACTTTGCCAGAAGGTGTATCACCCATTCCTTGCAACATACCGCGACGACGACTTAAATCACCCATGATGTCGCCCATATATTCTTCAGGTGTCACCACTTCTACTTTCATAATAGGTTCTAATAAGACCGGATTAGCATTCAATGCGCCTTCTTTAAAACCTTTAGAACCGGCCAATTTAAAGGCCATTTCACTGGAGTCCACGTCATGGTAAGAACCATCAAAAATCGTGACCTTAACGTCAACGACTGGATAGCCACCCAACACACCGCTGCCCATTTGTTCTTTAATACCAGCATCTACTGCAGGAATATATTCTTTAGGAACCACACCACCCACAATGCCATTTACAAATTCATAACCTGTACCGCGCTCCAAGGGCTCCAAACGCAACCATACGTGACCGTACTGACCACGACCACCGGATTGACGTATAAACTTGCCTTCTTGCTCTACGGATTTACGTATAGTTTCACGGTAAGCCACTTGTGGGTTACCCACATTGGCTTCCACACTAAATTCACGTTTCATACGATCAACGATGATTTCTAAGTGTAATTCACCCATACCCTGAATAATGGTCTGCCCAGTTTCTTCATCTGTATGCATACGGAAAGAAGGATCTTCTTGAGCCAACTTGCTCAAAGCAATACCCATTTTTTCTTGGTCTTGCTTAGTCTTAGGTTCAACTGCCACAGAAATAACGGGTTCTGGGAAATCCATGCGCTCTAAGGTTATGATCTGATTTGGATCACATAAAGTATCACCCGTAGTGACATCTTTTAAACCTACTGCGGCAACGATATCGCCCGCACGAGCTTCTTTGATTTCCTCACGGCTATTCGCATGCATTTGCAATAAGCGGCCTACGCGTTCTTTTCTGCTTTTCACAGGGTTAAATACTGAATCACCCGACTTCAATACGCCAGAATAAATACGGATATAGGTTAAAGAACCCACAAAAGGATCGGTGGCTATTTTAAAAGCCAAAGCCGAGAAAGGTTCATCATCATTAGAATGACGCACAGCTTCTGTTTCAGCCGCATCATCCAAAATACCTTTAATAGATTCTACGTCATCCGGCGCAGGCATAAATTCTACCACACCATCCAACATAGCTTGCACACCTTTATTTTTAAAGGCCGAGCCACAAAATACAGGTACAATTTCACCTGCAATAGTACGTATACGCAAGCCTTTTTTGATCTCTTCGTTAGTAAGCGTACCACTTTCTAAATATTTTTCCATTAATTCTTCGTTCGCTTCTGCGGCTGCTTCTGTCATTGTTTCACGCAGAGCATCGCACTCGGCCTTCAGATTGGCAGGGATTTCTTTAGCGACATAATTTACGCCCTTAGACGCTTCATCCCAATAAATGGCTTCCATACGGATTAAATCGACCACGCCTTCAAAATTTTCTTCGGAACCTATAGGGCATTGCATTTGAATAGGATTTGCACCCAAACGATCTTTAATTTGATCTACCACACGGCTAAGCTCAGCACCCACACGATCCATCTTGTTGACGAAAGCCATACGGGGTACTTTGTAGCGATTAGCTTGACGCCATACCGTTTCAGATTGTGGTTCAACCCCATCTACAGCAGAAAATACTGCCACAGCACCATCGAGTACGCGCAATGAACGCTCTACTTCAATAGTAAAGTCAACGTGGCCCGGGGTATCGATGATATTAATACGGTGTAGCGGATATTGTTTATCCATACCAGACCAATGACAAGTCGTTGCAGCAGAAGTAATGGTGATACCACGTTCTCTTTCTTGTTCCATCCAATCCATAACGGCAGCGCCATCATGTACTTCACCAATTTTATAAGACACACCCGTATAAAAAAGAATACGCTCTGTAGTCGTTGTTTTGCCAGCGTCAATATGGGCAATAATACCTATATTTCTAACCTGGTCTAAAGGGGTGGTTCTACTCACAACAATGATCCTCTATCTATAAAATTATTAATTCCAACGATAATGCGCAAAAGCTTGGTTGGCCTTAGCCATACGGTGCACATCTTCACGCTTCTTCACAGCCTCACCACGACCAGCTAAAGCATCGCCCATTTCGGCGGCTAATCGGCGCATCATGCCTTTCTCAGAACGCTTACGAGCAGATTGGATCATCCAACGCATACCCAAAGCTAAACGACGATGTGGAGCCACTTCAACAGGAATTTGGTAGGTTGCACCACCAACACGGCGTGAACGCACTTCTACCGTAGGACATACTTGATCTAAAACACGACCAAATATCGCTACTGTTGCGCCACCTTCACCGCCTTCACTGCTTTCTGTCTCGGCACTTTTTTGCTTTTTAAATACTTCTTCCAAAGCACCATAAACAATGCGTTCTGCCAGTGATTTCTTACCACTTAGCATAACTACATTAATAAAGCGTGCGATCAGTTCGTCACCGAACTTGGGATCAGGCACTACGGGTCTTTTCTCTGCCGCTCTACGTCGCATAATATTATCTTCCTACCATCATTAATAAATTACTTAGCCTTAGGCCGTTTTTCACCGTACTTGGAACGGGATTGTTTACGACCTTTCACACCAGCTGTATCTAAGCTACCGCGCACGATATGATAACGCACACCTGGTAAATCCTTTACTCGTCCGCCGCGTATCAATACCACGGAGTGTTCTTGTAAATTGTGTCCTTCACCGCCAATATAGGCTGTAACTTCATAACCGCTGGTGAGCTTAACTCTGGCGACCTTACGCAAAGCCGAGTTTGGCTTTTTAGGGGTCGTCGTATACACGCGCGTACATACGCCGCGTCGTTGCGGACATTGTTTCAACGCAGGGTTTTTACTCTTAACCTTACGTTTGATACGCTTCGTGCTTGATGAGGCACGCACCAACTGACTAATTCTTGCCATATATTTAAAGCTCCACGCTTGTCACATTCTAATTCGGATATTCATCATCGTTTTGGTAACCATTTAATGATAAGTAGCGTATATTTTACTCACTTAGCTTGGATTTTCATCCAACCCCGCCTCAAAATATGCTCTTTATATGCGCAGTTTGAATCCGGTACTAAACAGTTACTCATTTTGCTTTGCGTTTTTATTATGCTAAATAGGCTCAGACACAAAGCGCAAACATGCAAAATGAGGGCGGATTGTAGAAAGGTTTTGGCCCCATGTCAAGTGTTCTCACAAAATTTTCGCTTTTTTGTCATTAAATTCGTATTTTAAGGCAAAAATAGGCTAATTATTTGACCACGGCCAAGATAACGATGCTAATTAAAAAAAGCGTCGGCACTTCGTTTATAATGCGGTAAAAGCGTTCGCTGTGCTGGTTATTATCTGCCGCAAAATCCCGCAATAACAATACCAAATAGGCATGATAAATCCACAAACCCAGTACCAAGGCCAATTTAATATGTAACCACATGGCGTGAACATAGTAATGATGACGTGCAAACATGAGGGTTAAACCAAAAAGCGTGGTTAAAATAGCTCCGGGCGTGGTAATGCACCAATATAGGCGCCATTCCATCACTTTAAAGCGTTCAAGGCTGACTTTATCGCTGCTTGCGGCATGATAAACAAATAAACGCGGCAGGTAAAATAGGCCTGCAAACCACATTACCATAAAAATAACGTGAAAAGCCTTAACCCACAACAAAGCCTTAATCCACAACATGGGACTGTTTCCTCTTTTTGGCCAGTAGTGGCCGTGCTAAAGCAACCACCACGGGCACTAAGGATATCATGATAATGCCCCAGACTATCCATGAAAAATGCGTCTTTATCCATGGCAAGTGCCCAAAGGCATAGCTTATATACAAAATGCTGCCTATCCAAATCGGTGCGGCTAAGCCTATGGAAAGCATAAACTTTTTAAAATCCATACGCCCTATGCCTGCCACAAAGGGCACAAAGGTCCTAACAATAGGCACAAACCGACTGATAACGATGGCGCTCCAGCCATAACGCTCAAAAAAGTCATGCGCATGGCGCACATGGGCTGGATTGAACCAAATTGTTTTGGGCTTATTGAAGATTTTTGGCCCTATCCATACTCCCAAGGCATAATTGAGAGTAGATCCGGCTACAGCGGCTATCATCAACAGCACAGCTAATAAATGAACACTCAAAGTACTGCCGGCAATGACCGTGCCAGTGGCGAATAATAGCGAATCCCCGGGTAAAAAAGGGATGCCCCCGGATTCTAAAAAAATAATAATAAACAACAAACCATAGAGCCACGCGCCATATTGCTGGAAGAAGGTTTGCAAATAAAGGTCTAGATGCAAAACGATGTGTATAAATTGAGCGAGCATAATGAGCCTGTTTTATCTTTTGAAGAATGAATCATACCGTATTGTGAGGGTTTGTGGCTAGTAAATTCGTATTTCTGCGATGCCTAGACCCAGGGTGCAATCGTTATAGTTCATTGCTGGCGGGGTCCTGCCACGGCGACATCCCCGTCGTGCCACCCCGCCATTTCTATCGTGCTTTGCATTTTGCCTGACAAAACGTATAGATATAGCTTTGCTATGTTTAGAAATAGTGAACGGGAATTATTCATTCAATTAAATTTCTTCTAATTAGAAATAACTCCTACTCGATATTAGATTAGATATTATAAGGCACTTACTTAAAATAGTGCTTAATAGCCTCGCGCCATGGCCAAACGGCAATATCGCCATAGCGTTTTTTATTTTTATCATTAGAAACGCAAATAGCCACACTGTTAGGAATTTCGTCTTTTAGACTAGCCAACGCTTTTAATTGTTCTGGCTGCACATCGTTGCTGCTTTTAATTTCTATCAGCAATGTTTCTTGTGCGGGGCGCTGTACGATGAGGTCTATTTCTTTGTCATTCTTGGTACACAAATGTGTTAATCTATACTCATCGTGATAATAATTGATATATTTCTTTATTTCGCAAATAATGAATTGCTCGAACAATTCGCCATAGTAAGCTGTTTTTTCACGCACCGGCACTGATAACATACGTGCCAACGCCCGCGACACACCCGTATCAAATAAATAAAATTTAGGTGCCTTGCTAATTTGTTTGCGAAATGAGCCATCGTACGCTGGTAGAAAGAAACCCAGTAATGTATCTTCCAAAATAGAGTAATAATTTTCCACAGTCTTATGATCGATCCCTACATCTCTTGCTATTTTGCTAAAATTAATAACTTTACCGTTACATTGTGCAACTACTTCTAAGAAGTATCTAAACGGACTTAATTCGCGAATAAACTGTTCAGCCCAAACTTCTTCTTTTAAATAAGTATGTGCATAAGCTTTGAGATAATGTGCTCTCTGTTGATCGGTACTAAATTGGTAAATACTAGGCAACATTCCCCAGGTCAGAGCTGTTTGCAGATCAAAGGAACCTTGCAGTTCTTCAAATGTAAACGCCGCAAGATTAAAAATAAAAGCCCTACCTGCTAATAGATTAGACGCGCCTTTTTTTAGTTTTCTAGCGCTAGACCCTGATAAAATAAATATTTTGTTTGTGCTTTCAATAAGCTGATGAACAATATCTAAAAGCTTAGGCACTTTTTGTATTTCGTCAATGATAACGTAGGGTAGCTGATCTGACAGTGCTGCGACTTCAGCCAATAATGTATCTGCATTGCGTAAATAGCGCTCTTCTTCAGCCGCCAACAAAAGATTAATCCATAAGCCGGAACGTGATGCAAATTGTTTTTTTAGTAGGGTGCTTTTCCCCACACCTCTAGGTCCAAGCAAAATGGCGCTGTGACCTTCTGGTAGCTGTAGAATTCTTTTAAAATCAATAGCTTGCATATAAGTCTCGTATCTATTTTACGGATGTCACTCCCAATTTAGAGTCTAAATTGGGAGTGACATCCAGTATATAGCCACTTTTAGGTTTTGTCAATGCATTTCGGTTGCCTAGAATTCCCCTATAATTGCTTGTACACACAACCCTTATTTCTATTTTGGAGCATCACCATGATCATTGACCACATTGGATTAATTGTCAGCCATTATGAAAACAGCAAGCAATTTTATCTCTACGCCTTAAAACCCCTAGGTATAGTCTTGCTGATGGAAGTAGACGGATATGCTGGATTTGGTAGAAAAGATTCAGCTGATCCCATTCCTTCTTTCTGGATCCATCAGGGAGAGTTGCTCACAAAGCACTCGCATATCGCTTTTGCAGCTCATAGCCGCGATCAAGTTGATCAATTCTATAAAGAAGCTATTTTAATGGGCGGTAAAGATAATGGTAAGCCGGGTCTACGACCAAATTATCATCCCAATTATTACGGTGCATTTGTGCTTGATCTTGACGGCAATAATATTGAAGCGGCTTGTCACACAAGCTCATAGTTAACAGACGGCTCAATATGCATTAAAAATCTGCTGTATCATTTCAAAATCGCGTGCCGCATTCAATGCCAAAGATAAATCTTAACAATCATCCTATGCTCACTTTGGGTTTATGTCAAAAAATTATTTAAGATCTTCAAATACAATATCATATAACAGCTTAAATTGAGTTTGATTTATCGGTTTATTCAAAGATAAGTCTAAAAAATATTTTAACTGCCATTTCTGCGTTTTTTTAGCCTGTGTATTCAGCTCAGTGTCCCAAGGCGGATAAACACGAATAGCCCGTTTACCTCCTTGACCATCACTAGATACTATATCTTGTTCATATAATATAGATTTTGGAAATACAAACTGCCCCAAATTACTATCCTTGCGTACACTAATAACAAAAAGATCTACAGAATCAGCTATATCATAGGGCTGAATAGGACCATTCACGACTCTTTTCCACAGCGTTACAAATTGTCCTACTTTTGTAGGCGTGATTTTGGCAACACGGAATCTGATATTACAATTATTTAATTTAAAACTGTGGGCCCCATATTCAACACTTTCTGATTCCCGTTGTATTTCAGTGCATAGAATATTCGCTGGCTTGTAAACAAACTCCAAAGCACCGACAAGATCCGAATGAATTGAATAATTTGACACGATTTTCTATTAAGTTATTTTAGGGTTTAGCCCATATTCATTGGGACCTGGTTCACTATCCAGCGCTGCGAAAATCAATAAAACTATACTCCCAATAATAGGTATTAGAGCCAAGAGCAACCACCAAGCGCTACGACCCGTATCATGTAAACGACGTACTAACACCGCCAATGATGGGATGAATACAACTAATGAATAAATGCAGGAGAGTAGGCCCATCCGATATGTTTGGCTGAATAGCCAAGTTCCGTTATCTATACTAGTTAATATCATAATGATGATTAGATTGAAAAGAAAAAAATACCAATATTCCTTACGGCGTGCCCTACCGGAAAAAACCGCATAATTTCGTAGCACTTTAAAATACCAATTCATTTGTATACACCATTCCTTTGTTAAGCTCTATTATCTTAAAACCATACTATTAGTAGCAAAGAAATATAAAAGGTCAAATTTTTCATCTTACTTTTGTAATGCGCAAAAAAAAAGCCCGAGGTATAAGCCTCGGGCTTCTTAGTGTTAAATTTCTGGCAACGTCCTACTTTCACATGAGTAAATCACACTATCATCGGCGCTGAACGTTTTCACTTCTGAGTTCGAAATGGGATCAGGTGGGACCCGCTCGCTATCATCACCAGAAAAT
>JAJXVU010000022.1 GCA_021781965.1 Pseudomonadota bacterium
AAAAAGTATTAAAGCAAGCCAAAGGGTATCGCGGTGCTAGAAGCCGTGTCTACCGTGTGGCAAAGCAAGCGGTTATCAAAGCAGGTCAGTATGCTTACCGCGATCGTCGTCAACGTAAACGTGATTTCCGCGCTTTGTGGATTGTGCGTATCAATGCTGCAGCCAGAGAGTTTGGCTTAACTTATAGCCAATTTATGAATGGCTTAAAGAAGGCGGCTATAGAGATCGATCGTAAAGTGTTAGCAGAATTGGCAGTGAATCAAAAAGAAGCTTTTGCAGCGATTGTAGAACAATCTAAAGCTGCCTTGGCCCAAGCTTGATTTTTTATGCAGTCTTTTGATGACATCCTAATAAAAGTACGCGAACAAAGTGCTGCGGCTACGGATTTAGCCGCACTAGAGCAAGTTCGCGTGCATTTTTTAGGAAAGAAAGGATCTGTTACCGAGTTGATGAAAACCATGGCTACCTTGGCGCCTGCAGAGCGTCCGGCCTATGGGCAAAAGGTCAACGACTTAAAAGTAGCAATTCAAGCTTTATTGCAAGACAAACAACTACAACTACAACATAGTGCTTTAAACGAAGCTTTAGAGCGTGATGCGGTAGACACTTCTTTACCAGGACGCGGAGTAGGCGTAGGCCATTTACATCCCGTCACGCAAACGCGTTTGCGTATAGAAGCTTTTTTCAGCGGCATGGGTTTTGATATTGTTTCGGGCCCTGAAATTGAAGATGAATATCATAATTTTGATGCCTTAAATATTCCGGCGCACCATCCGGCGCGCGCTTCACACGATACCTTTTATTTAGAAAATGGATCCTTATTGCGTACCCATACTTCGCCCGTGCAAATTCGTTATATGAAAACGCATAAACCGCCTTTTCGTATGGTAGCACCGGGACGAGTGTATCGTTGCGACAGCGATATGACGCATACGCCTATGTTTCATCAATTAGAAGCTTTGTTGGTAGACGATCACAGTACCTTTGCCGATTTAAAAGGTTTGTTACAGTCGTTTCTAGAAGCTTTTTTTGAGCAAAGCGTGGTATTGCGTTTACGTCCTTCTTATTTTCCCTTTACTGAGCCTTCTGCCGAAGTCGATATACAATGTGTGAAATGCAAAGGCGAGGGTTGTAGGACTTGCGGTCAATCGGGCTGGTTGGAAATATTAGGCTGTGGCATGGTACATCCACAGGTATTGGCCAATGTAGGCATAGACAGCGAACGTTACAGTGGTTTTGCCATAGGCATGGGCATCGATCGCCTAACCATGTTGCGCTATGAAATTCCTGATTTACGTTTATTATTTGAAAACGACATTCGATTTTTACAGCAGTTTTAAGGAACAATACCATGCGTTTAATGATGCTAGGCTGTCCGGGCGCGGGTAAAGGTACTCAAGCGCAATTTATTTCCCGCGATTATCATATTCCACAAATCTCTACTGGCGAAATGCTACGTCAAGCCGTAACTGCGGGCAGTGAATTAGGCAAAAAAGCACAAGTCATTATGCAAGCGGGCAAATTAGTGCCGGATGATTTGATTATCGATTTAGTCAAAGTGCGCATTGCCGAAAAAGATTGTGTGAATGGTTTTATACTCGATGGTTTTCCACGTACTATACCGCAAGCACAAGCGTTGATCGATGCAGCTATTGCTTTAGATGTGGTATTAGAACTCAGTTTAGAGGATGAAGAAATCGTCCATAGAATGAGTGGCCGTCTCGTGCATGCCGCTTCTGGACGCGTTTATCACAGCGAATTTAATCCCCCTAAAGTGCCACTGCAAGACGATGTTACGGGTGAACCATTAATACAACGCGACGACGATAAAGAAGAAACGGTGCGTAAACGTATAGATGTGTATCACGCGCAAACCAAACCCCTAATCAATTTTTATAAACATTTTCCTAAAGATGCTCCTATTGCAGCCCCTAAATTCTGCCAAGTGTCAGGTTTAGGGACGGTGGAAGAAGTGGCGGCAAGGATTCATGAGAGCTTGCAGAAATTTGGGTTTTGATCTATGCACACTTGATCTATGTTTAGTGGCGCGAAAATATAAATAACAGGCATGATTAACTATTATTATAGCGTGACTTATTCACGTACCTATGTGGGTCTTTTTCTGAAAGAGATACTTTGTTATACTGATGGAATGATTAAGCAGGGGCTATTTGAAATGAGCGAAAATCATGAAGAAATATGGAAAATAAACTTCAAATTCACCGTCATCGGCAATCCCATACTACACAGCAAATCTCCATGGATCCATTCACGTTTTGCAGCGCAATTCGCCGGTTTAAATGTAGACTATTCCAAAACAGAATCACCCCTCGATGCATTTCCCCAAACCGTGTTTGTTTTTCGTGACAGTGGTGGCAATGGCGCGAATGTGACGATGCCTTTTAAGGAACAAGCCTACAAATTATGTGATACACATTCAGAGCGAGCACAGATAGCCAAAGCGGTGAACACCTTAAAGTTTATGGATAACGGTGCTATCTATGGCGATAACACCGACGGCATAGGGTTTATACGCGATGTGCAACATAACCATGATTATGTTTTAACGGGGAAAAGAGTACTATTGCTAGGAGCCGGGGGTGCGACTAGAGGTTTATTGTATCCACTATTGCAGACTAAACCGCACAGTGTGGTGATAGCCAACAGAACTTTAATCAAGGCACAGCGTTTAGCCGACGAGTTTCGCCAATATGGCAATATAGAAGCAAAAGATTTTAAAGCGTTAGAAGCAGAATTTGATGTGATGATCGATTGCACGCCTTTTAATTCTTGGCCTTTGCCCATAGCCAAAAATATTTTTCAAAATTGCGCTTTAGTGTACGATCTAAAATACAGCGACAAGCCCACGCCCATCCTTTTACAAGCAGCCGATTACGGCGTGAAGCAGTGTTTAGATGGTTTTGGCATGTTGGTAGAACAAGCCGCGGAATCATTTACCTTATGGACAAGCTTTAAACCCAATACAGCGATAGTGTTGGATGAGTATAAGGCCATCACCGATGCTTAATATAGTTCGGTTTGAGGTATAACACCTCAAACCGAATCCGAATCCTAATTTAGCGTTACGCCTTTATCTAACTAAGGCGGTAGACATTGGCGTTCTATCGTCGCAGTTTTTAGCTGTTCTTCTACCAAACAGGCCGCAGCCCACTGCAATTAGACCTGCAAAGACAGCGTGCGTTATTATCCCAGCGCCAGGACAACATACTTCACTAGCAAGAACAAAACCAGTACCGCCGCCTAATATGCCTATAGCCACGTCTTTTTTTTCATATCTGCTTTCTTCTGACATTTCTAATGGCATTAACGGTATATTTTCTGCATTGAGCAGTACATCTCCTGCCCCTATGGGCCGTATTACCTCTCCAGGTATGAATCCAGTTGCAACTTGTCTTGTCGGTTTCTGTCCTGGAATATCACCCGGAAATTGAATATCAGCATCTACATAAGTCTTAGCCATTTTAACCCGCACACATATTTATTTTAATTGTGAGGGATTAGAATAGCCTATCTTTTACTCTAAAGTCAAATCCTTATCGCTCTCTAACAAAGGATTTTGGACTAAATCTTCGTCCACTGCTTCGATCTTACGAAAATGGCTGGTGATTTTACGGGCCGAGATATGCACATCGGTGACGTCTTTATTGGCTTGTTCTATGTGCTTGGCCAAGTTATCCATACGGCTTTGGAAGCGATCAAAATCTTTGCCCAAGGCGCGCAAATGTTGTTGAATAATATGTACTTGTTCGCGCGTGGCTTGGTCTTTAATCACGGCGCGGGCAGTGGTTAATATGGCCATTAAAGTAGTAGGAGAGACCAGCCATACTCGTTTTTTCTGCGCATATTCCACCACATCGGGGAAATAACTGACTATTTCGCTAAAAACCGCCTCGGCCGGTAAAAACAACACGGCGCCATCGGCCGTTTCGCCGGGCAAGATATATTTATCGCCAATATCGTCTACGTGTTTTTTTAAATCTTGTCTAAAGCGTTGTTCGGCCGCTTTACGATACGGATCGTTGGCGGTTAAAGCATGCATGGCTTGATAATTTTCTAAGGGAAATTTGGCATCGATGGCGATGTTGCCTGTAGGTTCGGGTAAGAATAATAGGCAATCTACGCGTTTGCCGTTGGATAAAGTGTGTTGCAGTGAAAACTGATTTTCCGGTAAAAAATTGCGTATGAGCGCGCTTAATTGCACTTCACCAAAAGCGCCGCGTGAGGATTTGTCGGATAAAATTGCTTGTAGGCTGACGACATTGGTGGATAATTCGGTGATTTTTTTCTGTGCCTCGTCGATCAAACTCAAACGCTGAATAATAGCTTGGAAGGTTGCCGTTGTTTTTTCAAAACCTTCGCTCAAGCGTTTTTCCACTTGCGCGCTGATAGACTTTAAGTGTTCAGCCACCGTTTCATTTAAACGCTGCATCGCTTGAGTGCTGCTTTGCGTATTCTGATTTAAAACGGTTAAGATGTGCTGGCTTAACTCGTTAATGTTTTTATGTAAACTCTCTTGTAACATGGTGAGTTGTTTTAATTGATGCTCGCTAAAATCTAGGCGCAATTGTGTTGCATATTCTTTTAATTGATGTAAGATTTGGTCATGACGTTGTTGTTGCTGTAAGATCACTGCTTGGTTTTGTGCTTGTAACTGTTGCAGATTTTGCGCAAATTGTGTCACAAACCCTTCCTGGCGCGATAAAGCATGGTGCAAAGCCGTCACACTTTGGTATGCTGTGCGCTGGGTGATAACCAGGGTGACGAGTAAGCCTAAGCTACATGCTAGGCTTGCCACCGTTAAGATCAATAACAACATGGATAATCCTCTTTATGAGTGAGTCTGTAGTACAACAACGCCATTATCTCAGAGCCATGGGTATTGATCTATGGCTAGAGCGAAAAGAAGGGCCACAAAGCGCTACTTCATTACAGAACAATTGGCAAAATTTAGAACAGGCCGTAGCGGCTTGTCAGCGTTGTGAACTACATCTTTGCCGCAAACAAACTGTCTTTGGCCGAGGTAGTCAGCGAGCAAGGCTGATGTTAATAGGAGAAGCGCCAGGGGCAGAAGAAGATCGCCAAGGTTTGCCTTTTGTAGGCAGAGCGGGGCAGCTATTAGACCGAATTATCGCTGGCGTAGGCTTGAATATGGAAGATATTTATATCGCCAATATATTGAAATGCCGCCCGCCGAATAATCGTGACCCTAATGCGGCAGAAGTGGCGCAATGTCAGGATTATTTGCAGCAGCAAGTAGATTTATTGCAACCACAACTTATTTTAGCCTTAGGCCGTATTGCAGCGCATAATCTACTGCATGTGAGCACAGCCTTGTCTCGCCTGCGTGGTCAGGCCTATGTCTTTGGCCAAACCAAAATTCCACTGTGGGTGAGCTATCATCCTGCCTATTTATTACGCAATCCAGCCGATAAAGCCAAAGCCTATGAAGATTGGCTAAAAGTAGCCGAGCTCTTGAAATAATGAAAAAAGCCCTTATATAGCTACTGTACTAAATTATCTGCAGAGAGGAGACATTCGTGAGTAAAGACCAGCACAATAAATGGCAAAAAGTCCATGAAGAATCGAAACAAAAAGAGAGCGCTGAACAGGCGCCTGAATCACTAGATGAAAATGCTGGCGACATGCCTACAGGCCCTATTAATCCTACCTATAACGAGTTGCAACAAAGCATAGAAGAATTAAAAGCTAAGGTAGACGCCAATTGGGATAAATATTTGCGCGAAGTGGCCGAAAAAGACAATGTGCGCAAGCGTTTAGAGCAAGAAGTGCAAAAAATGCAGAAATACGGTACGCAAAAGTTAATTGAAGCATTATTGCCGGCTTTAGATGGCGTGGGCCAGGGCTTAGAAAACAGTGTGGAAATGAATGAAAAGGCTTTTACCGCTATGCGTCAGGGCTTGGAATTAACGGATAAAATGATTATGGACGCTTTGGTGCGTTTTGGTGTAGAAGCCATCAATCCCCTAGGCGAAAAATACGACCCACAAAAACATGAAGCCATCGCCATGCAACCCAGCGATCAATATGAGGCGGGATTCATAATGGCTGTGATTCAGCGCGGTTATATTTTGCATGGCAGGGTAGTAAGACCGGCGCGCGTTATTGTGGTCAAAGAGGCTTGATTTTTAATAATGACCCCCCATATTTAGGGGTAGAGAAAATAATTACTTGGAGTAAAAAATGGCTAATAGAATTATAGGTATAGACTTAGGCACCACGAATTCTTGTGTTGCGATTATAGAATCAGGGGGCAAAGTCGTCGTGATTGAAAACAGCGAAGGGCGACGTACCACACCTTCTATTGTTGCTTTTGGAGGCGAGCAAGTAGATGTGGGTGAATCCGCTAAGCGGCAAGAGATAACTAACCATAAAAGAACCATTCGTGAAGTGAAGCGCTTGATAGGGCGTCTTAAAGAAGACAAAGAAGTGAAACATTTTGAACAACATGTTCCTTATGAGATCGTTTCCGCCCAAAACGGGGATGCTTGGGTTCGTGTGGATGGCAAAGATATGGCGCCGCAAGAAATTTCGGCCCACGTTCTGCGTAAGATGAAAAAAACCGCCGAAGATTATACAGGTGAAACGATTACCGACGCGGTTATTACTGTGCCGGCTTATTTTAACGATGCGCAACGTCAAGCAACTAAAGACGCCGGTCGTATTGCGGGCCTGAATGTAGTACGTATCATTAACGAACCCACGGCTGCTGCCTTGGCGTATGGCTTAGATAAAAAACGCGGCGACCGTATAGTAGCGGTTTACGATTTGGGTGGTGGTACTTTCGATATTTCTATCATTGAAATTGCTGATGTAGAGGGCGATCATCAATTTGAAGTGTTGGCCACTAATGGCGATACTTTCTTAGGCGGTGCTGACTTTGATCAACTTCTGATTCGTTATTTAGTTGAAGAATTCAAAAAAGAGTCAGGCATAGATTTGACTAAAGACACCATGGCATTGCAACGTTTGAAAGAGGCTGCTGAAAAAGCGAAGATTGAATTGTCTAGCTCACAACAAACCGATATCAATTTACCTTTTATTACGGCTGATGCAGCTGGACCCAAACACTTAAACATCAAAGTAACGCGTGCTAAATTAGAATCTTTGGTGGATGACCTCATTCAACGTACTATTGAACCTTGTAAGATAGCATTGAAAGATGCTGGAAAAACAGTTGCCGATATTACCGACGTTATTTTGGTCGGTGGTCAAACGCGTATGCCGAAAGTACAAGAAGTGGTTACGGAATTCTTTGGTAAAGAGCCTCGTAAAGACGTGAATCCAGATGAAGCGGTTGCCATTGGTGCTGCTATTCAGGGTGCAGTGTTATCGGGCGATGTGAAAGACGTTTTATTATTAGACGTAACGCCTTTATCCTTGGGTATAGAAACCATGGGTGGTGTTATGACTAAGATCATTACCAAGAACAGCACTATTCCTACTAAGAAAAGCCAAACATTTTCAACAGCGGATGACAATCAAACTGCAGTGACTATTCATGTGTTACAAGGTGAGCGTGAAATGGCTTCGGCTAATAAGTCCTTGGGCCGTTTCGATTTAGTAGGTATTCCTTCCGCACCGCGTGGTATGCCGCAGATTGAAGTCACGTTTGACATAGACGCCAACGGCATCTTGCATGTACATGCTAAAGATAAAGCTACGGGTAAAGAACAATCCATTGTCATTCGTGCTTCTAGTGGTTTATCCGAAGAAGAAGTGCAAAAAATGGTGAAAGATGCAGAAGCGCATGCCGATGAAGATCGCCAATTCCACGAATTGGTTTCAGTGCGTAATGAAGCCGATAATTTGCTGCATTCAACCAAGAAAACCTTATCCGAAGCAGATAGCAGTGTGGTCGATGCTGAGACTAAAGCCAAGATTGAAGCAGAAATCAAGGAATTAGAGGAAGCAATGAAAGGCAATGAAAAAGCAGCGATAGAAGCGAAAATTCAAAGTTTATCACAAGCCAGTGCGCCTATGGTTGAGAAAATGTATGCTAAGGCACAACAAGGAGAGCAAGCCGCTGGAGAGCAACAAACCCAGAGTAACGAAGAAGCTGCTCAGCAAGCTCAAGGTGACGAAGGTAATGTGGTTGACGCAGAATTCGAAGAAATCGACGACGAAAAGAAAAAGAAAGAGTAAGTAATGGTTGATAAACAAAAAGATTATTATGAGGTTCTAGGCCTAGGTCGCAATGCCAGTAGTGAAGAGATTAAAAAAAATTATCGTAAATTAGCACGCCAGTATCATCCGGATAAAAATCCGGGTGATAAAAGTGCTGAGGCAAAATTTAAGGAAGTCCAAGAGGCTTACGATATTTTATCGGACGACAGCAAGCGTTCCGCTTACGATCAATTTGGTCATAATGCATTTGATCCGTCTTCAATGGGCGGTGGTGCTGGATTTAATGGCAATTTCAGCGATATCTTTGAAAACGTATTTGGCGATATCTTTGGCGATCGTCAAGGCGGCGGTGGCAGAGGCCCTGGACAACAACGTGGCGCTGATTTACGCTTTTCCATCGAATTGCCTTTAGATAAAGTTGTTTTTGGCAGCGAAACCACTTTGCGCATACCCACTTGGGTTGTTTGTAAAGAATGTCAGGGTAGTGGTGCAGCCAAAGGAACCAGTCCTACGGTGTGTAGCGATTGCCAAGGCATGGGACAAATACGGATGCAACGCGGTTTTTTCACCGTGCAACAAACGTGTCCTACTTGCCGTGGTCAAGGGCGTAAAATCACCAGTCCTTGTACTCATTGTAGAGGTCAAGGGCGCAATCAAGAAGAAAAAGTATTATCCGTTAAAATTCCCGCAGGCGTGGATAATGGCGATCGCATACGCTTACAAGGCGAAGGCGAAGCTGGTTTAAATGGCGCTCCGCCGGGTGATTTATACGTCGAAGTGCACGTCAAGCCGCATCCTATTTTTGAAAGACACGGTCAAGATTTACATTGTCAGATGCCAATTGGTTTTATCACCGCTGCTTTAGGTGGAGAGATAGAAATTCCTACGCTGCAAGGTAAGGTTAAATTAAAGATCCCACCTGAAACACAAAATGCTAAGGTATTTCGTTTGCGTGGCAAGGGGGTGCAAGCTGTGCGTGGACACGTGGTAGGAGATCTATTGTGCCATATCGTCGTGGAAACGCCGATTAATCTAAGCCGCGAGCAAAAAGAATTGTTAGAACAATTCCAAGTCTCTTTAGCCGCCGATAACAAAAATCATAGCCCACAAGAGCGTTCCTGGTTTGAACGAGTTAAGGCTTTTTTCGAAGGGCATTGATTTTGTAGCGCTATTTAATAGATTATTTTGCACCCTTTAACCTAGTTAGATCGTTTAAAAATATTCGTAGTGGGAATATGCTGTGCGGGTGATTCGGGGCGCGAAGGCGAAGCTATGAAAGGTGATGCGGGGCGTGAAGGGGAGTAGGGGAGGTCTCTCTTTACACGCCGCACTGTTGGCGATTCTACAGAGCTGTTTTTATCAGATAAACTTATAGCGGGGATAAAGAAAGCTGGAGAGAAAGACCTTTCCTCAGGATAAAGCCATTCTCCTTGTATAGAAGTTGACGCTGCTTCATTTTGTTTTTTCTGTTCTTGTTCTCTGAGTTGTTGCTTTCTGAGTTGTTGTTCTGTGAGTTGTTGCTTTCTGAGTTGTTGTTCTTTGAGTTCTTGTTCTCTGATTTGTTGTTCTTTGAGTTGTTGCTTTTCTTTTTGAAGATCGTAAAAATAACCTGTACTCAATAATCTTTGTTCTAGTTCTGCAGCATAGCTTTGCCAGCCCCCTTCAGGCTCGGGCCGTGTAGAGTTGATGATGAGCGAATATCCTGGTGGTGGTGATTCGATGCCTGGAGTTACCCGAAACAATTGAATATTGCTAACAGGTTTCTCTATATTGCTTAAGAGGGGTGCGTATACTATTCTAAAGGATCCTTTTGGCAAAGTATTGTTCAAGTAATCCCTAATCAATTGCTTATAAGGATTTGCTGTTATTATGATAATAGGCGTATGGAGTGTATCGTATAATAATATAATTCTTTTTTTTAAAGGGCCATCTATTTCTAGTAAGGTTGTCGGACTTAGGTATTTTTCATCGGTGGCTGAGAGTGCACTCCGTGGGTTTAGTAGTAATTCCGCATAGAGATCATCTTCATATTCCCTTAAAAAATCGTAGACTGTTTGAAGAGTTAATGTTTTATCACGGTATTGTTCATAAAAAAGCTTAGCGATAGGACATTTTCGGCTTTCTTCGTGCGCAATCTGATAAAAGAAGGGTAAATAAGTAGCAAATGGGTAGCGTAGAAAACTCTGCTCGAAATCTACTATTATGTGAGACTCAGCTGCAGCCATAAGCATGCTCCTATTGCTGTAAGCGTTCACTCGACGGGCATTGCGATGACAATATTCCCGGTAGCTTACGATTACACTTCATCCGTATATTCATTATGAGTAGAAGAAAAATAAAAAGCAAGTATGTTATGAAAAAAAAGAGGATAAACAGCTTAGATAATTCGTTCTTGATTTTTTAAGCGGCCACCAACACGCCGGGATTTAATCCCGCTTGATGTAATTGTTTGTACAAATTTTGCGCTTCAGCAATGTTTAGGAACGGCCCGATGCGTACGCGATAAAAGGTGCTGTATTGCGTAGTAGTAGGTTTAACCGCTACTGGTGCTAATAAAATCGTTTTTAATGTTTTTGCCAAATGGGTGGCATTTTCTAGGTTGCGAAAGGTGGCAACTTGTAAATAATAGGCTTTTAAAGCGGCATTATAAGGCGTATCCAAGGCAGTGATGCGCACATGAGCCGTGCCTTTTTGCAACATGCCTAATCGTTTTGCTGCAGCGTATGATAAATCCATAATGCGCCCATCGTGAAAAGGGCCGCGGTCATTTACTTTCACCGTAATACTACGCCCATTTTCTAAATTGGTGACAGTAACAAAAGTAGGGATAGGCAATACTTTGCTGGCTGCGGTCATGGCGAACATATCGTACGGCTCACCGCTGGCAGTCATGCGTTCCGCAAATTGTTGACCATACCAAGAAGCGATGCCCGTGGTGGTATAACCGTGAGTGGAAGGAATAAGCGTATAGGTTTGGCCATTGACTTGATAAACCGGTTGATTAGCAAAATCGTTATAAGGTAAGGGTTCGGGCACGGCGTCAACTATATTATTGACATCGCGATCTATTAACGGTGGTCCGTCGGCATAGGCAGTGCTTAGCAGTGCTAAACAGTAACACAAGAGTAGTGCTTTAACAGTAGTCCCTATTTTCATTGGGTTTATGATCCTTAACAATCTAGCTCTTATTGCCGATTTTACTTCAAAAGGTGGATTTTGTCTATACATTAATTTCTAACCAACGCTTTGTCATTCTCAACTATTTTGATACGGACAAAGCTTAAGAATCAACTGCGAAGAGTATATCCTATCGCTTTTAAACGCTCTTGCAAACTAGGGTGTGTAGACCATAAGCTGCTAAAACCCGGGCGGCTGCTAATACCTGCGGTTTTAGGGGAATAAATATAAGCTGCTTGACGTAATTCATCATGTGCGGTTTGTTGATAAGCCTGTTGGTGCAGCTCTGGGTTTTGGCTGTGTGTTTCATTAATCTTAATGAGCGCACGTGCCAAAGGTTCATTTTGCCGAGTTAATTCTACCGCTCCTGCATCGGCCATGAGCTCGCGCTTACGGCTAAGGTATAAGGCCAATAAGGTGGTAATTAAGGGCAACAAATAACGCAACAAGATGATGACGAGCACTAGACCTTGGCTGCCGCGTCGGTCGCGACTAAAAATGAGGTTATAAAATAAAACGTCGATGATAAGTAACATTAAGTTAGTTAGTACCGATACTGTTAGGATTAAACGCGTATCTTGATGGCGTATGTGGCTTAGCTCATGGGCAATCACTGCTTGCACTTCATCGCGATCTAGCTTTTCTAATAATCCCTTAGTAACAGCAATCATGGCCGATTTTTCATTCAAGCCGCTGGCAAAAGCATTCATGTAATCGGCATCGATGACATAGACTTTGGGCATAAATTGCAAACCGGCGGCAATCTTCATTTCCTCAACTGCGTTGTACAATTGCGTTTCGGCTAGGTTTTGCGCGCTTTCTGGCGTGATCAAGCGATATGATGTGCCCATCAGCATGATGCGATTATTAAAAGTCAGGGTAATGAGTATGGCGATGAAGGCGGCCACACCGGCGCTAACGGTAGCGTAAGGAAACAATTTGCCCGTTAACAACAATTTGGCGGTGACGAGCGGGGCCGGCTCATTGATATTATATTGCAGCAGTTGTGCGTGTATAAAAGGACTTTGGTATAAAATATCGATGATAAAACCTAAGGCCATATATAGCGCTACAAAAGTCGCCATAACAAAATAAGTGCGGCGACGATTTTGCGCAATGACATCGCGCCAATCGGTAGAAGGCTGGGTATCTGCCATTTATAACCTACAACTTAACAGTGTAAGATTCTTTTTCGGCGATCTTATCTGTGCCGCCCAAATTCCAATATACGAATTGTTTATCCAGCTTGGAGAATAGGCTCACTATCATGGATTGAAAAAAGGACTTCTTCTCGGCGTTGTAGCGTTCAATACTGTCGTTGAAAGCCTGCTTAGAGTAGGTTAATTTATTTTCGGTGCTGACAATTTCTTCTTGCAGTTGCAATGCGTTTTGGTTAGCTTTTAAGTCTGGGTATTGTTCAAAAACCAGGTTAATGCCCGAAGCTATTTTGGAGATGCCGTTTTCGGCAGCGATACGTGCTGCATCATCGCCAGAAGCTTTAGCGCTTTGGGCTTGGTTGCGCAGTGCAACAACGTCCTTTAAAGTGGTTTGTTCGTAATCCATATACTTTTTAACTACTTCAATCAAAGACTCAAATACTTTGTAACGACGGTCCAGTTGGATGTCTATTTGTCGTTCATTATTATTAACAGCCTCTATCATGCGAATTAAGCGGTTGTAAGTACCGATAATAAATGCAAAAATGGCCAAGATAACAATAACTAAAAGAATAGTCATGAAATGCTCCACATAATGTAGTATTGGTAGTCAGTATAGCCCCAAATAAGCGACTAGGCAAGAATACCCTAAAATCTCCTCCTAAGTATGATGTCATAGATATTAATGTAAGATAATTCTGAAAGCTATAGCCAACAAAGGTAAGTTGTCTCGTAACGATATTCTTGATTTTCAAGAAGAAATAAGGCGAGCTGTATTTATTAAAAGCGTATAAAGACCATAAAATGTGCTAGCTTTAATTCGCGCTAAGATTAAGGCTGTTGACTTAACAAGTGTCATTAACTAGACTTAAAATTGTAAATAAGAACCCCGTCTAAAATAAATAATGCAAGATTGATTTAAAGCTTTATAGCCGCAAATACGGGTTTCATTGTAAATAAGGAGCTCATTATGTCAGCAAATGTATTAAAAGGTAATTTGAAAGAATTTAAAGGTAAAGTAAAAGAAAAATGGGGCAATCTTACCGATGATGACGGAGCCTCTCTTAACGGAGATGTTGATCAATTAGCAGGTATTTTGCAACAACAATTGGGCTACGCTAAAGAACAAGCGGCTACAGCGGCGAATGAATTTATAAAAGCCTTTAAAGACACTTGCAAAAGTGATGGTAAAGACTGTGATTCCAGCATGATGAAAAGCGTAGGTCAAGCTGCTGACGAAATCAGCGATATAAGCAAAGACGTCTACGAAAAAACCGTAAAAGTGGCTAAACACATTAAAGAAGAGGCTGGCGAATACGGCAAATCAGTGGCTGAATTTGTCGAACACAAACCTTATCAATCCATTGCTATAGCTGCTCTCGCAGGATTAGTTCTTGGTTTGCTGTTTAGAAAAAACTAATCAGAATGGATATGAAGCACTTAGAAAATTTAGGAAAAGCGTGGCTAGGTGTTGCTAAAGCTTATAAAGATTTATTCTTTTTAGAGCTGGACCTAGCCAGACAAAGTTTTGTCCCCTTTTGCTTTGTAGCACTTCTATTTATAGTTGTACTCAGTGCATTTGGAATAATGAGTTTAGCGGTGATGACCTATCTTATTTATGTTTACACTCATAATTGGTTAATTGCATTGATGTCTGCTGAACTAGTCAGTATTATAAGCGTAGGACTTGTATTTTTCTTTCTTCACCGATATTTCAGTCAACTTAAATTTGATCATTTCAGAGCGCAATTAAAGAAACCACAAGTGCAGCAAGGAACCCAGAATGAATCAGAGAAAATTACTTAAGCTAAAGATTAAGCGCAGTAGTATGATCTTAGATCAAAAACGCGCTCTTTACTACCAAAGTCGAGGGGCTATGCATCAAGGTAATAATAGATTTATGATACCGCTACTTTGTCTGGGTGCTTTTGGTTCTTGTTTTACCTGGGCTTTTTTGGGTAAATTCCGTAACCATATATTTAAGGTAAGTAAAAATATAGTGAAGATAGGATTAAAAAAGGTTCTGCTGTAAAAGCCTAGATTCTGATGAAGGCAGAAAGCGTGCTATTTGAATCAAGATGAATCATTTCCTCTTTAAAACCATCGAAATATACCCTATGTTATATGCGTCTTCTATTAAACTGCGACGTTGAGTGTACAATTTTTGTCTAACTGAGAGTTATTGAAGATAATAGCAGAAAAAGGGCGTATTTTATCATCTTTGACTACAAAATGGACAATTTCTGACTGTATGAGAGCATTACACGTAGCGAACGATATGTTAGACTAAGCAAAAAGAGGGTACTAAAAATGTCTGAACAATCATCTACACTACAAATACTAAGCGCCGCCTGGGGCATAGGCGCACAAAAACAAGACTGCCGAGAGGGGCCTTTATATCTAGCAGAGCAGGGCCATTTAGAAAAACTATCCATGCCGCATTACTGGCACAAAGCCATCACCGAGCCTAAAGATTGCAGCGATAAAGTTGTGGCCATCAGCCAAATGGCGCTGCAATTAGCGCGGCAAGTGGATCATTGTGTTTTAAACAAAGAGCCTTTCGTTACCATAGGCGGTGATCACAGTTGTGCCATAGGGACTTGGAGTGGTGCCGCGCATGCTTTGTCGAACAAAGGCGATTTGGGTTTGATTTGGTTTGATGCCCATCAAGACGCCAACACTTTTGCCACTACGCCCAGCAATACAATCCATGGTATGCCAGTAGCCTGTTTATTGGGCCATGGTGAAGCGCCTTTAATTGAAATTTTGCAGAAGGCGCCGAAGATAAAACCAGAACATTTGTGCCTTATCGGTGTGCGCAGTTATGACGAAGGGGAGGCGGCTTTGCTTAGAGGCTTAGGTGTACGTTGTTTTATGATGGACGAAGTGATACAAAGAGGTTTGGATGTTGTGATGCAAGAAGCTATGCACATCGTTACTCAAGGTACGGTTGCATATGGGGTGAGCATAGATTTGGATGCCTTAGATCCACAAGAAGCTCCGGGTGTGGGTTCTAGAGAAGCCGATGGTTTGTACATTGAGCCTTTGGTAAAAGTATTAACTCAGCATGTACGTGGCGACTCGCGTTTTATAGGCGCTGAAATTGCAGAATTTAACCCGCATTTGGATGCAGATGGAAAGACGGTACACTGTATACAAGTGTTGTTAGAAGCTCTTTTTAGATAGGATTATTTTATGTCAAATATTACTAAGATTACAGCACGAGAAATTCTAGACTCTCGCGGTTTTCCTACGGTTGAAGCCGATGTCTATTTAGATGATGGCGCTATGGGGCGCGCGGCGGTGCCTTCGGGTGCGTCTACGGGTGTACATGAAGCCTTAGAGTTACGCGATAAAGATCCAGCACGCTACGGTGGCAAAGGCGTGTTGACGGCGGTTCACAATATAGAAACAACCATACAAAATCATTTACGTGGTCATAATGCTTTTGAACAGGAAGCCATAGACGAAGGCTTGATAGCCTTAGATGGCACGCCCGGCAAATCGCATTTGGGAGCCAATGCAATTTTAGCGGTATCTTTGGCGGTGGCTAAAGCCGCAGCGGCATCGCGCAAACAACCCTTATATCGTTATCTAAAACCGCAAGGGCCTTATATAATGCCCACGCCCATGATGAACATATTGAATGGCGGTGCTCATGCCGATAACACCGTCGACATACAAGAATTTATGATCATCTCAGTGGGAGCTCCGTCGTTCAAAGAGGCGTTGCGTTATGGCGCCGAGGTATTCCATGCCTTAAAAGCATTGTTAAAACGTAAAGGTTTGGTGACCGCAGTGGGAGATGAAGGCGGTTTTGCGCCTAATTTACCTAGCAATGTAGCGGCAATGGAACTTATTTTAGAAGCGATTACGGCTACGGGATTGGTTGTGGGCAAAGATATAGCGCTTGCTTTAGATGCGGCGAGTTCTGAGTTTTACCGTCAAGGTCGTTATGAATTGGCTGCAGAAGGGCGCTCTTTAACGGCCACCGAATGGATTGACATGTTGCAATCCTGGGTCAAACAGTACCCTATCGTTTCTATAGAAGATGGTATGGCCGAAGAAGATTGGGATGGGTGGGCCCAATTAACCACAGCTTTGGGGAAAAAAGTGCAGTTGGTGGGGGATGATATCTTTGTTACTAATACCGTGCTGTTGCAAAAAGGTATCGAAAATCATATCGCTAACGCTATTTTAATTAAACTCAATCAGATAGGCACCTTAACTGAAACGCTGGCTGCAGTGGCATTGGCGCAAAAAGCACATTATGGCTGCATCATGTCGCATCGCTCCGGTGAAACTGAAGACACCACCATAGCCGATTTAGCCGTGGCTACGGGGTGTGGGCAAATCAAAACGGGCTCGCTTTGCCGCAGCGATCGCATTGCTAAGTACAATCAATTACTGCGTATAGAAGAAGAATTGGGGGCAGAAGCGAAATATCTTCAAATTTTTTCATAACTTAGGGGTAAAACTGCTTACAAAAGACTTTATTTTCGTCTACAATAAAAAAACGAGGAGAATTCTAAAAATTATTGTGGATACGTTACTATATGAAATCAGTACTACTGGGCATGATGCTTGTTTTGGGAACTTTACAATATAAATTATGGGTAGCATCGGATGGCGTGCGCGGAGTAACCGCCATGCAAAATCAGATCAGTACCCAACAAAAGCACAATGAAGCTTTGTCAGAAGACAATGCCGTTTTGCTGCAACACATCGATGCTTTAAAAACGGGCGGTACAGCGGTAGAAGCGCGTGCTCGTGATGAATTAGGCATGGTTAAAGGCGGCGAATCATTTTATCAAACGATAGGTTAAAAATTAATGCGCATTCTATTGAGCAATGATGACGGTGTCTATGCCCCTGGTTTAATGGTATTGTATGAATCCTTACGAGAAATCGCCGATATAGACGTTGTTGCTCCCGATAGAAATCGTAGTGGTGCCAGTAGTTCATTGACTTTGCATAATCCGTTGCGCATACATAATTTAGAGAATGGCTTTATTAGCGTAGAAGGCACGCCGACGGATTGTGTGCACTTGGCTTTAACGGGCCTATTATCCGAATTGCCCGATTTAGTGGTTTCCGGCATTAACGAGGGCGCTAACCTAGGCGATGATATCTTATATTCCGGCACGGTAGCAGCTGCCATTGAAGGTCGTTCTTTGGGTTTACCTTCTATAGCCATTTCTTTGGCAAGCCGAGAATGTCGTTATTATGATACGGCAGGGCAAGTGGTGATGCGTATTGTCAAACGTTTAATGAGCGACAAACTCCATTTAGGGGCAATGACTATCTTGAATGTGAATGTGCCGGATTTACCGTATCATGCTTTACAAGGCATGACGGTAACTCGTTTAGGTACACGCCATGTTGCAGAGCCCATCATACGTGAAAAAGATCCCCGTGGCCACGATATTTATTGGATTGGACCTTCAGGAGGCGAAGCCGATGCGGGTCCCGGTACCGATTTTTATGCCGTGAACGATGGCAAAGTCTCGGTTACACCGTTGATGATCGATTTTACCCATCATGCGGTTATGGATGGTATAGGTGATTGGTTGGTGAAAATGGAACAGGACGATACAAAATGAATCGTTGCTACCGTATTTTGTATTTAAGCCTTGTTTTACCAATCCTGATCACCGCATGTAGTTCACATGAAGTCCCAACGGCACCCATAGTCAATGGCTGGCATGAACCTATCTCCAAGCAAGGTGTTTATATTGTTCGCCCTGGTGATGGTTTATATGCTATTGCTTGGCGCTATGGTTTGGATTATCGCAATATCGTGCGCATCAATCATCTTTCAGAGCCCTATAAATTACAAACCGGACAAAAACTTTATTTGGTGCAACCTACTGCGCAGGATAAAAAAATGGCAGCAGTTGCAGCAGCAAAACCAGTTGCAACCCAAACTGCTGCAGCTAAACCGGTCGCGGCTACTACAACTAAACCTGCCGCAACTAAGGCTGCATCCCAGCCACAAAGCGCTGTAGCCGCACAACCGGCAAAGAAAGCAGCGCCTGCTGCTGCGGCAACGAGTACAGCCGCAACGGCTTCTGACTTAACTTGGAAATGGCCTGCAGAAGGCACGGTTGAGCAAGGCTTTAATGCCAATAGTGCGCAAAATAAAGGGATTAATATCGTTAATAAGGCGGGTACCCCTATTAAAGCAGCTGCCGCAGGGCAAGTGGTTTACAGCGGTAGCGGTTTACCTGGTTATGGTTATTTGATTATCATCAAACACAACGATATTTATTTGAGCGCTTATGCACACAACAGCGCCGTCTTGGTGAAGGAAGGAGAAAAAGTGAAAGCCGGTCAAACCATCGCACGCATGGGCAATACAGGCGCCGACAAAGTAATGCTGCATTTTGAAATCCGCCGTCGTGGCCAGCCTATCAATCCAGAAACGGTATTGCCGAAGCAGTAGTTCGCTACTTTTTGCCAACTGCTCTACTTCTACTTACATCTGTGGAAATTTTGCTGTGAGATTTCCTTCCATTGAAGGAGGATTTAGATGGTTTTCATAGATAATTATACTCCCAGACTCTTCTTCTTTCATCTCGTAGTTTTCGTTTATATTAACTATACTGCAGCCTAAAGCAATGGATAGTATTGATTGAATCAGATCGGTATTATATGAGGCCATCTTATTGCTCCTTGTTAATGTTGCTAATATTAAAAGATTTTTTCTCTACAAAATCCCCTAAGATGTATGTTTTTTTAAATAGATAAATCCATTCAAAGCATATGCTATAGATATAAATAGGATCAAGATCATACTAAACGAAACCAAACTGCCGTTGTAGAACCAACTTGTAAGGCCGCTTCCTAAAACTGCCAGAAGGCTCATTGCGGTGGATAGGACCGCCATCCGAGTTCCCATAGGTGCTGTGCTTGCTTCAATAGCCATACGATTTAAAAGGGGGAAACTAAGTCCAGATCCCGCGGCAATAAACATCATAGACACCACCATAAGCCATAAATTCTGTGGAAACAAGAGAGAAGCCAGCACTGAAAAACTTGCCCCTGCAAAAGCTAAACCTAAGCCCATTTTTATAAGGGTAGTATTCTGTAAATGACGCATTAGGAGTTTTAGGCTTCTTGTGCAGAGTATAAAGCTGCCAAATACCATGACTTGCATCACGGCAAATATCAAGGAACTATGATGGAAGTCACTGATGACTAAGAAGGGCCCAGCAGCTATCCAAGCTATCATGGCGCCAAAAAGAAAGCAAAAACAAAATAATCTCGCCATGAATATTTTGTTCGAAATAATATTCCCATAGTTTTTTGCGATTTTCTTGATGTGAATGGGATGTTGGTAACCTTTTATATTAGTCTCAGGCATTTTAAAATAAAGGACAATCAACATAAGGAATGCCCAAAAAGCGAGTAGAAAAAATATCCAGCGCCAACCTGCCACCGTTAAAATTAAGACACCCAATAAGGGGCCTAAAGAAGGGGCAAGTACCGTTATACTGCCCATTAAAGCTAAGGTATGAATGGCTTTTTCGTGGGAGAAATATTCGTGTATAGCGGCATAGCCCGGTATCACCATGGAAGTAATGGTAGCCCCTTGAATGAAACGAAAAACTAATAAAAGCGTAATGCTATGGGTTAATCCGCATAGAATACAAGTTAAAGCAAAGATAATGCCACCAATAAGCAGCACAGGCTTTCGCCCATATCTATCGGAAATAGGCCCTAAAATTAATTGCATAGTTGCAGAACCCAGAAACCACAAGGTCAGAGTTAACTGCACGAGATGATGTGAAGTGGCTAAATCTGTCGAAATTGTGGGTAATGCAGGCAAATAAGCATCGTTGGAAAAATAAATAGCTATTTCATACAATACTAAGAAAATTGGAAATAGCGTGAATTTAGACCGATTATTCATCATATAGTTACTCGCGCAGTATAAGTGTTAAAGTAAATTTTTGACTATCATATCATCATGATTTATAATTTGTAAAATAGATATTTACTATAGCTGGTATTAAAAAAATGAATTTGTCAGGGCTCAATTTAAATTTGTTGGTTGCTTTAGATGCATTACTGGTAGAATGCCACGTTACATCAGCGGGGAAACGAGTTGGCCTAAGCCAACCTGCCATGAGCACTGTACTCAAGCAACTTAGAGAAATCTATCATGATGAATTATTGCTGCGAGGGCAGGGAAGTCGTATGCAATTGACAGATTTAGCACTTTCATTACGCGAACCTGTTAGAACTGCCCTACAACAAGTGGAAATTGCTTTTTCTGGTCACCAGATATTTGAAGCAAAAACGTCAAGCCGGACATTTCATGTGGGCATGTCAGATTACATCTCTTTTGTCTTATTACCAAAACTAATTAAAAGATTGAGTAGAGAAGCCCCTGATGTAAAGCTAGTTATACATCATATTAATAGACTAAGTTCTTATCAACCTTTTGAATCACAACCAATAGATTTAATTCTTGGAAATTTCGCTAAAGCGCCGCGATCGTTGATGTGCCAAAGGCTGTTTTCTGATAAAGGGGTTTGTGTTGCTAGAAAAGAGCATGCGCTATTTAAAAGAAAAAAAATAACCATAGCCGATTTAGCAAAGCATAAACATGTGATGGTATCTTATATGGATGACCCACAAGATACCTTTCTTGACCAAATATTTAGAGAGCACGGACTAAATGTGACAACAAGATTTGTTGTTCCTCATGCATTAATGGCACTTTATGTTTTGCCGGGGACAGATTTGGTAACACATACGGTAAGTAAGATTGCTGAACCTTTATTAACGGCACTAAAGCTGCGAGCTATTGATTCCCCATTCTTTTGCCCAGATTATGTAGCCAATCAATATTGGCAACCGCGACACAACAATGACTCGGGGCATCAATGGATGAGACAATTAATCAAAGATCTGGCCAATAGAGATGATTGACAAGACTTATAGGAATAGGCCTGCCATGTAGAGAAATCAGATGTAAGCGCATTGATGGGCAGAATAGAAGATTCACATAATTGCATAAAAAACCTTTTATTTTCAATTACATAGAATTTCCAGGAGTAGCACTCCCTGAAATAGGTTAATTACCGGGAGGATTAGCCCTGGAAATAAGGTTATCCTGTTCATTTATAAGGCTATTTTGGCATTACGCAATATGCGCAGCGCATACTGCGCAGCGCATGTTGCGTAATTGGCTGAACCATGCTATTCTTGTTTATACTCTGGGTATGAACAGTGAGACAGAAGATGGCACCGATTGAAACCTATTTTCCAACAGGTATTGTTACAGGCGAGGCTTTTTGCAATAGACAGAAAGAACGTGATTATTTGAAAAGACGTTCAGAGCAAAATGCGCATGTTGTGCTGATGTCACCACGGCGATACGGGAAAAGCAGCCTTATTGCGCAGTTTACCTATGATCAGGATGCACCCTGCATTTCAGTAGATTTACTACCGGCAACCTCAGGAAAATATGTCAAGAATGCCATAGTCGATGCGGTTGCTCAATTGTTAGATAGGATCATGCCTAAACCTACGGCCTCTAAACAAAAGATCATGAGCTATTTTGCAAGAATGGATCCTGTTATAGAACTTTCTGCCTTTGGGCAGAAGCTTAAGCTTAATCCACAAGAAAAAACACCTGAAGAAACCATCATGAAGTTGCTCATGCAGTTAGATGAAGCAGCAAAGTTTTTGGAAAAGCGTATTATTTTTGTTATAGATGAGTTTCAACAAATTGCTACCTTAGAAGATTCACATTCTTTAGAGGCGAGCATAAGGCATGCAGTAGAAAGGAGTAAATATGTTTTCTATATTTTTTCCGGTAGCAATAGAACATTGCTAGAAGAAATGTTTAAAAATAAGGACCGTCCTCTTTATCATTTATGTGACGAAATGAAACTGGGTAGAATTTCTAAAGAGCAATATATTCCTTTTATTGAAAAAGCGGCCAAGAAAAGATGGAAAAAGGGCCTTCCTAATGAAAGCATTGAGCGGATGCTTTACCTAACAGAGCGGCATCCTTATTATCTGAATAGGCTTTGTCGCATGCTATGGGATGCTGAGGCTCCTCCCGATGCGGATAATATAGAGACCACTTGGCTACAATATGTAGAAGCACAGAAGATAGATTGGGTTTCAGAAACCATTAGTCAATTGACAGCGAATCAAATAACGGTATTAGTTGGCCTTGCTCAATTTTCAGAAAAAGAAACCATGAGTAAGGGCTTTGCGGGTAAGCTAGAAATGGCACTATCTAGCATTCAAAGAACAATGCACTCTTTATTAAGAAAAGATTTTATTTATAAAGATGAGGATAGGTATTATCAAATTCTTAATCCAGTCATAAAAACAATTTTAGCTAGAGATAAATATTTTTTTGATAATTGAAAGGGACTGTTCTGGAAATAATATTGTCAGCTAGTTACGATAACAAATCTCCTAAAGCACGCGCACGCAGCATCATGCTCCATTTTGAAACCTGTCGCCGCTGCGGTCAGCCTATAGATCCTGAAACGGTGTTGCCTAAGCGGTAGGATTCTGTTCGTATCATGGATTATGCAAATGATTGCTGGGTTTGGACAAGTTTCGATACAATAGGTTTGGTTGTGTTATCTGCGGTTTTGAACCACCAAAAAAATGGCTAATTGGGTTGCATTTTTTTTCCAGGGCGGTTTGTAGTGCTTCTGGATTATTATTTTCCAAAGCACTTTGTATAGCGGCAATATTTTTTTTGGCCTTTATTTGCTTTTTACCCGTTAAGGCTTGTAATTGTCTCATTTCTGCTGCTGCGTGTTCGCGCACATTGGTGCTTATACCCAGTTTAAATTCATCCTCGTTGAAAAATTTATCTTTATGATTGAAACAAGCCAGATAATCTTTATTCTCCGTTGCAAAGATTAGCTGTTGCCTAAGAACAGCATTTGGTAAGTCCGTTACAACGCTGAAAACACCGATTTTATTTTTAGACCCCAATATGGCTAAACCAACAAAATAATATATATCCTCTAGCCTTATAGCAATCATTAAAGGGCGATCAATTTGCTCCTGTGTACTATAAGTGTTGGTAATATAGTCATAATTTTCAGGGTCATCGGTCGTTATTGAAAACAGACCTTTTTCAAAGGTAAGAATAGTGATATTACGCTGTCCTAATGTCGTAGAGATTGAATAACCTCGAGGGGTATTGCTGCCCAAAAATTTATCTTTGCCGATAAAGAAAAACACATCGGTGATGTTTGTATTAGAGTCACCCATCTTAAATAGTCGTTTAGGATGAGCGCAGTACTGCGACATAATTTCTTTACAGTCAGTTATTATTTTTTCTATTTGAGGATTGTTTATAGCCATAATATTTACCCACCAATGTGTTCCTAACCAATCCCTTTTTTATTGATTCCAGATGCGTCAAAAGCAATTATTAGCGAGCGATATGATAAGCTTATTTTCTTAATCATTCAACGACATAAAATTTTGAGGAAGAACAATCCTTAAAACAGCAGAATTGTTCATTTTTCAACCTGCATTGACGGTCGCTGCGGTATTACAAAAATTAATGCAAACACTAGTTCTATCTATCACCCTTATAAGTATTAAAGAAAATGTAATCAGTAGCTGAAACAACGGTAAGCTTTGCGCGCGATGTTTATCGTGAATTATTACGGCCACCATTACCAGATGGTTGTAGCATTTTTTTGATTGTCTCGGTGTCAAGAATTTTTTCTCCTATTGAAAAAGCCCAGAGCTTATGTTCTAATTATGCTATAAGAACCAAGAGTAAAAGAGTGGGGTGTTTTTTTAGAGCAATTGAATATTGTAAATAGGCATTGGACCATACACATATTCAAATTATTTGCTTATTTGCTTATTTGCTTATTTGCTTATTTTTTTATTAAAACGGTATGAATTAAGTAGGAGTATATTATGGCTGCGCATCCAATCTCAGATGTTAATAGGTTATTAGAAAATGCTATTAAGGAAAAGCAATTAGAGCAAGTGCGTCAAGCTTTAGAGGAGGGTGCTGATGCTAATAGCAATAGCACCGTTACCGTTGTAGAAGGCAGTTGCACAATGTTAGGTCTTGCCGCTTACTACGGTCGTGTAGACATAATGGAGCTTTTAATTGACGCAGGCGCGGATATTGAGGCTAGGAATATGAGGGGTGAAACCCCTCTATTTCACTCCATTGCCGGGGGCCATACCGAAGCAGTGAAGTTTTTGCTTGAAAGAGACGCTGATATTTATGCTACTGATAACGATCGCAGAACCGCTCTATTTGAAGCCACCGAGCGCAACAACCATGAAATATTAAATGTTTTGCTGGCAGCTGGGGCTGATGTGAATGTCAAAGATAATAATGGTAGAACACCCCGCACTCTATGTGGCGATGTGCTAGCAAAAAATTTGCTAGATATCTATTATAAATTGGGCCTCATTCAAGAAAAATCAAGAATTCCTCTTCAAGAGCTAATTGAACATTCCAATGTTTTAATTCAACAAAACGTATATCCATTATCCTCAGGAACTGATCGTCAAATAGATCCCTTAAATGAGTTCCAAATGTTACTAGATGAGGCGCTAGAGAGAATGGAGCCTCAAGGGTTATTATTACAGAGTATTCGTAAGAATGACCTAGATGGAGTTTATCAAGCTTTGGAGGAAGGTGCTAATATTCATGCTGCTGATAAAGAGGGTAGAACCCCTCTATTTGAAGCCGTGAGGAAGGGACAAACTGAAACAGCGCAGCTTTTGATTGATACAGGAGCGAATATTGAAGCTGCTGATAACTGGGGCAGAACTCCTCTATTTGAAGCCGTGAGGAAGGGACAAACTGAAACAGCGCAGCTTTTGATTGATACAGGAGCGAATATTGAAGCTGCTGATAACTGGTGGGGCAGAACTCCTCTATTTGAAGCCGTGAGGAAGGGACAAACTGAAACAGTGCAGCTTTTGATTGGAAGAGGCGCTAATATTTATGCTACTGATAAAAAGGGCAGAACCCCTCTATTTGAGGCCAGTACGGTGGAAATAGCAAGTTTTCTGATTAAGAGCGGCGCTTCTCCGAACGCTACAGATAATAGGGGTAGAATACCTTTAACTATAGCTAAGAGTATAGAAATGCGTCAGTTTCTCCTTCCCTATTCTAAACCAAATCGATCCTTTTGGGGAATAGGCTTATCCACATTAGCGCAGCTCACCTTTTTCCGCAATGGTGGATTTTCTCCACCACGCATCCAACATATGAGAGAGGGCGAGATTGATGAGCCCTCGTGTCGCTGTAATATATTATAAACGAATGAATACTAGGGGCTGTTGACAATTTTGGTACAACACATTGATTTAAAAAAGAAAGATCGTAAATTATGATTCTGATAAAGTAAAAAGCTGAATTTATAATGGCTAGACTTATGCTCAGTGATGAGTTTTGGTCAAAGCTGAGCATAATTCTGCATCAAAACGAGAGACCATCGTCCGGATTTAAATCAGATGATATTGAGCTTAATCACGGAAAATGAGGTAAGAATACCATCGTATATGCAAGCATGCAGCGTAGACTCTAATGACAGATTCTGATGCAAAAGTTCCAGCCCCATCTCCGGGTATCTCTATTGGTCTGCTGCCCGTTTGCCTCGTCTTGCGCAATTTGCCATTGCCCTGGTTGCTTATTCCCACCTCATCACAGTGAGTTGTTCAATCTCAGCTTCTGAAAATGCTTCCACTATGGTTTTTATCAGCGGCGTTAATATGAATTAGCTATACCTAATGCCTTACTGTATGTGATAGGCCTCTGTCAATCCATCACGAAGCTGCCGAATTGCAATGCTCGCCCGAAAGTTTCATTGTCATCTACAATAACGAATGGCTATAGCTCTCCTTCTTCCCCATCGTCACTTTGGATTTTTCCTATGCTTTTTTTGTAAACGGCAAGCCATTTCTCTCTTTCTGCCTTTTTTTTGGCTTCTTGCTCTTTTTCCCATATTTTTAATCTTTCTAAGCCTGCGGCATATTCTTGTGCAAATTTTAAAGCTTCCTCAGTCTCTTCTTTAAAACTACAACGTCCGTGATAATAATCTGCATATAAAACGTAAATCAGACCACAGAAATTACATCTCAATTTATGGGTGAAACCATCCGCACCATAAAAATTATACGATCCGTTTCCTTTTTTATAGTCAAATAGCTCACTGGTAATATTACATAGTGTTTTAGCGTCTATCTCTTGCAGCACCTTTGATTTTAAATACCCTTGAAGCATCATCATAATATCTACAAGCACATCTGGGGTGCTAATCACGTAAGTTTTTTTGAGATCTTTGCAATGGACACAAGTCATAATATTTCTCCTACTAAAAGAAAAACTATCCATAAAGCCAAAGGACTTGCAATTAAACGCGGTAAAACTTTCTAAAATCGATTAAACTGATTGTGAGGAATTTTAAAGTTAGATGCGTGCAATATCAAGTTTAAACCCAATCTTTTTTGATTATAATACCCCTCAATATATTGCCGCGCCTTCGCTGCGATCGCAATCACGGAGATCTGTGCAATTGAACCTATTTACAGCGTTAATAAAATTCAATTTGTTGGAAAACCTTATTTCCCCTTAACCTATGCCGCCAATTTCTTCTTCAATAACTCATTCACCTGTGCCGGATTAGCTTTACCTGCAGTTTGTTTCATCACTAAGCCTACAAAGTAACCGAATAAGCGATCTTTACCAGAGCGGTATTCCGCTAGTTGAGATGGATTCGCCACCATAATTTCGTCTATCACTTTTTCTAATGCGGCACTGTCGTTTTCCTGTACCAAACCTTCACGTTCTATGATCAGGCTGGCCTCTTCACCGCTAGACCACATTTTCTCAAACACGGTTTTAGCGATTTTGCCGGAAATAATATTGTCCGCCAGCTGTGATAACAAACCACCTAAGGCGTGCGCGCTGATAGGCGATTGCTCTATGCTTAAGTTATTTTTATTCAATAAAGCCGACAAGTCTCCCATGACCCAATTAGCGGTGATTTTCGCCGAAGCTTTAGTGTGAGCCAAGGCTTCTTCAAAGAAATCACACAGGGCTTTGTTGCTGGTTAAGACATTGGCGTCGTATTCGCTTAAGGCATACTCTTGTTGTAAGCGCAGTCGTTTTTGCCAGGGCAATTCAGGCATGGTAGAGGCTACTTCATCTATAAAAGCTTGTGACACTTCTACAGGCAACAAATCCGGATCCGGAAAATAACGATAATCGTTGGCATTTTCTTTGCTGCGCATGGATCGGGTTTCATTTTTAACCGAATCATATAAGCGCGTTTCTTGGACTATGGTGCCACCTTGTTCTAATACCTGAATTTGCCGTGCAATTTCGTATTCAATGGCTTTTTCTACAAAACGAAACGAATTTACGTTTTTAATTTCAGCACGTGTGCCGAATTTTGGATCGCCTTTTTTACGTACCGACACATTGGCATCACAGCGAAAAGATCCTTCTTGTAAATTGCCATCGCAGATTTGTAAATAACACACCAAGGCATGTAATGTTTTAAGATAAGCCACTGCGTCGCTTGCGCTGCGCAATTCGGGTTCGCTGACGATTTCTAATAAAGGCACGCCCGCACGATTGAGATCGACACCGGTCATGCTATTAAACGCATCGTGTAATGATTTACCGGCATCTTCTTCTAGATGGGCGCGAGTAATACCTATAGACAAGTTACGGCCGTCTTCTGTGATAACCGGCAAAGTGCCGCGGCCGACTATAGGATGTTCAAATTGCGTGATTTGATAGCCTTTAGGCAAGTCCGGATAAAAATAATTTTTACGTGCAAAGATAGAGCGTTTGCCTATGTGTGCGTTCACACTCAACCCAAAACGTACTGCCATCGTTAACACTTCGCGGTTCAATACCGGCAACACACCGGGAAAGGCTAAATCTACAGCGCAAGCTTGGCTATTTGGTTTAGCGCCATAATGCGCCGAAGCGCCCGAAAAAAGTTTTGCTTTAGTCGCCAGTTGTACGTGTACTTCCAGGCCAATCACACTTTCCCATTCTGAACTAGTTGTAGTCATTTTTTACTCCATGGCCGTAGGGTGTTGCTGATGCCAATCGCTGTGGCATTGGTATTGATGGGCGATGTTTAATAGTTTACTTTCTTGCATATAATGTCCCATTAATTGTAAACCTACGGGCAAACCATCTATAAAGCCTGCAGGCATGGACAATCCCGGTAAACCGGCTAGGTTTAAGGCCAGGGTATAAATATCGCATTGGTACATAGTGACTGGATCAGATACTTTTTCACCTATTTTAAAAGCAGGCGTAGGCGTAGTGGGTGAGGCAATCGCATCTACTTTTTTAAAAGCTTCATCAAAATCTTGTTTGATCAATTGTCGCGTCTTTTGTGCTTGTAAATAATAAGCATCATAATAACCAGCGGATAAAACATAAGTGCCGATCAAAATACGACGTTTGACTTCAGTGCCAAAGCCTTCACCGCGACTGCGCAGGTATAAATCGTTTAAGTCATGAGGATTTTCACAGCGATAGCCAAAACGCACACCATCGTAGCGCGATAAATTAGAAGAGCATTCAGCAGGAGCCAACACATAATAAGTAGGAATAGTTAGATCAGCATGTGGTAGAGAAATTTCTACCAGCGTCGCACCTAGCTTTTCTAAGACTTTTAATGCCTCGTCTAAGGTTTTTTGCATGGGCGCATTGAGGTTGCTAAAGTACTCTTTAGGTAAACCAATCTTTAAACCGGCAATAGAGCGATTTAAATGTTGTGTATAATCTTCTACGGGCACATTGAGTGCAGTGGAATCACGTTCATCAAATCCCGCCATCGCATTTAACAATAAGGCCACATCTTCCGCACTTTTTGCAAAAGGACCACCTTGATCCAAACTAGACGCAAAAGCCACCATGCCATAACGTGACACGCGACCATAAGTGGGTTTTAAGCCAGTAATGCCGCACAAAGCGGCTGGCTGACGTATAGAACCACCCGTATCGGTGCCTGTAGCAGCGGGAATTAACCCTGCTGCAACGGCGGCCGCGGAACCACCCGATGAACCGCCAGGCACATAATCTGTATTCCAGGGATTGGCCACTGGACCATAAAAACTATTTTCATTGGAAGAACCCATGGCGAATTCATCCATATTTGTTTTGCCCAAGGTGATTAAACCCGCGTCGCGACATTTTGTGACGACGGTAGCATCATAGGGCGCAATAAAATTGTCTAACATTTTCGAGGCACAACTGGTTTTAACGCCATCGGTGCAAAATAAATCTTTGTGTGCCATGGGCAAGCCTAAGAGTGGCGGCGCGTTTTCTGGAGCGCGAGCGCGTAGTGCATCGGCTTTTTGTGCTTCTTGTAATGCGCTTTCTCCGGTCACGGTGATAAAAGCGTTTAATTGTGGATTAAAGCGTTCAATACGCTTTAAATAATGGCGCACCAATTCGTGGCTAGAGACTTCTTTTTTTTGCAAAGCCAATTTTAATTCAGTCAAACTTTTAAAATGCATGGTTTGGTTCCAAAATAAGGGTTATTCGATGACTTGAGGCACTAGGTAATAATCTAATTGCTTAGCAGGGGCTAAGGCTTGAAATTTCTCGTGCTGATCGCTTTCGGTGACTTTATCCGCCACGGTGCGTTGTTGGCTTGCTTGGGGGTGAGCCAATGGCGTGATGCCTTTGGTATCCACGGCTTGCAACTGATCGATTAAGGTGAAAATTTGCTCAATTTCATGATGGCAACGGTTCAATTCTGCATCGCTCATAGCAATACGGGCTAAATAGGCAGTTTCTTGTACTTTTTTGATCGATAGTGTCATGACGGTATCCTCTAAGCTGATAGGGTATTATCGCTAAAAAGGATGCTGGTGGCAAATGAGATCTCTTTTTACAATTACCTTATATTTTAAAAATAAAGTTTGACAGGAGGAGATAGTGCAGTTAAAATTAACATGAGCATATATTTAAAATTCATTAAAGGATGTGTTATGGACGTTATTAAGTATGAAGATGTTGAAAATAAAATTATTGGCATCCGTGAACAACAAGTAATCTTGGATAGTGATGTTGCAGAACTTTATGGCGTAGAAACCAAAGCTCTGAATCAAGCAGTAAGCCGAAACTTAGATAAATTTCCTGAGGGATATATACTGGAACTTACTGAGGCAGAGTGGACTCGATTGAGGTCACAAATTGTTACCTCAATAAAAGGCGGGCGCACATATCTTCCTAAGGTGTTCACGGAAAAAGGTTTATACATGCTGGCCACCATACTAAAAAGCCAAAAAGCTACCAAAACAACTTTGACAATAATTGATACGTTTGCTAAAGTGCGTGAAGTAAGCCGGATTGTTAATCAGCTGCCGGCAGTGAAAAATGATAGCCCCGAACAGCAAAAATTAATGCAACGTGTTGGTGATATTATTTCTGATCTGGTGGTACCAGACAACCTCAAAACAGATGAAGCTGAAGCAAGTATAGAGCTTAATTTTGCGGTGGTTACGTTTAAATACTTGGTGAAGAGGAAAGCTAAAAAATAATGAGTAATATTGATTGGAGTGTAGTAGGGACTTGGCTTGGTTCTGTAGGTACATGCGGAACTGGATTTGCGCTTGGATTTTTAGCATATAAGCAAAATAAAATTAATGAAAGGCAATCTCAGATCAACCAAATAAGTCAAAAAATAGAGATTGCACTACGTTATCAAAGTCACTATATAAGGCTAAGTGAGTTTATAGAAAAGTTTAATTTTGATAGTGCAATCTATATGGATTTATTGCCTTCACGCTATCATGTGGATAGAGAGCTTGGAGAAGAATTATATCAAAAGGCTACCTTGATTAGACAATTAAAAGATGAAGCGAAATTATCATTTGGAAAAGACATAGCTGAGATAATTGAAAATAAAATATTAAATAATGTAGCAGGCTTCAACAGCAAAATCACAGAATTCATAAAGTCTGAAAGAGGCAAAACTGATTCTTATGGAAGAAATACGAATACTCGTGAAAATGATGTTAATGCTATTGAGGAAATAGTGAACAAATATAAAATTCATTCTAGTACAAAGCAAGAGATACTAAAAATATACCAAAAATATACCAAGATTTTGCGAGAGCCAGAAGTATAAAGCCTCGAGGGCGTTATTCACGAAGTTGGGTGTTTGTGGATAAGGGTGCCTAAGATCAGCACCCGTTGGCCAAAGGACTGGCAGTTGTGCCTCAACGTCATAGCGTCTATAATGGCTGCGGTCTAGGCGCTTATAGAGCGCTCAAAATTTGTTCTATTTATTCAGGGGTGATATCACTATGCTTAAGAAGTTACGCGGCTTGTTTTCTACCGATTTATCCATAGATTTGGGAACAGCCAATACACTCATCTATGTTTTACATCAAGGCATAGTGCTCAATGAACCTTCCGTGGTGGCGATACGCCAGGATGCCAATGGGCAAAAACGCGTTGCTGCCGTGGGTCTAGAAGCTAAACAAATGTTAGGCCGTACCCCAGGCAATATTACCGCCATTAGACCTCTTAGAGATGGTGTGATTGCCGATTTCCAAATCACCGAAAAAATGTTGCAACACTTCATTCATAAAGTACACGAAAATAAAATATTGCGTCCTAGCCCACGCGTCTTGGTGTGTGTGCCTTGCGGCTCTACTCAAGTTGAACGTCGTGCTATACGCGAATCCGCTTTAGGTGCGGGTGCGCGTGAAGTATACTTAATCGAAGAACCCATGGCTGCGGCTATAGGTGCAGGCATGCCAGTAGACGAAGCGCGCGGTTGCATGGTCGTGGACATCGGTGGTGGTACTACTGAAGTAGCAATTATCTCTCTAAACGGCATCGTGTATGCCGCTTCCGTACGCATAGGCGGCGATCGTTTTGATGAAGCCATCATCAATTATGTACGTCGTAATTATGGTGTTTTAATCGGTGAAAGCACTGCAGAACGTATTAAACATCAAATCGGTACGGCTTTCCCGGGCAGCGAAGTGCGCGAGCTCGAAGTGCGTGGCCGTAATTTAGCAGAAGGTGTGCCGCGTTCCTTTATTTTGAGCAGCAATGAAGTCTTAGAAGCTTTACAAGAACCTTTATCTGGCATCGTCGGTGCAGTGCGTGTAGCTCTAGAACAAGCTCCACCTGAATTGTCTTCGGACATTGCTGAGCGCGGTATGGTGTTGACCGGTGGCGGCGCATTGTTGGCGGGATTGGATCGATTATTGATGGAAGAAACAGGATTACCGGTGATCTTATCTGAAGAGCCGTTGACTTGTGTGGCCAGGGGCGGTGGACGTGCATTAGAACTAATGAATACCATTGGCGGTGACTTTTTAATTCGCGAATAATAGGATATTGCGATGAGCCACTCTTCTATCTACCCGTACTGTAAAGTCCAATATGGGCTTTTCCTGAAAAGGAGCGGGTAGTTATATGTTATTTCGTCATGCAACGGGTTTAGGCTTAAGGGTATTATGCCTATCAGTGCTAATGGTAGGATTAATGGTCGCCGACCATCATTATCGTTATGTCAATAATGTGCGTAATGCATTGTCGGTGCTGTTAATACCTTTACAATATACTTTAAATGCACCGGTACAAGCCATCGACTGGTTGAAGGTGAGTGCGGCTACTCAACATGAATTGGCCACTGAAAATATTCATTTAAAGCAACAATTATTGTTGATGCAAGTCAGCCTCCAACAACTCATCAATATGCAACAAGAAAATAGTCAATTACGGGCTTTGTTAAAATCTTCATCGCGTATCAATGGTCAGTTTCAAGAAGCTAAACTTTTAGCGATGAATTTAGAGCCGACTTCGGCCGAAGTAGTTTTAGATAAAGGCAGCCGCGAAGGGGTGGCTCTAGGACAAGTGGTGATTGACGTTTCGGGCGTTATGGGACAAATCATAGGTGTGACGCCTTTTACCAGTCGTTTATTGCTGATTACCGATCCGCGCAGTGGTGTACCCGTACAAGACGATCGCTCTGGATTTCAAGCGATTATTGTGGGTGCGGGAGCCAACAGGCCTTTATCGCTCATTCATGTTGCAGAAACCGATGACATCAAAGTAGGCGATCTATTAGTGACGTCGGGTTTGGGCGCTCGTTATCCAGAGGGTTATCCTGTAGGGCAAATCACACATATAGATAAAATGTCTGGTGAACCTTTCATGAACATAGAAGTAGATCCCAGTGCCTTGCTAGAGCAGAGTAGGCGCGTGTTGATCGTATCGCATTATTTGAATGATGACACTAAAAAAATGTTATACGAAATGACCCCCGTGCCAACTAAACCTGCCGCTATACCAGAGGCAAAACAATGACCTATCGCCTAATGTTGATCATGTTTTTAAGTTTTTTAATTGCTTGTTTACTGCAATTCTTGCCGGTTTCTGACATCCTCACTATTTGGGTGCCGCAATGGGTGGCCTTAGTCATAGTCTATTGGGCTTTGGCTTTGGATGAGCGCTTTAAATTATTGTTACCCTGTTTTATAGGTCTTTGCTTGGATACCATGAATGGTACCATCTTAGGGCAACACGCTTTGGCTTTGTTATTGTTGAGTTTTATTGTTTTGAAGAATGCTAAACAATTACGCCGTGCGGGCCGATTACAACAAGTCGTTAAAATAGGTTTTCTAATTTTGGGTTATCAGTTTATTTTATTTTTGATCCAAGGTGTAATAGGCCAACAATTAACGAATTGGAGTTATTTTGCCGCCAGTTTATCCAGTGCGATTATTTGGCCTTGGGTCAGCATCGTTTTAGACGATTGTTGCCGCCGTTTTGTAAAGCTAAAAGAAGAATAATGGAGGCATCATGCCAAAAAGTAATATCGACATTGCAACCAAAACCTTATTAGATCCCGCAGGCTTATCGCTTAGCCACGTCAGCCAAGTCTTACAACGCATTTTAGGCAATGCGATAGATAGCGCTGATATCTATTTCCAAGTCAGCGAACAGTCTACTTGGAGTTTAGAGGACAGCATTATCAAAAAAGGGTCTTATACGCTGGATAAAGGCGTAGGGGTGCGAGCTGTAGCGGGTGAGAAAACAGGTTTTGCTTATTCAGACGACATCATGCTAACTGCATTGACGGATGCTGCTGATGCAGCCAAAAGTATTGCTCAGCGAGGGCAACAAGGGCAGTTGCAAATAGCGCCATCCAAACTCATCACTCCGCGTTATCCGGCCATTGATCCTCAGAGTAGCATAGAAGATATCGATAATATTCGTTTGCTGCAACAAATCGATGCTTTAGCTAGAGGCTTGGACAAACGTGTAAAACATGTGATGGCCAGTATCAGCAGCGTATATGAAGTTATCTATTTGATGCACAGTGATGGCACCGTTGCGGGTGATGTTAGACCTTTAGTACGTTTGAATGTATCCGTGATCATGGAAGAATCAGGGCGTTTTGAACAAGGCTATGCGGGTGGTGGCGGTCGTTATAGTGCAAAAGAATTGATGGAATCTGGCTTAGCGGAGCGATTGACTAGAGAAGCAGTGCGTGTAGGCTTAGTGAATCTAGAAGCAACGGCTTCACCTGCAGGTATGATGACGGTGGTATTGGGACCAGGCTGGCCAGGCATATTATTACACGAAGCCATAGGTCATGGTTTAGAAGGCGATTTTAATCGCAAAGGGACATCCGCTTTCAGCGGTCGTATAGGTGAGCGTGTAGCAGCGAAAGGGTGTACTGTCGTAGACGATGGCACCTTAGAAAAGCGACGCGGTTCTTTAACCATAGACGATGAAGGCACGCCTTCGCAATGCACTACTTTAATCGAAGATGGTATTCTTAAAAATTACATGCAAGATAAATTGAATGCGAAACTAATGGGCATGGAGCCTACGGGCAATGGCCGCAGAGAATCCTATGCGCATGTCCCTATGCCACGCATGACCAACACGTATATGTTAGCGGGTAAACACACGCCCGAAGAAATCATCGCCAGTGTAGAAAAAGGCTTATATGCTGTTAATTTTGGCGGTGGTCAAGTGGATATCACTTCGGGACAATTTGTATTTTCCGCCAGCGAAGCGTATTTAATTGAAAATGGTCGCATCACTAGACCCGTTAAAGGCGCTACCTTAATTGGCAGCGGCCCGGATGTATTAACGCGCGTGTCTATGATAGGCAACGATCTAAAATTAGATGAAGGCGTAGGGACTTGTGGCAAGGAAGGACAAAGTGTTCCAGTCGGTGTAGGGCAACCTACGCTAAAAATCGATAGCATTACCGTTGGTGGGACTGAGCGGCATTGACTATAAGATAGCACAGGTCCCTACGCAGCGGGAGCGTTGTGGCGCTGGGTTACCAAGTTCAAATATTTCCTTTATAGCGTTTAACATTTCTTGATGTTGGGGGGGTATCTGTAAATAAACCTGATTGGCAAGCAAGAGTGCACCTGGTATAGATTCTTCTTTTCTAGATACACGCTTAAATTCGCCTATTCTATCTATGCCATCGTTTTCTCTACAATAAATTTCTATCTGTTTAAAATAAGCAGCGATGTTTTCGGGTGATTTTTCTGCTACATTGAGTTGCTGAAATAATTGCAATTTCAATGCTTGCATTTTAGAAGAATCCGTTAGGAATTGTGGATCATAAGTACTTATTTTTTCAATGTAGTCATAGCCCTCT
>JAJXVU010000023.1 GCA_021781965.1 Pseudomonadota bacterium
ACAAAAATGGATAGATCAATCGCAATCTTTAAATTTATACATGGCGGCGCCTTCCGGTAAAAAACTCGACGATTTATATCGTTTAGCCTGGACATCGGGATTAAAAACCACGTATTATTTGAGATCGCTAGGGGCGACAAATGCTGAACGTTCTACCATTGCCGATGGGGCATTAAATGCAGTTAAATCAGAGCCTTCCGTTGAGCCTAAAGCATGTTCTATTGATGATCCCGATTGCGAGGCTTGTCAATAAAATTAAAGAATATTAACAGAGCCGCGACCTGACGGTCGCGGCTCGAAAGTTTTTTAATATATACTTAAAATAGAGAGATAAACAAAATGACTGAAATGAGCACACACACGGAGGCAATGAATGCCATGCACAACTTACCCCACGGCGGTTCTACCGGTTTAGAAGAAATTGAAATGGGTGCAACACGCATCCAAGTGGACGACAAACGCATCATTAATTGTCGCGCCGATTTAAACCAATTGGTGCCATTTAAATACGAATGGGCATGGAAAAAATATTTAGACGCTTGCGCCAACCATTGGATGCCGCAAGAAATTAATATGTCGGCTGATTTAGCCTTGTGGAAAAGCACTGATGGTTTAACCGAAGACGAGCGTTTAATCATAGAACGTAATTTAGGATTTTTCTCCACTGCCGATTCACTGGTTGCGAATAATTTAGTCTTAGCCGTGTATAGACTCATCACCAATCCAGAATGCAGGCAATATTTATTGCGCCAAGCCTTTGAAGAAGCTTTGCATACTCATGCTTATCAATACGTCATCGAAAGCTTGGGCCTAGACGAAGCAGAAGTTTTCAATATGTACCGCGAAATTCCCAGTGTGGCGCGCAAGTCCGTGTGGGCATTAAAATATACCCAGAGCCTGGGCGATCCTACATTCCAAACAGGCACGCCTGAAAACGATCGCCGCTTATTGCGCGACTTGATCGCTTTTTATGTAGTCTTTGAAGGTATTTTCTTTTACGTAGGCTTCACACAAATCTTGTCTATGGGTCGACGCAATAAAATGGCGGGCACTTCCGAGCAATTCCAATATATTTTACGTGATGAATCCATGCATTTGAATTTTGGTATAGATGTGATCAATCAAATCAAGATTGAAAACCCACATCTGTGGACCGCCGAGATGCAACAAGAAGCAATCACCATGATCAAAGAAGGTGTGGATTTGGAGTGTCAATATGCCATAGACACCATGCCGCGCGGCATCTTAGGCATGAACGCCGAAATGTTTAAAGAATACCTGCACTTTATCGCCAATCGCCGTCTCGCCCAAATCGGTTTGAGTGAGCAATATCCAGGCGCACAAAATCCATTCCCCTGGATGAGCGAAGTATTGGATTTGAAAAAGGAAAAGAACTTTTTTGAAACTCGCGTGATTGAATATCAAACCGGCGGTACTTTGAGTTGGGATGATGAGCAGTAGGGTTTAGTAGATGGGCGTTGGGGGGGAGACCCCCACGAATATAGCCGAATCAAGATTGCGCTATAACGTTGCACGATAAGTTGCTTATAGCAAAGCCTGTCATTGCAATGACACAGACCATTCTGTGCTATCAGAAGCTATTTCACAGATACGCAGAATTATTTTATTACAATAAATTTTATTTTTCAATGGCTTAGTTCCTATATTCGTGGGAATAACTCCGCTCGCGAGCTGCCCCTCTCAAACCCCAGCAAATGCGCATCATTAAAAAAACTCTTGCACCCCATGAAATGGGGTGCAAGACACAGTAAAGACTATAACGTCTATGCCAGCGTTTTACAAAATGCTAGAGTTACTTGCCATTCCGAGGTGCATTCGATGTTCCGTTTTCTTCATCAATCTCGATTCGCGTTACCATGCCATTTTTTGTTGTTCCTTGTGGTAGTTCATAGATACGATCTATATCTTCATATATGTCGTCAAAAAAGCCCCTACTCAGTTTCGGCGTATTATCCCTTTCACGCTGAGCCAAAAGTATTTCAAGATCCCTCCATCCTGTTGCAGCCTTAATGTTCTGATGAAGTTTACTTTCAAATTCTTTGCACAGCATATCCTTTACTATTTTCAACTTCTGCTCTTTTTGTGAAAGTGGCTGTGGCAAGGACAAAAAACTAGAGCTAGAGCTATTGACAGAACTATTAACCTTCACTGAACTACTAGAATTACTGCAGCTAGGCGAGTTGCTGTGGCTTGAAACGTTGCTATTTTGTTCTAATTTATCTGCTTTTAACGTCGACATGTACAGGATAGCGCCATCAATTTCCTGAAGACAAGTTTTTTCTAAGTTAATTAAAATAGCTACATATTCAGGATAAGCGCTGTTTTGTTCTTTTTGTTCTCGAATATATCTTAGCATGTGAATACAGTCCTGCTTTTCATTCAATCCTTTCCATAAAACAATAAGCTTTGCTTTAATGAACTCCTTGCCTGTTACAGCTTTAAGCACATGTCCTGCCGCTTTAAAAAAAGACTGACTTCTGCTTTTTTCATTTAAATCAATCAATGGGCTATACGTTTGAATTTCATTCTTAAAATTCCGCAATATACATCCCAAGTCTATATTTTGGCCAATGGTTTCCTCCAAAGCAAACATGGATGCAAAACCTAGATGTTGCGCTAATTTATCAAGATAATTATTAGTAATTTTTTGTGCTGGTTCGTCCAATTCTGTCAATTTTTCTTTACATTTAGCAATTTCAATCTCATATTCTTCAATTTCTCTTTGCACAGCATCAATATCTACGCTAAAAGCCCCTGCTCTATTAAAAAAATTATTACTGTCCATTTTTGCATGGTCAACTTTTTTGTCCCGATCTATATCCAGGTTCTCAAGGTTTTGAACATGTCTATCAAGCCTATTAGCATCACTGCTAAGCTTATGGGGATCTAATTTACGTAACTCTGTACTTTTATCCTTAAGTTGTTTGATAATTTCATGTCTGCCTTCAGCTGCTATTTCGCCTTGATAAAGATTAACGACGGTATTTAACAAATTTATGCAACTGTTTAAAAGCTCAGATTTCCTATTCTCTTCTGAAGCGGCCGCTATTTTTTTACGACATTTTTCTATACGATCCATGTTTTGTTCTATTTTATGTTGAGGGTCCTTAAGCAGAGACCGATAACGAGCCTCTGTATCCGCAAGAATTGTGCTTAAGCCCGCTCGACCTAAATTCTGTACGATGACATCCTCATCGTCGACCATAGCCACTTTAGATATTTTTACACGAGCATAGTGATCAGGGCCCTTAATCGCAACAATACCTACACTGCGCATCTCTCGGTCTAGAATCGGCACAATATGCATCTCTGCTAACATTTTTAAACAGCCAAAAATTTTACCTTTAGCAGCCCCTATTTCTTCATAACCCCCAGTAAGAAGTGCATGTACATTAATCGTTAATACTAAGCCAGAGTTGCCATCCGCGTCAGCTAGGTTAATTTCAAATGTATGTTCGGGATTAATCTTAACCTTAAAAATGGCTTTTCTTCTTTGATCGGTATAAGATAGTTCATATGTGTCTGAATTATACTGTCCTCTGGATACAAACTCTATAAAGAAAATTTTAAATGCGTTGGAATCTTGAGTAAAATTTTCGAAATCACTACCTGCCATTGGAGTTATTTCTAAACTATTTGGTAGACACGCTTCTGGCATGTGAACGTTTTCAAGATATTTCAGACCTTTGCCGATAAAATATCCAGGACGATTTTCAGCAGAATACAAGAAACGGATATCATCTAAACGCTCATCCCCCTTATAACCCGCAGTATTACTACCTGAGCTGACAAATCCAACGGGTATGTTTTTCAAAATAAAATAACGAAATAGTATCTCTAGCTGATCGCGATTAATTGCTTTAGCATAGTCAGCATTTTGATTACCGTCTTCAACAAGCGTGTTATCTCTATCAAAGATAATCACAGCCTTATGTTCTATTAGATTTTGCTTAATTGCCTCTTCTTTTTCTTTGTCATCGAATGGATTCGCAGCCATATTTTTTTTACCTCTTATTAGCTATTTAGATTAAGCCCCTACCTGCTATTAGTAATGGGCAATATTGTACTTTCTACACACGCGTGGAAAGTAGACAGAATTATACCCACTGAATCTTAAGGAAATATTAAATAATGTACTATTTTTGCTCATTATTCTTAATTTAAATTCTTTCACGGATTTAATGCGGCGTGGATCCAAACGTTAAATAAAAAATATATTCCTTTTTTAGGAGATATTTGTCCTAACTATTTGTTGATATTGAAAAATATTAAATTTAGATACGCTTACCATTTTGAGCAAACGACAAGAGTATGCCCTAGCTAGAGAAAAAATACCCTTGGGCAGAGTGATGAGTATGTTTAGCCATAAACCCAATCCCGCTAGAGAATCTCATGATTCGCACCAGCCTGAATTATCTCATAGCCGTTTTAGAAGGCTTGTTAAAAATAGTGGTTTGTGAAAACAAAGGCTTGTTGTTTTAAAGTGCTTTTATTAAAAGAATTTTTATTGCATCTTGAAGTGAAATGATAATTGGCGTCTATGGATTATCCCTCATCCAAATGGAAAAACTATAGAATGACATGTAACCGTCCAAAAAGGATAGAAAAGTGCCGTTTAAAGTATTAGACTGGACGCTATATGCTGCAAATAAAGAATTTAAGACCATTTTATGAGATTATTGACACTCTCTAAACAGCTCAAAGAAGTTCTTGGTGGTCTCTTCTGCCACGGTTTCTACACTCAATTGCTGCAATTCGGCCAGCTTTTCACCGACGTAATGGACAAAATCAGGGTAATTGGCCTTGCCGCGATGCGGCACCGGCGTTAAATACGGCGAATCGGTTTCAACCAATAAATGGGATAGAGGTAATTGCCGCGCAATATCCTGCAACGCCGTGGCATTTTTAAAGGTCAACACCCCCGAAAAGGAGACATAAAAACCCATGTCGATGGCCGCTTGTGCCATTGCCAAATCTCCGGCAAAACAATGCAATACTCCGCCTACTTTAGATGCATTTTCCTCTTGCAAAATAGAAATAGTATCTGCATTGGCATCACGGCTGTGTACTATCAATGGCTTTTGCATAGTAATGGCCGCTTGTATGTGACGCCTAAAACGGGTTCGCTGCCAATCTAAATCGCCCTGGCTACGGTAATAATCCAAACCGGTTTCGCCTATGGCCACTACCCTAGGGCGGCTAGCCCATTGGCATAGCCTATCTACACTGATTTCATTCTTTAATTCGGTATTAGGGTGTATACCCACGCTACACCATACAAAAGGATAAGCCACAGCTGCGGCACAGACCGCATCTAGATTGTCTTCATCTATGCATACATCTAAGAAATAACGGACACCTACGCTATTAGCTCGTGTAAAAAAATTTTCAAATTTGTCCTCAAAAGGCGTTAAATCCAATTGATCCAAATGGCAATGGCTGTCTGCCCAAATAATCTCTTTTCCCATAAAAAATCCTATAAAGTATCTGTAGGATAGTTAGAGTCTAGCATACCCGCTAAATAACCTTCTATTTTATGACGCAGAGGTAATGCATTATCCGCAGTAAACTGCACTCCTATGCCAGCCGGTAACCCGCGCTGCGCCGATTGTGGGGTTATCCAAACTACACGGCCTGCGACATTGTTCTTGTCGCTGTCATCGGGTAATTGCACCGATAAAGCAACTGTATCGCCTAAAGAGAATTTTTCTTGTGTATGTATGAATAAACCGCCATTTTGTATAAACGGCATGTATTGTTTGTAAAGTGCTGCTTTGTCTTCAAATAAAATTGAGAATAAACTGGTTTTATAGCCCGTAGTGTGTTGAATATCGTTGTTCATAGTAGCTCCGAAATTGGTTTGCTCTAATATTGAAGGGGATTTCTAGAATCGCATTCAATACTATAAATATGACCAGTATATCTATGACACTCTACGCATGTAAATAGTAACTACTCGCGCCTTGTTAGATTTTCCCTACTCTTCTGCCAGAGCCAATAACCTACATTCCAAGGCCAGCTGAAAATTAAGATTCAAACCCTGTATGGTTTCGGCATACAAAGTCCATAAAGATTGGCAGTGTTCTAAGCCTTTGTTTAAGGAAAAACGCGCGGCCAATTTTTCTATTTGCTGCGCTCTATTTTCATAAACAGAAAATAGATGATTGTGCGTGACACTATAACGCACCATATCTAAAAAGAAATAAGCCGTGGCACGCAGTTGCCGCTCTTTTAAAAGACCCGCCCATTTTTGCGCGACCAATAAAGCATTTTGCTGTTGTAATGCCACGGCCACACAATCGTCTAGCCACGCATCCAATTGTAGAGTGTCATCTTGTGTTAACACCCGCGCAGCCGCTAAAGGGTGTTCACGCTCTAAGCGCAACGCCTGACGCAAGTCATCTTCTGTTTTGTCGCTAAATTGTGTTTTTAACCAGGCCAATGATTGTTCCAGCGCTGCGTGCAATACGATGGTTTGGCAACGACTGCGTATGGTTTTAGGTAAGCTTAAATGATGGTCTGCCACTAAAAGAAAATGTACGCGCGCCTTAGGTTCTTCTAGTGATTTCAATAAGGCATTGGCTGCGGCTGTATTTAAACTTTCTGCGGGTGAAATTAAGATCACTTGTGCAGCCTGACTGTGCGCGGTTTTACTTAAGCGCGCAATGAGTTCACGAATGGCGTCGATTTTAATGACCTTTTCGTCTTCGGCTTTGATGAGGGTGAAAAAATCGGGGTGATGCCCGGCTTGCAACCAATGACAACTTTGACATTGCCCACAAGCATTGTGATCTTTAGGATTATGACATAATAAGAAGTGAGCCCAATGCTGAGCCAAATCTATGCCACCTAGATCGGCCGCACCTGCAAGCAGTAATGCTTGTGGCCACAGCAATCTATTGGATGGAAGTTGTTGTAAATACGGTTTCAACCAGGGATATAACATATTACAACCTTGTAAAGGAGAGACGGCTCGGAAGAGAATCGAGCCGTCTTTGTCTATAGCAGTTAGGCTACTTCTACATCTCTCATCGTCAAACGTATACGCCCTTGCTTATCAATTTCCAAGACTTTCACTTGTACCATCTGACCTTCAGACAATACATCGGTAACGCGCTCTACACGTTCATTGGTAATTTGTGAAATGTGCACCAAACCTTCTTTACCAGGCAATATGGCGACGAAAGCACCAAAATCAGCGATCTTAACCACTTTACCTTCATACTTCTGACCGATTTCAACTTCGGCTGTCAGTAATTCGATACGACGTTTCGCTTCTTTAGCGGCTTCGCCACTGACAGAAGCTATTTTCACGATACCGTCGTCATCGATGTCGATGGTTACACCCAATTCGTCAATCAAGCCACGAATGGTCACACCACCCTTGCCTATCACGTCTTTGATTTTATCCACTGGAACTTGCATCGTAGTCATACGCGGTGCGTAATTGGACATTTCAGCACGGGGCTGGGTTAAGACCTTAGCCATTTCACCTAAAATGTGCATACGCCCTTCTTGAGCTTGTTTCAAAGCGACACGCATGATTTCTTCAGTGATACCGGTAATCTTGATATCCATTTGTAATGCCGTCACACCGGCTGCTGTTCCAGCTACCTTAAAGTCCATATCGCCTAGATGATCTTCATCGCCTAGAATATCGCTTAATACAGCAAAGCGTTCGCCTTCTTTCACCAAGCCCATGGCTATACCCGCTACAGGAGCCTTGATAGGCACACCCGCATCCATTAAGGATAAGCTACCACCACAGACGCTGGCCATGGAGCTAGAACCATTGGATTCGGTAATTTCAGACACCACGCGCAATACATAAGGAAAAGACATGGCATCAGGCAACACCGCATTTAAAGCACGGCGCGCTAAATTACCATGACCAATCTCACGACGCTTAGGTGAGCTCATCATGCCCACTTCACCTACGGAATATGGAGGGAAATTGTAATGCAACATAAAGGTTTCTTTACGTAAGCCATCTAAATCATCTATCAACTGAGCATCTTTACCCGTACCTAAAGTAGTAACGACTATAGCTTGCGTTTCACCACGCGTAAACAAGGCTGAGCCGTGTGTACGCGGCAATATACCCGTTTGAATAGAGATAGGACGTATGGCATTCAATGCACGTGCGTCGATACGTGGACCACCGGCTAATACTTTTTCACGCACAGCGCGGCTTTCTAGATCGCCGATAATATTGCCTATCGCTTTTTTACGAGCATCATCGCCTTCTACAGCAAATTCTGCTTTTATCGTTTCTTTGATTGCATCTAATTTATCATGACGCGCTTTTTTGTCTACGATTTCATAAGCACTGACTATAGCGGCATAATGTTGTTTTTGAATAGATGCCAATAATTCGGTATCGGTGCTTGCTGCCGCCCACTGCCAAGTTACAGTACCTGCGTCTGCAGCCAATTCACGAATGGTTTCAATAGCGATTTGCATGTGCTGATGACCAAACATCACCGCACCCAACATGACCTCTTCAGATAATTCTTTGGCTTCTGATTCCACCATCAAAATAGCATCAGCCGCACCAGCGACAACTAAATCTAACTTAGAATCCAACAATTTTTCTTTAGAAGGATTCAAAACATATTCGTTATTCACATAACCTACTCTGGCTGCAGCGACTGGACCATGGAAAGGGATTCCAGACAACGCCAAGGCGGCAGAAGCACCTAATAAAGCAGGCACATCGGGGTTAACATCAGGATCGACAGACATTACCGTAGCAACTATCTGTACTTCTTGTTTAAAGCCATCTGGAAACATAGGACGCAAAGGTCTGTCTATTAAGCGTGAAGCCAATACTTCACGTTCCGTAGGGCGTCCTTCACGCTTAAAATAACCGCCAGGGATATTACCGCCAGCATACGTTTTTTCAATGTAATTAACTGTTAATGGGAAAAAATCCCTTTCTACAGTAGAGTCTTTTTGGCCTACTACAGTGACTAACACCACCGTGTCGCCCATACGCACTGTTACAGCGCCCGTTGCTTGTTTGGCGATCAAACCCGTTTCTAGGGTGACCACATGACTTCCATATTGGAAGGATTTCGTTACTATACTCACAAATTTAACCTCTTTTAAAATACCCTTTTGGGCTTACTTAGCCGCGTATATCCAAATCACTGATCAATTGTTGGTGCTTGGCCTTATCCTTTCTGAGTAGATAAGTCAGTAATTTCTTACGTGTGGACACCATTTTCAGCAAGCCTCTACGTGAATGGCGATCTTTCTTATTCACCGTAAAGTGCCCTTGTAAGCCACGAATACGGGCGCTCAACAGGGCGATTTGCACTTCGGGAGAGCCTACATCACCTTCTTTACGCTGAAACCGACTGATAATTTCATTTTTTTGTTCTTTAGCTAGCATACTATTCACTCCAAATTACATCTTAAAAACAACAATAGCCACAGATAGAACTGTATGGGGATACAGGTTTTGTGCAAAATTTGCACTTTCCACGGCTGCAAAGATCCGCTATTGTAAACTAGAATCTCCTTTTGAACAAGCCACTTGGGGTCTTTTGACTAAAACCCCGCAAATAATCGCAAAAAAATCATAAAAAAAGCGTTTTTTTTCATAAAACCCCTATACAAGCTTAAAAAATATGATATCTTATTTTCTCGTGGATCTGCTTGCTTAAGCGTGGTTATATCAGTTTAAGCCAGTAGTTTAGGGTATTTAAATGTCATCTGCATATTGTTAGAGGAAATAAACATGGCAACATCAAAAAAACCAGCCGGGAAAGCGGTTAAGAAATCTGCGGTTAAAGCTAAAAAAGCTACGCGCAGCATCAAATCAACGACTAAAGCTAAGCCTTTGGCACGTAAAGCGGCACCGGCTAGCTTGAACAAAACTTACAAAGATGCTCCTACTAAAACGGAAATCTTGACGACATTGGCCGAATTTGCTGACGTCAGCAAGAAGCAAGTCACTGCCGTATTCTCCGGTTTAGCAGACATCGTCAATGGCTGTATCAAAAGCAAGGCTGCAGGGGAATTTACGCTGCCAGGTTTGTTAAAGATTAAAGTTGTACGTAAACCTGCAACTAAGGCACGTAAAGGCATCAACCCCTTTAACGGCGAAGAAACTATGTTTAAGGCTAAACCAGCCCGTAATGTAGTCAAAATCAAAGCATTGAAAAAGCTAAAGGATATGGTCGCATAATTGCAACCGGATACTTTAAAAAGGCGGCCTTGGCCGCCTTTTTTTATGATACAATTGTATTAATGAAGAGGCGAGAAAAGTATCTCGCTCTCTCCCTCCGCTCCCTGACGGTCGCCGGCTCGGTTCACCCATTATAACCGAGCCGCGACCGTCAGGGAGCGGATAACACACAGCAACAACAGGTATACCATGAGCGACGATTCTAACCCCCCAAAAGGCCCCATCCTACCGGATCCTAAAGATCCGAATCGCGCAGGCGACGGCAAGCGCACCAATATCATTGACATCAAAGAAACTCTCAAAGAACGTAAAGAAAAAAGACAGCAGAAAAAACAAGAAAAGACTGAGGGTCATCAGAAAGGTAAATCAGAAAAAGAGAAAAAAAAGAAAAGTGTAAAAACGGCGATAGAGGCAGAAAAGGTTGAAAGCCATGAAATTGACCCGGTAAAAAAGAAACAAAAAGAAGAACGCAAGAAATTCAACGATAAAACACGATTGGAGCGCTTACGCAAAAAAGTTCAAGGACTATTTGCACGTTTTGCCACGGAAGTTTTACCTAAGAGAACTACTTCAGCGGGAAATAACCCAACGCGTGCTCCGGTACATCCACTCACTTCAAAAATGACGGGCCGTGATCCAAATGTTTCCGCTGATACTACCGTACAGCCAGATGCCGCTCAACAATTACAGAATGTACTCGCTCATAAAAAGCAATTAACTCTTCAGAATCAAAACCAAAATAATTTTACACCGCCTACGCCTAAACCTCCGGGAGGGTAAATTCTTACACCCGTTCTCGCACCAACGCTGCCAACAAGGCTATATGATCCGCATGATCATTCAACGCAGGGATATAATGAAACTCTTTCCCGCCTGCAGCCAAAAACGCGGTTTTATTTTGCAGCTGCAACTCTTCTAAGGTTTCTAAACAATCCGTGGCAAAGCCCGGTGCAATCACATCTACCCGTTTAAGCCCCGCACGTGCCTGTTCTGGTAAAAAATCGATGGTATAGGGTTGCAACCACGGCTTATAGCCTAAACGCGATTGATAACTCAACGCGTATTCCGTAGGTTTTAATTGCAATGCTTCGACCACTGCCGCCACCGTTTGCACACAAGCTTGAGGATACGTATCACCACGTTCGCAATAGGATACAGGAATGCCGTGAAATGAAAATAATAGTAAATCACCGCGGCCATGTTGTTGCCAATAATTTGTAATGCTACGACTGATTGCTTGAATGTATAAAGGATGGCGATGATAATCCGCCACAAAAACAATTTCTGGCAGTACCATTTTAGCCGCCAAAGCACGCGCCAAGCCATCGAATACCGCGGCGGTAGTAGTGCTAGAATATTGTGGATACAGTGGAATAACGATAATGCGTTCACAAACGGCGGCGTCTAAAGTATCTAACGCAGTATTAAATGAAGGCTCACCATAGGTCATGGCCACAGTCACCGTGATATCGTTTTCTTGCAAGGTCGTAGTCAGTGCTTTTTGTTGCAGTTGGCTATAAACCAATAAAGGCGAACCGTCCTCTAGCCAAATTTTTTGGTAATTATGAACAAGCTTCTTGGGTCTAAAAGGCAAAATAAAACCTTCTAAGATAATATGCCACAGCCAGGAGGGAATATCTTGTATCACGCGTTTGTCTTGAAGAAATGGCCTTAAAAACTGACGTATGGCTTTTTTGGTAGGAGCAGTAGGCGTACCCAAGTTCGCTAAAATTACACCTGTTTTCATTTAGGTCTCGTCGTCGTGCTTGACTTCTGCCTGCAAGGCGCTCATGTCTAGGTCCAAAGCCTGTTGCACCAAATCAGCCAAGGCACCTTGGGTCAAGGTACCGGCTTCGGAAAACAGCGCCACACGTTGCCGTAGAATCATAATGAGAGGAATTTGTCGTACATTAAAATCTGTGCCTAAGTCCTTCTCCACTTCCACATTAATACTGGCAAAACAAACCTGTGGAAACTGCTCGGCCACGCGGGTAAAGATAGGTTTAAAAGCCAAGCATGGCTGGCACCAAGGTGCCCAAAAGTCAATCACAATCGTTTCATACTGGTCTAATATTTCGTCAAAATTTTGCACTGTTAATTCATGGATCATGGCATTTTCCCTGTTATACCCATCGATTCAGCACATTGTAAACCCTTTATAAAGAAAAAGCATCCCTGCTTGGGTTATAAGAAAAGCCTTAACTAAATAATAGTGCAACAAGAATGGTTTTCCGCAGCTTTACTTTTTTCTTCAGCTTCTTCACTTTCTTCTTTAAGATACTGTTTACGAAATTGTAATCATACGTTTGTCCTCAGCTACATAGCATTTGGTAGCAACTATACAAAACGTATATACCTAGAGCTATTCATTTCTTGCCTAATCAGATCAAAATTGTCAGCTATATAATCAAAACTATTTTTATCTGCTAGTCATAACAGAAAAGTACAGTATTCGTATAGCGCATGGCGTTACATTATTGGGTTATTTTCTTCGATGGCCGTTTACTATAAACTCACAACCTCGATTGTTTTTATGCTTTAAAAAGGAATTATCTTATGCTTGAACTCTACACGGAAGGTTCCATCGTTTCACCCTTTGAACCACGGGTTTTGTCTATACCCATACAAACGGTGTATAACAAATTTTGATTTGAATATATAATAATGATGTAGAGAGTAAATATTATGGCTGCTTATGAACAAACAATAATGGAACTTGTGGTGGCACAGTTATGTCTAGGAGAAGGTTTACAATCATCTGCATTATATTATGAGAAAGCTGCTTTTTTAGAATGGCTGCAAAATGAGATTCGATTTGTTTCATTTAAACAAGTTTGTTTAGCGAATGGTGTAGAACCCGCCAGCTACAATAAGTATTTTGCAGATAAACCGCATGGATGCTTGAATTATATTCTACAAGAAGACGTCCTGATGCTCACCATGCTGGGATTTATTCAAGGGCAACCATCTGAAAATAGTAGTTTACATTTGGCTCTACAAAAAAAGTTTAATCTTAGCTCAGAGGCCGCTAAAGAAATAATCACTATTGTCTACTGTGCTTTAGATGGGAAGTATGCCCCGTCTATTGCTACAAAAGAGTATAATCGTCTTTTAGAAACAAACGAGCATGACTTTTCAAAAATCAGAAATACTCTTTGTTATAATATAGCAAAAAAAGAAATGGAAATCTTGCAATTAAAAATAACTGGTTCAATTCTCGATGATTTAAGTCATGGTCTAAAGATAATAATATCAACGATTGAGCTAATTCACTATGATTTATTACCCTCTCTATGGAACAAAGACATCTATTTTACAATAAAGGATGATGCTCCGCAAAAAAAGAAGCTTCCGTTCATGCTGTACAGCTATTACTCAACATTAAAAAACCTGCTAGAACTTGCAAGTAGAAGTCAAGATCCTGCTCAATATAAATTTATCTTTACATCTAAAATAGGGCCTTTTTTTCAAAAATTTCATGAAGAAGAATCTAGTATTCTTACAAAAAATCTTAGCCCCCATTATAAATGGCATATTATAGGATTAGACTTTTTGTATTGTCTTCCCAAGCAAATACTCAAGGAAAAGGCAAGGCGATCCTCAGCCCCCAAAGAGGAAGCCCGGTCATCGGCGAAGTTTTTTGAATCATTACCTATTCCTCCAGAAAGCTCACTCGAGATCAAGATTGATAATGGGCCACAGCTTATACCCTTACAACCAGCAGAGGCGGAGGTAATTCCAACACAATCTAAATATATTAATAGTAGCAGTTCTTCTTCTGAGAAGTTTGAGTTAAAATATGAAACGTCTGCGATTCAAAGAAGGCATGTTCAGAACTTCTCTAGAAGTTTTAGTTCAGCTCATTTTAAAAGACAAGAAATAAAGGCGCATTCAACAGCCAGAATGTGGATTTATGAAAAAAGTATATTTGAAACTGAAGTGAACTCAAACAAAAAAATGCATGCTGTTTTTTTGGAGGTGGTCACACAAAAAATATTTGAAGAAAAGGGTTTGTTTTCCTCTATATTACATCCTAGCTATCTTTATAAAGCCCAAGAATCACCTTCTGACAATCCTCAAGTAGAAAATGAAACTTCTCGGTTTTCTGAGTGGTTACTTCACAATGATATTTACAAAGACTTTAATCGATCTTTACATGAAAAGCTGTCAAAGTCATTACCTGAGCACACAGAACCAAGTGATTTTCAATGTTTCAACATATCTATGCTAAAATATTTTTCTGAGGACTCCAGGCGTAAAGACATTGCTATTTATGCGGCGAAGAATGCTTTTCTCACCAGAAAATACTCTATAATAATTGATGCAGACCAATGTATAGCTTCTTTTTATACATCGTTTAATAGTGCGGCAGTGGAACTTGACAAGGAAATAGCGCATATAAAAGAAGATTATGATAAAGCAGTGGAACCCCTAGAATACATCGATAAATATGAACTCATGATACAGGACATTATGAAGATGGGGAAACTCTGGATGAATTACAGAGAGGCTGAAAAAATAATCGCTATTTACGGGCAGGGTTTAATTAAACCTTACGTTTTTCCAATAACTTTTGAGGAATATCAAAAGCTGATAGCAAGAAAAGAAAATTGTTTTTCACAAATAAAACATGAAGTTTATTACCAGGTCGCTGAAAAAGTAATTGATACACTAGAATATGAACCCTCTGTGCCTTTGTTAATGCGAATATCATTACGAATGAACTATATAGTGACTATTATTGAACTTGCTTCTTATGACACCGATTTAAAAGATAGTAGTAAGATCCTTTATACCTTTAATGGGCAACGTCAAGAAGAATACATTCCTTCTGCATTATATCATTATCGTAAAAAACTTGAGATGCTTATAAAAGCAGCCGATTCAATGGAAAGTCCTGATACTTATTTAAAAAAATTTAATGAGGAAGTAATGGTCTTTCAAAACGAATTGTCTGATTTAATAGGTGAATCCATTCATTATACGTGGCATAGTAAATTCTTGACTAATTTATGTGTCATGGCTAATTCACTCCTAGAAAAAGGCAAAGAAGAACTACCATCGAATCCGGTCATCAATGATCAGTCTTCTTCAAGGCAACGCTCACTTTCTAGTAGTTACAGTTCATTTCAATCTGAGAGTCGACGAAGAAATCGCTCTTCAAATGCACCCTCGCTAAGTACTGTAGAAAATGATTCCCGCAGAAGCTTCAGCCTTAATTAGTCATTCGGATTGATTCTGGGCACCTCGCGAGGCGCCCTACATACATAGTGCTTGTGTCAATATAGAACTTATTATTCTATAGACGGAATCGCTACATCCGCGCTCACATCGGCAGCATAATCCACACCTGGCCATTCAAAACCAAATAATTTATAAAAATCTTCTCTATAGCCTTTTAGATCGGCATATTGTGTTAACAGATCAGCATCGACTTTTTTCCACCGCGCATCAATTTCGCGTTGCACTTCCGGCGCCATTTCCCAGTCGTCTATGCGTATGCGTCCACCCTCGTCAATCGGCACGGCTTTGCCGCAGTATAAGCGATCTTTAAAAAGACGTGTGATTTGTTCTATGCAGCCTTCGTGCGTACCCTTTTCTTTCATGATGTGATATAGCAACGAAATATACAAAGGCACGACCGGAATAGCGGCACTGGCTTGGGTCACTAAACCCTTATTCACCGATATATATGCCGAGCCACTACTCTGCTGTTGCAACATTTTGGTTAAGCGCGCCGCGGTTTGTTCTAAATCGACCTTAGCACGACCTATAGTACCTTGATGGTAAATAGGAAAGGTTAATTCTGGGCCTATGTAAGAATAGGCGACTGTATTTACGTCTTTAGCCAATAGATCAGCGTCTTTTAATGCTTCCATCCACCATTGCCAATCTTCGCCGCCCATCACTGCTACGGTTTGACGAATTTCGTCTTCATTGGCGGGCTCAATGCTCACCGTGCTCAATTCACCGCTCATGATGTTGATAGTTTTACCGGAAAAAGATTGTCCTATGGGTTTTAATACGGAATTTAAAGTTTCACCCGTTCTAGGATTAGTGCGTCTAGGCGAAGCTAAACTATAAATAACTAAATCCACACCGCCCTGCCAATCCTTGCGTATTAATTCGATGGTTTGCTGTTTGATTTCATCGGAATACGCATCGCCATTGATACTCTTGGCATATAAACCTTGCTGGTGGGCCAAAGCTTCAAAAGCAGCGGTATTGTACCAACCCGCAGTGGCAGTACGATTGTCGCTAGCCGGGCGCTCAAAAGAAACTCCTATGGTCGAAGCTTTGCCACCAAAAGCAGCTACTATACGGCTAGATAAACCATAGCCAGTCGAAGCACCTATGACCAATACCTTTTTAGGCCCATTAAAAGAACCTAAATGTTTTTTAACATAATCTATTTCTGCTTGCACATGTGCGCGGCAACCCTGAGGGTGGGCCGTAGTACAAATAAAACCACGTACTTTAGGGGCAATGACCATTATTATTTCTCCAATCGTCTAAGTTTATGGCGCAGTGTAGCGATTGGCTGCCGGGAGGTCAAGATGGTTATGCGTGCAGAGGAGAGATCGGCTCTAAATGGGCATTTTTCAATATTTTTAATACCTGTTTTTCTCTACTGGCGGACCAGGCTGAAGGTAATCCATAATAAGCTAATATATACGCCCCATTCGTACTTTTAAAAAATTTAGTCGCAACAAAGACAGATTGTTCTTGTTGCGTTCCAATAAGCTGCTTCATAAAATTCGGCTTACAATTTACCAAATAAGTAGAATAAGTCACGCTATAGTCATTATTGTGGATGATTTTCCAATCTTTAAGCTGACAGTATTGTGACCAGTCCTGTTTAACCGCTAGAGCAGATTCAATGGGCGAGGACTTACGTACAACCTCTGGAGCAGTGGCGTATTTATAAGCAGCAAATCCTTCACTAATCATTTGTGTCCAATTCGTACGAGATTCACTATAAGAGAAATGCTCATTTCGGTTATCTCTTGCAGAGGCAACTATAGGCTGCCCATTTTGGACATTTTCCTCAGGAAATGAATAGATAATTTTTTGGTTCTGATCAGAGCTAAGCGACGATTGTTGAGGCAAATGGACACACCCCGTTAAGGCGGTGATAAACAATAAAGAAAGGGAAAAAGAAATAATTTTACAATTCATGATAGCCTCACTCATTGCATATAACGAGCTTAATTTTATCACAGTACTATAATATAAACAAGAGAAAATAAGGACCACATTTCCAGCGGCTTATTAACAATCCGTAGGCAAAAATAACCATTCTATCTCTACAATCATTTCACTTTGAGATGCAATGTAGCGATTGGCTACAGCAAGGCAGGTCAAAATGATGGTTATGAATGCGCAGGAGACATCGGCTCTAAATGGGCATTTTCCAACATTTTTAATACCTGTTTTTCTCTACTGGCGGACCAGGCTGAAGGTAATCCATAATAAGCTAATATATACGCCCCGTTCGTACCTTTAAAGAATTTAGTCGCAATAAAGACCGATTGCTCTTGTTGAGTACCAATTAACTGCCGCATAAAATTCGGATCACAATTTATTAGGTAACTAGAATAAGTCACGCTAGAAGCATTATTTTGAGTGATTTTCCAATCTTTGAGTTGGCAGTATTGTGACCAACCATTTTTAACCTCCAAAGCAGATTGGTTGGGCGAAGTATTGCGTACGATCTCTGGGGCAGCGGCGTATTTATATGCAGCAAATTCTTCACCAATTTTTTGCTGCCAGTTTGTACTCGATTCATTATAAGGAAAATAGTCATTTTTATTAAATGCAGCGGATGCAACTATGGGTTGGCCATTCGCATTCCACATATTTTCCTCGGGGAATGGGTAGACAATTTTCTGGTTTTGCTCAGAGCTACCATGCGATTGTTCGAACATCGGAGTACAAGAAGCTAGACCGCTGATTAATAATAAAGAAAAAGAAAGAAAAGCCATTGTTCTTTTAACAAAATACATGCTAGCCTCTTAATTAAATAAAAACTTCCCTAATTATATCAGATGATAGTATTTTGTGCAAATTAGAGATAAAACCTTTAAAGAGGATAAAAAGTGACCACATTTAAAGCCGCTTATTATGATCGCATAGGCAAAGCAGAAGACGTATTAAAACTTGGATCTTTTGAACTGGCCTCACCGCAAAATAATGAAGTACAAATTGAAATTGTGACTTCTGCGGTAAATCCATCCGATGTTAAGACGCGTCAAGGTAATAGGGGTCCGCTAACGGTACCTTCTTTAATCCCTCATAGTGATGGTGCGGGCATAGTTATAGCTTGTGGCACAGCCGTTACTCAGTTTAAACCCGGCGATCGCGTATGGATGTATAACGCTGCTCGAGAACGAAGTCATGGTACAGCTTCTACTTTAATCAATCTGCCTGTAGAGTTGGTTGTACCTCTAGCCGATAACACTTCTTTTGAAATAGGCGCTTGTTTGGGTATCCCTGCACTCACCGCCGCGGCTTCCTTATTATCGTTGAACTGTGAACGCGGTGATACTATCATGATTACCGGCGGTGCGGGCGCCGTAAGCATGTGCGCCATTCAACTCGCCAAAGTGTTGGGCTTAAAAACCATCACCACGGTGCGCTCAGAAGAAAAAGCACACATCGCTAAACAAATGGGCGCAGATTATGTAATCAACACCGCTACAGAAAACGTATTGGATAAAGTCAAACACTACACGCACGATCAATTATTGAATGGCCTCGTCGATGTAGACTTCGGCGGCAATCTAGATTGGAGTATAGAAGCTTTAAAGCCCAATAGTGCCATTGCAACCTATGCCTCCATGGGAAAAACTGAGCCCGCACTGCCCTTTTATGCGATGATGTTTAAGCAACTCAGTCTACATTTTATTTTTGCATATATCCTATCTACATCCATGCGCGTACGCGCCATTGACTTAGTACAAAACGCCTTGCGAGAAAATAAGTTGAATCCATTAATTGCAAAGATCTATGCCTTAGATGACATCATACAAGCACATCTGGCTGTAGAAGCAGGTAACAAAGTAGGTCAGGTATTGATTCGAACTAATTGATAAACAGGAATCCTCACTTTACAAATAAATCAGAACTAACCCCGAATCTTTTTTTTAGGCCAATAATTTGCTTTTTAGATAATGGTCTTTCACCATTAAGATATTTAGAAACATTAGCTTGTCCAGAAAAAATATCCGCTAAATCTCGTTGATGTAGATTATGTGACTTCATTAGATATTTAACCATATCAATTTCATTAAGATCAGAGCCAATAGCAGGATAATTTTCATTATCATATTGCTCCATATTTTCACCTATAATTTGCATAACAATCGCTAATGGATGTTTTTCATCATCTCGAACTTCATCAATCAATTGATCCAGAACTTTTTCAAGTCTAGCATATTCTTTAGCATTAGTTGGCTTTTTAAATAGTGAAATAGGCAAATGAATTTTATGCTCTGTCACCTTATCTATGTAATCAATGGCTAGGGCTGCTCTAGTCATAATTCACCTCTCTTTAACTTAATCTGGTTATACGGCCTACTATATTCAGCATGAGTCCATATCGTTCTGATATAACAAAGCTGTCTATTGTAATGGATAGCGGTAATTAACCGATAGTTATTACCGCCAATATTAAAAACGGTATATCCATAAACGGCATCAACACTATTAAATCTTTCTCGTAATAAAGTGATGTCTTTTGCATCAGTTTCCTGCATTTTTATATACCATTCCACTAATGGTAATTCCGCCTGCGCATTATCTTTTAAGTAGTCTCTTATTTTCTTTTTTGAAATAATGCGCAATTTAGAAATCACCCTTTAGCAATTCTACCCATTGAGAAGTATATATCTAATTGACATATATGTCAAACAGACATAGTAACCCACCTTGTTTTCCCGCCGAAGCTCCTAACCAGCCTCATGTGGTTATGATAAAAATATTATTATATACATAAAACAGCTTCCGGGCAATGACCTCTGTGAATAGCTATCATAGTTTCGATAAAAAGACTTCTTTTTATACAAAAATACAGGGATGGCTTCTACCACTGATTACCGTTAAAATAGCTGGTTCAGAAAAACAGTATAGCGAACTCAAAACAATGACTTACACGCCTTGGCAACCGCCCTTAGTAGCAAACACGCACCAAAGCTGGTCTGGCTTGCCCTTAAGCGCCCAATCTTTGGCCATTAGCCGTTTTGCACGGCAGCATCGAGGCTGGACCATCGTCATTGCGGCTACTACCCTACAAGCGCAACAGTTGTTGGATGAGATCGCCTATTTTACAGAAGATAAAAATCTTTCCTTGTGGTTGTTTCCCGATTGGGAAACCCTGGCTTATGACGCTTTTTCGCCACACGAAGACATTATTTCCAATCGCTTGAAGATCTTGTCGCAATCACAACGCTTAGAACAAGGCATTTTAATCGTTTCTATCGCTACCTTATTACAACGTTTAGCACCCAAGCAATATGTCAGCGCGCGTGCCTTCTATTTAAAAATAGGGCAAATTTTAGATCTGACTTCTTTCACCCGACAATTGCAACAAGCGGGTTATCACGCCGTATCACAAGTGTATACGCATGGTGAGTACGCCTGCCGCGGTTCTATCATCGATTTATTCCCCATGGGCAGCACGACTCCCTTTCGCATCGATTTATTAGATAATGAAATCGACAGCATCCGCACTTTCGATTGTGACAGCCAATTGTCCTTAGAGAAAGTTTCTACTATAGACATTTTACCCGCACGCGAATTTGCCTTGGACGACGACAGCTTGCAACTCTTCAGACGTCAATGGCGCGAGACCTTCAGCGGCGACCCAATGCGTTCTCCTTTTTATCAAAGCATACAAAATGGTCTTATTCCTGGTGGCGCCGAATATTACTTACCCTTATTTCACCCGCATACGCACACTTTATTCGATTATCTGCATAAAAACAGTTATTTCTTTCTACCTGCAAATTATAACGACCTCAGTCAGGCCTGCGCCAATGAATGGCAAGATCGCTATGAACGCCGCCAACTAGACAACTCTAGACCTTTATTGCCACCAGAGCGTTTATTCATATCTCCAACTGAATTCAAATCATTAGTACAAAAGGTTGAAAATAAAGCTTGTTTGTTAAGCGATATCATATTGAAGAATAGCACTGGCTTTGCGTTAACAGCAGCGCCAGTACTCACTATACATCCACAGAAAAAATCCGCATTGCAAGATATCATCGACTATCAACAACAAAGCACTATGCGTTTATTGATCTGCGCCCACAGCATGGGACGACGACAGTTTAATCAAGACTTTTTTGCGAAACTTGGCCTAGAATTACCTGCAGTGCATAGCTTAGATGAATTCTTACAAAGCACACTGCCCTTAGCCATTATCACCGCTCCATTATATGATGATTTCAGCTGCCCGCCCTTGCATATTACTTTGATCAACGAAGCGCGTTTATGGGGACAAAAGGTTAGCGTCAGCGAAAGAAAAAGTACGCGTCGCGAAAAACGCTACAGCGATGATTTTGCCAATCTCGCTGATTTGTCATTGGGCTCGGCAGTCGTGCATTTAGATTATGGCATAGGTCGTTATGAAGGATTGGTGGTGCTAGAGGCAGGCGGCCAAAAGGGCGAATATTTATTATTATCTTACGAAAATAACGACAAATTATATGTGCCCGTATCTTCATTGCATTTGATCTCACGCTACAGCGGCGTTCATTCGGAAGAAGTATCCTTAAGCCATTTGGGTAGCGCTCAATGGCAAAAGGCCAAAGAAAAAGCGCTGGCTAAAGCACGCGACACCGCCGCTGAATTACTGGCTTTATACGCGAAGCGCAGCGCCTTGACGGGCCATCACTTTAATATAGACGAATTGGAATACCAACAATTTTGCCAAGGCTTTGCCTTTGAAGAAACGGTAGACCAGCAACAAGCCATAGACGCGGTGATTGCCGATATGGCCGCGGATACACCCATGGATCGCCTAGTCTGTGGCGACGTGGGTTTTGGTAAAACGGAAGTCGCCATGCGCGCGGCTTTCATCGCCGTTATGAATAAAAAACAAGTGGCCATCTTAGTGCCCACGACTCTCTTGGCCGAACAACATTATGCTTCTTTTCTAGATCGCTTTGCCGATTGGCCCGTCAGCATCGCCGCCTTATCGCGTTTTCAATCGACTAAAGCACAACATACTATTTTAGCTCAATTGGCCGAAGGCACTGTAGACATCGTCATCGGCACCCATAAATTGATTCAACCGCAGGTAAAATTTAAAAATCTAGGCTTGGTGATCATCGACGAAGAGCATCGTTTTGGCGTGCAACAAAAAGAAAAATTAAAAACCCTACGCGCAGAAATTGATATATTAACCTTAACGGCAACGCCTATTCCACGTACGCTGAATATGGCCATTGCCGATCTGCGCCAATTATCCATTATAGGCACACCGCCGCCGCGTCGTTTGGCCATTAAAACCTTTTTACATGAATATGATTCTGGCTTAGTACGCGAAGCCATTTTGCGCGAGATTCATCGCGGCGGCCAAGTGTATTTTTTACATAACGATGTGTCGCAAATAGAACGTATCGCACAAGAATTGCAAACCTTGGTCCCTGAGGCAAGCTTCCACACCGCCCACGGGCAAATGCATGAACGCGAGCTAGAACGCATTATGGGAGATTTCTATCATCAACGCTTTAATGTGTTGGTATGCACCACCATCATCGAAACGGGTATCGATATACCCACTGCAAATACGATTTTAATCAATAGGGCCGATCGCTTTGGCTTGGCACAATTACATCAGCTGCGTGGCCGTGTGGGCCGTTCGCACCATCAAGCCTATGCTTATTTATTCGTGCCCGAAATGACGCTGCTCAATAAGGATGCGCAAAGGCGTTTAGAAGCCATCACCGCATACGATGCCTTAGGTGTAGGCTTTATCTTAGCGACTCATGATTTAGAAATTCGTGGCGCGGGGGAATTATTAGGCGAAGATCAAAGCGGGCAAATTCAAAGCGTAGGCTTAACCCTGTATAGCGAATTATTGGAAAAAGCCGTTAACAGCTTAAAAAATGGTGACCCTATAGACTTTTGGCCGGATACCACGGAAATTAAAATCAATCTTCCCACCTTAATTCCAGATGATTATCTGCCCGACATTCATGAGCGCTTAGTATTATACAAACGCATTTCTGCCGCCAAGAATAATGCTGACTTGGATACCTTGCAAATCGAAATGATAGACCGCTTTGGCTTATTGCCTGAGCCCACGCGCCATTTGTTTGTCGTTACCACCTTAAAACTAAAAGCTAAAGATTTGGGTATCATTCGCATCGATGCCAACGAACAAGGCGGTAAAATAGAATTCGCGGCTAAACCCAATATCGATTTAGCCAAGCTCATCGAATTGATTCAAAGCGATCCTAAGAGCTATAAGCTAGAAAACGCCCAAATACTGCGATTTCATGTTAAACTGGAAAATAGTCAACAGCGTTTACCGTGGCTGATGAATTTATTGGAACGATTACAGGATACCAATCATGACCTTACAAAACACCATTGAACAAGCCTTTGACAAGCGCTTAGAATACAGTCCAGAAAACGTGCCGTCCGCTATACGCGCTGCCGTGGACGAAGTCATCGCCGAGCTGAATAGCGGCCGTCAGCGTATTGCTGAAAAAATCGATGGCCATTGGCAGGTGAATACCTGGCTTAAAAAGGCGGTATTATTGTCGTTTCGTATTACCCCTAGCCATATTGTAGACGGCGGCTTTACCCAATATTATGACAAAGTCCCTTTAAAATTTAGCCACTACACGGCTGCCGATTGGGCTGCTCAGGGCATACGCGCTGTGCCTACGGCGCAAGTTCGTAAAGGCGCATTTATCGCTAAGAATACGGTACTCATGCCTTCTTATGTGAATATAGCCGCCTACATAGACAGCGGTACTTTAGTAGATACCTGGGCTACGGTAGGCTCTTGTGCTCAAGTCGGTAAGAATGTACATCTTTCCGGTGGTGTAGGCTTGGGCGGCATCTTAGAACCCGTACAAGCCGCTCCTACTATCATCGAAGACAATTGTTTTATAGGTGCGCGCTCAGAGATCGTAGAGGGCGTTATAGTCGAAGAAAACTCCGTCATTTCTATGGGCGTTTACATAGGTCAAAGCACTAAAATTTACAATCGCCAAACGGGTCAAATTAGCTATGGCCGCGTGCCTGCAGGCTCCGTAGTGGTCCCAGGCGCATTACCCGCTGCCAATGGCAGTCATAGTCTCTATTGTGCCGTCATCATCAAAACGATCGATGCCAAAACGCGCGAAAAAGTGGCTTTGAATGAATTATTGCGCGAGGCAGAGGTATCCAATCATGACTGATTTTTCTGCGGTTTTAGAATTGGCTCAAGCGTTAATCGCCATTCCTTCTATTACGCCTGAAGATAAGGGTTGCCAGGAACTGATCAAAAGCAGATTAATTCCTCTAGGCTTTACCTGTCACGATATACCTTATGAAAATGCTCATAATTTATGGGCAACCTATGGCTCAGGTGCGCCGGTCGTGGTATTAGCCGGTCATACCGATGTGGTCAGTGCGGGCGATGAAAAAGATTGGGGCTACCCTCCTTTTGCTGCTACCATTGCGGATGGATATTTACATGGTCGTGGCGCCTTGGATATGAAAGGAGGACTCGCAGCACAACTGGCGGCTGCAATGGCCTTTGTGCAGCAATACCCGGATTTTAAGGGTACTTTGGCATTCTTGATCACCAGCGCCGAAGAAGGTCCTTCCCATATCGGAACGCCCATTGTTTTGAAATATTTAAAACAGATTGGCCAAAGCATAGATTACTGCTTAATAGGCGAACCTTCTAGCGACAAACAAGTAGGCGATATGCTGCGGGTCGGCAGGCGCGGCTCCTTGCATGGACAATTAACCGTACACGGCAAGGCAGGTCACGTGGCTTATCCACATCTAGCCGATAATCCCATACACAAATTGGGCTTGTTTATACACGATTGGACGCAGATAAAATGGGATCATCCCCCAGAAGAATTTCCAGCCACCACGCTGCAAATTACCGACGTGAGCACCGGCAATACCATGCACAATGTCATTCCGGGGAAAGTAAGTATGCGCTTTAATTTGCGTTTTTCTCCCGCCATTACGCCACAAGAAATTAAGGAAAAAACGGTTGCCTTATTAGAGCATCACGGTTTACGCCATGAATTGTCGTGGGACTTAAGTGGTGATCCCTTTTTAACTGTACCTGGTACTTTATTAGATTGTTGTGATAAAATCATAAAGCAACTGAGGAATATTTTGCCCCAACACTCCACGGCAGGCGGTACCTCCGATGGTCGTTTTATCGCTAAAATGTGCCCAGAAGTGGTGGAATTAGGACTGTGTCATAGTGGCATACACGAAGCGAATGAGTGTGTGCGTATCAGCGACCTCACTGATTTAAGTGAAATTTATCATGCACTTTTAAAAGAGTTATTATTATGAAGAAAAATATTGCCGTAATCTACGGCGGCCAATCTGCTGAACATGGTGTTTCCTTAAAATCGGCTGAATTTATTTTAAAAAGTATAGATCAAACAAAATATACCCCTTATGCCATCGTCATAGAAAAAGAAAGCGGTCTTTGGTACTTACAACCGAAAATCTCCTTTCCCTTATTAGAAGTAAACACCGCACCAGAAAACTTAGTAAGTTTATTGCCTGATCATAAACTCTATCATGTGCATACTAACGTAGTGAGCGATGCCATCGATGTGGTCTTTCCCGTGTTGCATGGCCCTAATGGCGAAGACGGTACATTACAAGGCTTATTACAACTAATAGGCTTGCCTTTTGTAGGCGCCAATTGTTTGGGTTCGGCCGTAGCCATGGATAAAGACGTTTCTAAACGCTTGCTGCGCGACGCGGGGATACCCATCGCCCCCTTTAAAACAGTGCGTTATCATGAATTAGAAACTGTTAATACAACGGAGTTATTAAAAGGCATCGGTTTACCCTGCTTTGTGAAACCGGCCAATATGGGTTCGTCTTATGGCATCAGCAAGGTCAATAAAGCCGAAGATCTGCACGCAGCTATAGTACTGGCGTTTAAATACGATCATAAAGTGTTGATAGAAGCGGCTATCGTGGGTCGTGAAGTAGAATGCTCCGTGATGGGCAATGATTTTCCAGTGGTGACCAACCCTTGCGAAATTAAGGTCACACGCGAATATTACGATTTTACTGCAAAATACGATGACAACGGCGGTACAGAGTTTATAATCCCGGCCGTCATGGAACCGGCACTACAAGAAAAAGTAAAAGCCTTGGCCTTAAAAGCGTATTTCTGTTTAGATTGTCGCGGCATGGCTCGAGTCGATTGTTTCTTGACTAAAGACGGCACCGTTTACATCAATGAACTCAATACCATTCCCGGCTTTACCGCCATGAGCATGTATCCACGCATGTGGCAAGCCAGCGGCGTAGATGGTCCTGCCTTGGTGAAAAAATTAATAGACTATGCGTTTGAGGCTTTTGATCAGCAGCAGAATTTGTTGGTGTAAATTCACCATAAAAACTCCTAGATCCATATAATCAACCTCGACGCGAATAAGAAGGTCGCTGTCTATTATTATATTCTTCCTCGCCTTCAATATGATAATCGCTTGCCTGATCCAAATTGCCTTGACGCTGCGAATGGGGAGTTAGTGCAATTAATGCCTCCAATCGCTCGGCATTAGTGCTGTCTTTTGACGAAGTTTCAAGATAATAACTGCCCATTGCATCGGCAAGACCTTTGGCTTCGTCATAAGGAACAACTCGGTCGTTAACCAAATCGCATTTCGTTCCTATCAAAATGACTTTTTTCTCTGATCCGGCATAGTGGGATACTTCACGCATCCATTTTTTTACATTATAGAATGAAACGCGATCAGTCAGATCAAAACAAATAACAATGGTATCTGCTCCACGATGTGCTCCTCCGTATATATTTATAAATCGCTCTTGTCCACAGGTATCCCAAATTTGTACTCCAAATCTTTGCCCACAGACAGTCGCTGTGTGCAGTTTATAATCTACACCAATGGTTGAGATATACGAATCCGTATAAATATTGTCAGCCAATCGTAAAAGCAAACAGGATTTGCCCACACCGAAATCTCCTATCAGCAGTATTTTTTTGCGACTATCTGCTGCTTGCAATGGAGTATCTCCTGCTAAATGTCTCTCTAGAATGGGTTCATGATTAGGGTTTTGATTTACATTCACCAGATCGCTTAGAATATTATCGACTGTGTTCCTAGGTTCTCTGGCTTGGCTAGGTTCTGTAAAAAATGTGTTTAACCCTGAACGGACAGCACTCATAAACCGGGTTCCCATGCTATTGTTGGATGGTGGTATTGCAGGCCCAGATGTACTGCTGGGCAATGCTGCAGGCCTAGGTGTACTACTAGACGGTACTGCGGGCCTAGATGTACTACTGGACGATGCTGTAGCCCCAGATGTACTGCTAGACGATGATGATGATGCAGGCCTAGATGTACTACTAAACGATGACGGTACTGCAGGCCCAGATGTACTGCTGGATGATCCTGAAGCTCCAGAAGAACTGCTCGACGATGACGAAAATCGCGTATAAGAAGTAGAGGCATGAACATTCTCAGTAGGCAAAAACGGTTCTTCATCAAAAGGAATAAAAATAGTAGCTATATTGTCCAACAAGACTAACATAGTGTCTGTTAAACTATCTATTTCCTGTTTAAATTCTCGAGATAAATTGTGACCCTCGTTAATCGAAATTTTTATCATTACCAAATAGCTGCGAAGCTCCCTTATCTGTTGTTCTTCACAGGCACCTAAACTAATCATAAGATTAATCAAGCTACCCATATTCAATAAGGTCTCTATTACTTCTGGATAACCAATTAATCGTTCATGTAATGCTTGATGCTGAGACTGCAAAAGACCCAGTGGAGATTCATCCAACAGTTCTTTTTCTTTAGATTTATCTGACGAATCATCCGCTTCTTCTTTTCCTTTTGGAACTACGATAACATTATTTACTGCTGCTGAAGCACTAATAGAAACAATACTTAATTCAATATTAGACCGTTTGCAAATCTCGGTAAGAATTTCTCTGATTATCTCATGTTCTGGTTTTTCAAGATTTTTGATATTTCCTTGATACACTTGACTATTAAGCATATACTGATAAATATGTTTTAAATACTCTATCAATTTTATATAGTCAACTCCAATTTCCGCAGCGATTTTGTCACACAGATCTTTGGCAGCAATGGGTACTGATTCTGATTGCGGAAATTCTGCGACTATTTTCTGTAATGCTTTTAACACGGATCTATATCGTTTTTCAAATTGTATAACGGGTAGTATAATTCTTGGATCATTAGAATAGAATGTCCCGCCTTCTGATTGGATATAACAACCCTCTTGTTCCATTCGATCATAAATATTCTGCAGAACATCGGCCTTAGATAGATCCTTTCCAGCAGAACATTCTCCCAGAATAATTAACACTGCTGTTTTATTATCGGATGTATATTCGCTTCCATGCAAGAGCTGGCCTAAATCAACAGATTTTGCAATCAACAAAAAATTTTCTAGCTTTACAAGAAAATCAGCAGATTCTGGAACATTAAGCAACTTAAGCATATAAGTATAATATAATTCTTCAAGATTAAAGCTATCCGCATTAAGTTTTGAAAATTCTTCAGAACTAAGATTTTTCTCGAAAAACAACCAGATTTCTTTTTCTAAACCACTATCTCTCATGACTTTTGCTTGTTGAATGGCAATTGAAGCATAAATAATGGCTAGTTCCCGATTCTCAATCCACTGCGCTTCATTAGATGAATTGATAGAGATGGCTTGTTTATCATAATAAAGCTGTGCCATGACAAAAGATGCATAGGAATTCCCTTCTGCAGAAAATTTTTCTAATTTTGCAAAATTCGTTTTTCTGTCCTCTGTTATTGTAGCTAATGAACCTACTTTGCTGGTTACTGTATCTTGAATTTTTCTTATAATCGCATTATCTTGTTTTCTATCATATGAAATATAATATTTTGAACGATCTCCAAGCCTCACTCTAGTCACTGCGCTATTCTGTAGTTCAATACAGATGTCTAACCGAGATGCGAATCTAGTCAACCGCAAACAGGCTGTATAATTTTTATCTACAATGAGCTGTTGCGCTTGTTGCTGGATTATCTTCGCCAAATAATCTTTGCTCAATAATGCATTGTCCAAAGCATATTTAATCAGATTTCTTAGTTCTCTATATTGCTTGTAATGTACTGTAGTTAATAACCCCTGAATGGCATCTTTCAGCCCAGCTTTAAGAACATCGCCAAAAATATCTTTTGAAACTTCAAGTAAGACAATAACCTTTTTATCAAAACGGTCCTCTCTTGCAGCTAAAACAAAGAATTCTTTAAAGAAGCTATTAATGTTATCAACCGAAATTACTCCATTGTTTAGCAAGGATTTCATATTATTAACAAACACACCACTTTCTTCTTTCGAATGTTTTCTAACAAAAAACCTAGCCAGAGTGGGTAAATCGGCAATAAGTCTTTCTCTAAACTCATCTAACACCAGTGGAGGCATCATAGCAGCCACTGTAACCAAGTCATTAAAATGTACGGGCTTAGGGTTATTTGGCTCTGGCGGTACAGCTAAAAAATGCAGCAATATTGCAGGATAGGTCTTTTCAATAACTTCTTGAGGCAATGTATTCCAAAGCATCGATTCTAAATGGGGTCTTTTAGGATCAGGATCATTGATTAAGAAAAGCACTCGTAATTGATATGCAATAATATCTTTAAGCGCTTTTTTAACCTCTGCTGGACAAGCAGATATAGTCTTTGTTACATAAGGCCCAGCCAATTGTTTATACAGCTGAAGATAATCCATCTCATCTTCGAGGATGTACTCAATTGCTTTTTCTGCATTTTCTTTTGATTCGTCATCATTTGAATAAAGTGTGCATGCTTGATAATGATAAATAAGCAAAGCAAGGTGATGTTGCGCATTACCCACAAAATTTCTTGTTGCTTCTGATACAATTTTAAGAACAAAATCTTTTATTTGTTCATTCATTAAAGCTGTATTAAACTCTTGGAGTACATGCTGTTGTTTAGCACGCTCTTGCTCAAGAATTAAATTAAAATGCAAAACGTAGGCTTGATACAATCGTCCCGGAGCTCCAGAAGAACAAGATGGATAATCTTTACGTGTTTGGCATCGTGCTTTATTATTTATATTATCTATATTGTGTCCTCTACGAATATCAACCAAAGCTTGTATGAAGGCATCAAGGCAGCCAGCTTTTTTAGCTATTTCATAACAATATCCTACTGTTTCGTCAAAGCCATCAAAATATGATTCATTATAGATATACTCAACATCATTTCTATCTCGCTTAAGCAGTCTCAATGCCGTATGATAGCGTGCGATCTTAATTTGCGCATCAGTCATTTTGGCCACCGCGGGATCTACTTTCCCGCCGAATTGATCTGGGATAAAATTGTCTCGTGCTGCTGGATTATCTAAAGCTCTAGCGTGCCCTTCTAACTTTACCAATTCGGTTTTAATATATTGCAGACATTCCTGATAAGATTCTCTTGGGTTAATATCCGGAAATTTAGCTCCCGCTGTTTTCCATATTGCTTCCTTTGCCCCCTCTATATATGAACTTTCTCCAATATCTGCTTTTATTGTAAGTACAATAGTTTGGTCTGCACCATTGCTTGCCTTCCAAATATCATAACTATGTTCACAATAGGCTTCTAATAAGAAATCAAATTCAAAAATTTTAGGCAGTTGATTATTTTTATAGGCATATAGCAATCCTATAATACGACGGCTATTTACAGACTGTCCGGATTTCACGGTCAAAGCATTATCGATTACAGACTTAAGTCCTTCACCATATTTATTTAAAATTTTTCTCAACAGAGATACATTGCTATACTCAATAGCCATTTTTGCAAAAATCTGAATATCTTTTTCCCCCAAAAGCTTTGCATCTAGGGCTTGTTCTAATATAGTGAATATCAACAGAGAATTATCATTGTTTTTGACAAGCATTTTTACAAGACGTTTAATATTCTCTACGCTCAGAAATTTCATCTTCATGCCTTCATCTAATAAAATTAATATCAATTGAGGTTGTTGAATTTCATTCTGTAGTATAAATTCAAAATTCAGTTTAAATTCATCACCTGAAAAGCCATTTCCTGACGACCTTTTAATTAACTCTGCAATGAGTAATTCATTTAGCTTAGGATGATTGACTTTATTTTTGAGAATAAACTGAAAAACAGACTTAAATTCATCTTGTGAAAAACATTTTTCCGACGATCTTTTTATTAACTCTGCAATGAGTAAATCAAGCAAACCATTTGCCACACTAGAATAGTTAGAATAATGCCGCTCCTTAACACAACTGTTTAATAGTTTAAATAAGTTTTTTTCAACAAAAGCTTCTTCTTCTATTCTTGGGATGATAAGTGGATTTTGGGTTGATCTGCATTTAAAGTACTCATTGACGAGAAGAAATAGTGTACCGTTCGATTCATAAACATAAAAAATATAAAATATTGCTAGATTGATATTGCAGTCTGAATGCTTTTCTGCAGCCTTGAGCAAATTGCTTACAACCACAGTGTTACAGCATTTTTCTTGTATCAGAATAATCTTAAAAATATCCATATGATCTCTACAGATTTCCGCTAGAGAATCTAGATAGAATGGGTAATCGACGCTGTTTATGCAATAGATTGGAGTGGTCAAATAATTTACCCAAAATACTGGATAGTACTCTTTTACAAAATCAATACCGCCTTCAGTATTTTTTATCCACTGCCATATTTTGGAATTATAAAAACCAGCATCAGAAATAGCGTTCTTAAGTAAAACCTCGAGCCATTCTTTTTTAAAAGTACTATCTTCAGCACAAGAAATGTTAGATAATAGCAAATCTAAAAATGGCTTAGATATTGCTCTCAACTCAATTGGATGAACCAATAATATCTTCTTGAGGATATACTTCATCATTTCAGTATTATTGTCTTTTAGCTTTAGCGCTAAGATAATGAGTATATCACGATTCTTTACAAGTACCTCAGGCCTACTTTCTTGAGCTAATTTATCAATGACGGTATGATCATTTGATAGAACTTGGTGATATAACTGCATATCTGGAATTAATTTGCATATAAGGTTCTGTAAATGTTCCTCAACAACAGAACGCTCAGCTGTTGAAAACCGCAATGATTGTTGCTCTATATTGGCAATAAATGTAGAATATTTCTCCAATTCACTGAACGAGCAATTTAACTTAATTATACTTTCTAATAATAGACCTAATATTTCATCTAAATTTTGTCCCGCAGTTTTATTATTGTAATGAATTTTGCGGAGAGAGCACATTGTATTGAATAAGCGTATGAATGTATTAAGAGGGACAGAGGGCATATCTCGTAATCTTTGGATCATTATATAAAATTGGGCATGAGGTATCTCTTTTCCTCCTGCGCTATTTTTTATTATGTAATTACCATAATTATAGTAACTGTTGTAAAGAGAACCATTACGTTCTATTTCAATAGATTGATAATATGTAAAAAGGTCTTTAAGCTCTTTATTGCTGAAATCATTAGAATGAAACATATCAAATTTTTCGATATAGATATTTCCGTAATAAGACATAATAAACCTCGCTATAATAACTTATTGTATAATTTAAAAAATGCAGTAACTGATCTTATAATTTGGTCAGATTGTACTCCTTTAATATTAAGGAAATATTAACTTGATGAAAATTGCAGAAGATCATCTGGCTTGTTTCGAATACCGTTACTTATTCTGTGTTTTCGTATCAGATTTGTGAAACGGTATTCTCGCAATGACGGCTCACAGGGACTTATGTACTACGGCCTGGTCGAGATGACAATGATTTTTTTAGGTATTTTCAAATAATAACTTAATGTACCTAAAACCCACCATAACTGATACAATACTCTTATTTGAACAAAAGTAGTACACGTTATGTCCGACAGCGAAATCGCCCAACAAGCTCATATGAAACCTATTATCGATTTGGCCCGTGAACAGTTGGGTATCCCAGCGGAACATCTAGACCCTTATGGCCATTACAAAGCCAAACTATCGCTAGAATACAGTGACAGCCTTCAAGAGCGTCCCAATGGGAAACTAATACTGGTCACGGCGATCAGCCCTACGCCCGCTGGTGAAGGCAAAACCACTGCTACGGTGGGCTTAGGCGACGCTTTAAATCGTATAGGTAAAAAGGCTTTGATCTGTTTGCGCGAACCCTCTCTGGGGCCTTGTTTCGGCGTTAAGGGTGGTGCTGCGGGCGGCGGTTATGCGCAGGTAGTCCCTATGGAAGACATTAACCTACACTTTACCGGAGACTTTCACGCTATAGGCAGCGCCCACAATTTACTGGCAGCGATGATCGACAATCATATACATCAAGGCAACCACCTGAATCTGGATAGTCGTCGCATACACTGGAAACGTGTGATGGACATGAATGATCGCTCTTTGCGTAACATTATAGTAGGCCTGGGAGGAACCATGGACGGTTATCCTCGCGAAGATGGTTTCGACATCATCGCCGCTTCAGAAGTCATGGCGATTCTATGCCTTTCCACTACGGTCAAAGAATTAAAACAACGCCTAGGCAATATCCTAGTCGGCTATACGCACGATGGACAAGCCGTTTTTGCACATCAACTGAATGCGCATGGTGCAATGACCACCTTGCTGAAAAACGCACTGCGTCCCAACCTAGTGCAAACTCTGGAAAATAACCTAGCCTTTGTGCATGGCGGGCCTTTTGCCAATATTGCGCATGGTTGCAATACTGTCATTGCTACCAAGACTGCGCTGAAAATGACGGATTATGTAGTCACCGAAGCAGGCTTCGGTGCGGATCTAGGCGCTGAAAAATTTATCAATATTAAATGTCGTAAAGCTGGCTTGCAACCCGATGTGGTTGTACTCGTTGCTACCGTGCGCGCACTGAAATTTCATGGCGGAGTTGCCGTTAAGAATCTAACCGAAGAAAATCTGCACGCTTTAGAAGCGGGCTTTGTTAATCTGGAACGACACTTGTACAACATGCTGGAACAATTCGCTCTACCCTGCATCGTCGCTATCAACCATTTCGTATCGGACAGCGATGCTGAAATAACATTGCTGAAGAAAAAAGTTGAAGCATTGGGAACTACAGCCATCGTTTGCAAGCACTGGGCCGAAGGCGGCAAAGGCGCAGAAGCACTGGCTTATGCTGTAGCCGATATTCTAGATCAAAGCACACAACCCAACTTTGATTTTCTTTATCCAGACGAGATGCCGTTGTGGGATAAAATCAAAACCATTGCGACCCGTCTTTATGGTGCTGTTGATATCTCTGCCGATGATAAGGTACGATTACAACTAGAGAAACTCAATGAACAATATCAGCATTATCCAGTTTGCATCGCCAAGACTCAATCGTCCTTTTCCGCCGATCCTTTGCTGAAAGGGGCCCCCTCAGGCCATATTTTACCTATCAGAGAAGTACGTCTCGCTCACGGCGCTGAATTTGTTGTGGTGATCTGCGGCAGCATCATGACGATGCCAGGCTTACCCAAGGTTCCCGCTGCAGAACTCATCGATATAGATGACAACGGCAAGGTTACAGGTTTATTTTAATGGGTATCCCTCTCTACCTACTTACATTTTCTTTGCCCATGTTTCACTCAATACAAATAAAGGTTAATCGCTGATTGGCTCAGCTAGCTCTCAAATCTCTAATTCTAAAGATCGAGCAATAGTAACTATCTTTTCATGCAAAGATGGGTAAGCGGTAAATAATCCTTTCAATTACCCACATTTTTTGCCAAGTGAAAGCCAAAAGCAATATCTGCTAGCCTGTTAAGTCCTCTCCACATAACCAGATTCCCAGGAGGCGGATCGGATACTCGTGCTAAATAACTGCCGAGCCTTGCTATCTTAATAATATAATGAGATAAATTTTTCTCAGGGCTTCTTAAGTTTTTTACTAATAGATCTAAAATACCTATTTCCATTTCAGTCAATGGCAACTTTGGCAGAGCATCTTGGCAAACGCTATTAATCATAGTCATCCAAAAAATTCTCCCACTTAAAATGCAATATATCGCTATTAGCTTCGTCAACCTCTCTGCTGCTCTTAGCTTTGAATATTCCGCTTTACACCCTCATTAAGGTTTCGTCACGTTAAAAGATCCAGAGGAGCTTTGTTCCACCAAGCCTTTTTTATCCTGCTGCTTTAGGTCTGCTTGCGTAGAAATATCTATCCTTCCCAATAAGCCAAAACGTTCTCGACCCTGCCTTGCTAGGAAGGCAATTGGCGGCGTAGGGGTCGGCTTCGGTGTAGGCGTTGGCCTTGGCGTCGGCGTGGGGGTCGGCTTCGGCGTAGGTGTGGGCCTTGGCGTCGGCGTAGGGGTCGGCTTCGGCGTAGGCGTAGGGGTTGGCTGCGGGGCAGAGGTTGGAATAGGCGTAGGGGGAGGGGTTGGGGTGGGGG
>JAJXVU010000024.1:0-9849 GCA_021781965.1 Pseudomonadota bacterium
TAAATAATAAACTATATGATGAATTAATAGCACACTTAATCAATGACATATCTATTGAAGAGCTAAATTCAAAGTGGATTAAAAATACTGGTCAACCACCATTACATTGGGCCGCCCTCAATGGTCATATAGAAATAGTAAAACTTCTCTGTAAAAAAAATATCGACCTTAATCTAGTTGATGCATATGGTCAAACCGCGTTGCATTTAGCGGCACTCAATGGTCACATAGAAATAGTCCAATTTTTTCATAAGAATGGTGTGAAACTCAATCCAATTAACAACAATCACCAAACCCCGCTCTATCATGCTATATCCAGAGGCCATGAAAAAACAGCAAGATTCTTAATTAACCAATTTGGTAAGATCAACTTTCTTCTACGTGCAGCGGCTAAATATGGCCACATAGACGTAGTCAAATTTTTACTGGAATATAATATCGATGTCAATCAAAAAGATAGCGGTGGCCGAACACCACTATGGTACGCGGTAAACAAGGGCCACGCGCAAATCATCAAACTTTTACTTGAAAAGGGTGCCGATCTCAATCATGCTAAGCAAGATTCCGAAAGGAAGCTACCGCTAGGTTGGGCTAGTCTACAGGGCAGCCTAGACGCAGTCAAAGTTTTACTGGAATATAATGTCAATGTCGATCAAAAAGATAGCGATGGCCGAACACCACTATGGTACGCGGTAAACAAGGGCTACTTGCAAATCGTCAAACTTTTACTTGAAAAGGGTGCCGATCTCAATCATGCTAAGCAAGCTTTGGGAACAAGCTTACCGCTAGAATGGGCTAGTGGACAGGGGCACATAGAAGTAGCAAGGCTTTTAATTGAACAAGGCGCCGATACTAAGAGTATCAATGCCGCATTATACGCGGCCATTGAGAATGGTCAAATAGAAGCAGTGCTATTGTTGCTAGAAAACGGAGCAGAACTAAAACAGGATAGTAAATACGGCAATAAAACTCCTTTATTTAGTGCTATTTCAAATAATAATACCGCCGTAATAAAGCTCTTACTAGAGCGTGGGGCGTTTGATCATGAAAATGATGGCGCAAAGATATTTTTGCTAAATACCGCTATTCGCAATATGAATAAAGAAATAATACACATATTGATTGCGAAGGGAGTTGATATTAACGCTATATTATGCCCTCGAGAGGGGGAGACCCTCATATATTATGTGATTCGTTCTCTTCTTACACCCGAAGAAAAACTATTGCGAATAACGCTTATGATTGAGCATGGCGCTAATGTTAACGTTATAAATAAAGAAAATAAATCTCCATTATTTTGGGCTATAACAGAGGGACAAACGAAAATTGTAAAATTTTTAATTGAGCACGGCGCGGATGTTACGATTAAATATAACAAAGTTAACACGCTATTAGATTTAGCCAAGAGCACAGGCAATTACAGCTCTGAAACACTGACAAAATTTGAACAGAAGGCCAAGATGCATACTATTTGGGAAGAATATAACAACCCACCCTTAGCTGATAATTCAAACGGCTTTTTCAATCCCCATTTACAACCGGCTAGTTCTTACATCCAATGGCTGCCACTTAAGGAGGTCGTAGAGGACGTGTTAGAGCTAGTGCATAGAAGTAAGTAAGCCCTCCTAAATCATTGCCGTCTTTAGCAAACCCTAAGGGGGCATTATTTCCCCCTTTCTTTCCTTTGCTAGACACCCCACACGCGGCCACGATTGTAGTAAGGCTTTCAATAAAATAGCCAAGGGAATGGCAAAGAAAATTCCCCAGAAGCCCCAGATAGCGCCGAAGAATAAAATGGCAATGATGATGGCAACAGGATGAATTTTAACCGCTTCAGAAAACAACAAAGGTACCAATACATTGGCATCTATTGCTAATAACACACTGTAAGCGATCAATAAATACAGCAAAGATGATCCCCAGCCCCATTCTAAAAAAGCGACTAAAACTACCGGCACCGATACCATCACCGCCCCTACAATAGGGATCAAAGTGGATAAACCAACCAGTACAGACAATAAAGCCGTGTAATTTAAATTTAATAATGAAAACATAATGAAGGCTACTATGGTAACAATAACCACTTCCAGTAATTTGCCTCGTATATAATTCCCCAATTGCACGTCGACTTCGTGCCAAATGGCTGAAATAGTGGTTTTGTCTTTAGGTAAATAACGGTTGCACCAGGCCGTAATACCGGCCTTATCTAACAAGAATAAATAGACCAGCATAGGTACCAACACTAAATAGATAGCTAAGGCGATCAGCGTAGGGATAGAAGCTACCGAAATAGTTAAAATGACTCGCCCATATCTTAAAGCATCTGTTTTTAGGGTAGCCACTATAGAGTTAAATTGATCTGTCGAAATTAAATCGGGATAACGCGTAGGTAATGCCGTCAAAAAGCGGCTACCACGGCCCAACATGGCTGGAAGCTCTAGCAATAAAGCAGATGCTTGTTGCCATAATAACGGCAGCAATACCAATAAGCCTAAAACCAACAAGCTGATAAAAAATAGAAATACCGCGCTCACCGCCAACCAATGCGGCCAATGCCATTTCTCTAGACGGTCCACCATGTCTTCTAATAAATAAGCGATGACTAGACTGGTAAATAAAGGTGCAAATAACTCGCTTAAATAGGCCATAAAAACTAAAATAACCACAATGGCAATCAGCAAATAAACGGCCTGTGGCTCAGATAGATAGCGCTTATACCAAACTTGTAAAATATTTAACATATTTATGCCTTCTTTTGAATCAGAAAATAATAGCCCGTTGCCGTAGGTGCTTCTTTAACCAACAACACATCAGCAGCGCTGAACAATAAGCGCAAATCGTCTATGCTGGCCTTATCATCTACCCAAATACGCAGCAAATCTTCTGCAGACAGCTTTTTTAAGGCTTGTTTGGCCTTGAGTAAAGGTAAAGGGCAAATCAAGCCCCTGATGTCTAGAACAATTTCGCTGTTATTTGTCATATAATGAATTCTCTGACCCGCGGCCATCGGGGAGCGGTTTTTTCAAATTTATCCGATCCCTGACGGTCGCGGCTCTGATTATCCTCCCGCTGCGATGATGTACTTTCTCTAAAAATGCACTATAATGTGAATTAACTCATCAGAGCAGCTGAACTTAATTATGTCTTTTCTAAACCTATTAAAGCGCCTACTACTATGCTTGAGCCTAAGTCTAGTGAGCTCATTATACCTTCAAACCGCCTACGCCGATATCCCCTTGCCGTCCATAACCGATAATAACGCTCCTACACTCAGCGATTTGCAAGAGGCTGAATTAGGAAAGCAGTTTTTTCTGGCTATTAAAGCCAGCGGCCAGGTAATAGATGACCCTTTAACCAACGAATACATCGATACCCTAGGCAACCGCCTGGTCAAAGCTTCTAAAACCAATGGCCAGACTTTTCATTTTTTTGTGCTGGCAAACCCTGATATCAATGCTTTTGCAGGCCCAGGGGGATATGTAGGCATTAACAGCGGGCTAATCACACAGGCTAAAAATGAAAGCGAAGTCGCCGCTGTACTCGCACACGAAATCAGCCACGTGACTCAAGGCCATCTAGCGCGCTCCATGGAAAAAGCAAAAAATGTGGAACTATCTGCATTAGCGGGTTTATTAGCTTCTATCGCCATCGGCGCTTACAATCCCAATGCGGGTGCTGGTGCTATATCCGCCACCATGGCCGGTGCACAGCAAAGCATGTTGACGTTTTCGCGCAGCAATGAAGAAGAAGCAGACAACATAGGCATGCAGGTATTGTATGATGCTAATTTTGATCCCAAAAGCATGCCCAATTTTTTTGAAACCCTACAACGCAGCCAACAGCTTTACGGCACCGTGCCCGAATTCTTAAGCACTCACCCTTTAACCACAAATCGTATCGCAGAGAGCCAAAGTCGCGCCAGCCATTTTCCCCCTAAAGCTTATCGAGAAGATCCTGGTTTTGACTTTCTGCAAAATCATTTGCGCGCATTAACTGCGAGCAATCGCCATGGTTTGGTAACGCAATATGAAAAAGAATTACCTAAAACACCACCCGCCCAACGACCTGCCGTTGAATATGGTTATGCGATTGCTTTGAAAAATGAGGGTAATCCTGCTAAAGCGCTACCTATATTGGAACGATTGCATCAGCAAAATCCTAATAACTTATGGATCAGCATTGCTCTATGCCGCAGTTATGCTCTCAACAAGCAATCGAAACTGGCTTTGGATGAATTCGCTAAATTACATGCCGCCGATCCGGACAATTATCCTATTGTTTATTATTACGCTTTTACGTTGATGGAAAACAATCAACCAAAATTGGCTTTGGATCTGTTGCGTCAACATCAATTGGATGATCCCGATGATCCTATCCCCTATCAATTATTATCTCAAGCTCAAGGACGCGCCGGTTTTATCTCTGATGCCTATCAAACACGCGCCGCTTATCTTATGAGTATGGGCGCACCTAGGCAAGCTTTGGATCAATTAAAAATGGCGCAGGCTTTACCGAATAATTCAGACATCAACAAGGCAAAGATAAAAGCACAGATGGAAGAAGTGCAGGCGAGTTTGAATAATAATTAAGGTTTGTCTCACCCATTCGTATGTGCCCTTGAGAAAAATTCATTTTTCTTCAATAAAATCAAATGCTTACATTTAAACACCTATTCTCTTGAATTCTATTATCGACAGTGGTACAATTTTCACTCAATTTAATCAATAGAAGGTAATATTATGTCAGCAACAGAATTGAATTTAACCCGCAGAAAATTAGATATAGTAACAGCAGAATATATCAACAACCATATACTACCTTTGAGTAGTTGGGATGAATCTAACCCTAAAATAAAATAATTGCGGGCTCAATCATCTATACCAGGAATTGATGGACTTTTCGATTATGAGGATGAAATTACGCGTTGTCATTCTGTCTCAAAAGCCAGTACCTTTTGATAAAGCTGAAGCTTTTTTGTATGAGAGCGTTTTGTATGATGCTGTAAACAAGCTTGACTACCAATTAGTAAAAACTTTAATCCATCAGGGCGTTAATATCAATTTTATGCATTACAGCGACTCCACCCCTCTCCATTTAGCGGTTAGAAAGGGGGACGCGGCTATGATAGAGCTGTTACTCAAGCATGGTGCCGATCCCAGCCAAACAGATATCTACCGTAACACTCCTGTTGACATAATGCCCGATGACCGCGAAGATATAGAAGAAATATTTAAAAACAAAACCGTGTCGGACTTGTGGGAGTTTGAAGAAGGAAATCAAAATTATTCTGGCAATCCCCATGGTTTTCACTATACTGAACCTGAACCTACCTCTTACATTCAATGGCTGCCAAAGGAGAAACTAGACGATACACTAGCGTTGCCTAGAGCAACAAAGACTGCATAAAGATACAAAAAAACAGCGCTTGCTGCCCACAAGCAGCAAGCGCTGTTAAAATTTAAGGAGCGAATCACGATCACTTTTTTATACTCCTAATAATCCCTGCAAAAACTGCCCTGTATACGACGCTTTTACTTTCGCCACATCTTCCGGCGTGCCGGTTGCTAATACATAACCGCCTTTGTCGCCACCTTCGGGGCCTAGGTCGATCAACCAATCTGCGGTTTTAATCACATCTAAGTTGTGTTCAATCACCACTAAGGTATTGCCTCGATTACGCAATTCATGCAACACGGTTAACAATTGTTGAATGTCGTGAAAATGCAACCCCGTAGTCGGTTCATCTAATATATACAACGTACGGCCCGTATCGCGCTTCGATAATTCTTTAGCAAGCTTAATGCGTTGCGCTTCGCCGCCGGATAAGGTCGTGGCACTTTGTCCTAGTCTGATATAAGACAATCCCACGTCGATCAAGGTTTGTAATTTACGCGCTAATACTGGAATGGCATCAAAAAATTCGCGTGCTTCTTCCACCGTAAAATCCAATACTTGATGTATGTTTTTGCCTTTGTAAAAAATCTCCAAGGTTTCGCGATTATACCGTTTGCCATGACAGATATCGCACATCACATAGATATCCGGTAAAAAATGCATTTCCACTTTGATTAAGCCATCGCCCTGACACGCCTCACAGCGGCCACCTTTGACATTAAAGCTAAAACGGCCTACGGCATAACCCCGCGCTCTGGCTTCTTGAGTACCCGCAAATAATTCTCTTAAAGGGGTAAACAAACCGGTATAAGTCGCAGGATTGGAACGCGGTGTGCGCCCTATAGGGCTTTGATCGATGTTGATCACTTTATCAAAATGTTCTAGGCCATCCACGCTGTCATACACACCTGCATTCAACGTGCTGTCGCGATTCAAATGTTTGGCCGCCAAAGGATAGACAGTATGATTGATCAAAGTCGATTTACCTGAACCCGACACCCCCGTCACACAAGTCAATAAGCCTACGGGTATAGAGACCGTAATGTTTTTTAAGTTATGACTCTTAGCACCATGCACCACGACTTGTTTCGTTTTATCATTGGGCGTGCGTTTTTCTGGATTCGAAATTTTTTTACGGCCTGCTAAATAATCACCGGTTAAAGAACGTTTTGCTTTGATGATATCTTCCACAGTACCCTCGGCGACGATCTCCCCGCCATGACTACCAGCATAGGGCCCCAGATCAACAATATGATCCGCCATGCGTATCGCTTCTTCATCGTGTTCAACGACAATGACGGTATTACCTAAATCGCGTAAACGTGTTAGCGTTTGCAACAAACGACCATTGTCACGCTGATGCAAACCTATGGAAGGTTCATCCAAAATATAAGTCACACCGACTAAGCCCGCGCCAATCTGACTTGCCAAGCGTATACGTTGCGCTTCGCCACCCGATAAGGTTTCAGCACTACGCGATAAGCTCAAATAATCTAAGCCTACATTGTTTAAGAAGCCCAAACGCTCCAACAATTCTTTTTGGATCTTATTGGCAATTTCCCCTCTATAGCCCGTCAATACCAACTCTTTAAAAAATTGATACGCTTTTTCTATAGACAAACTGACGATATCAGCAATCGATTGTCCCTCTATTAAAATATGCACCACTTCAGGTTTTAATCGACTACCCTGGCACTGCTGACAAGGCTCTATGCTTAAATATTTTGCCAATTCTTGGCGTACCGTATCAGACTGAGTTTCTTTATAGCGTTTATCCATCAAGGGAATAATACCGGCAAAGACTTGCTTATGCTGAAATTTACGCCCACTGGCACTCACATATTTAAATACAATTTTGTCTTTACCTGCACCTTGAAATAAAATATCTTTGACTTTCTTGCTTAATTTCTTATAGGGCACGGTTAATGAAAAATCATAGTGCGCGGCTAAGGATTGCAAAACAGAAAAATAATATGGGTTGCCCTCACCCCAGCCGCGTATGGCACCTTCAGCTAAACTGAGGTTTTCATCTTCCAACAAACGTTTCTCATCAAAGAAGCGTTCTACTCCTAGCCCATCGCAAGCCACACAAGCGCCTAAAGGATTGTTAAAAGAAAACAAACGGGGTTCCAATTCGCTTAGACTAAAACCACAATGTGGACAAGAAAATTTAGAGGAAAATAACCATTCCTCCCGATCCGGCTCATCCATAAAAGCAATTTTGACTATGCCATTGGCTTTGGTCAAAGCGGTTTCCAAAGAAGCAGATAAGCGTATTTGTAGATCGTCGCGGATCTTTAAGCGATCAACCACCACTTCGATGCTGTGTTTTTGTCTTAAGGCCAGCGTGGGTAAACGATCTAATTCTATTAACTCGCCATTAATGCGTGCGCGCACAAAACCTTCGGCGCGCAAGCCCTCTAATAATTTAACATGCTCACCCTTACGCGCCGCCACCACGGGTGCTAATAACATGATCTTGGTATCTACGGGCAGATTTAAAATTTGATCCACCATTTGGCTGACAGTTTGCGCTTTTAATTCGGTTTTGTGTTTAGGGCAATGCGGCTGCCCCACTCTGGCAAATAATAAACGTAGGTAATCATAAATCTCGGTGATAGTGCCTACGGTTGAACGCGGATTGTGTGAGGTTGCTTTTTGCTCTATAGAAATCGCAGGCGATAAACCTTCGATGTGATCTACATCGGGTTTTTCCATAACCGACAAGAATTGCCGCGCATAGGCAGATAAGGATTCTACATAACGACGCTGTCCTTCGGCATATAAGGTGTCAAAGGCCAGCGATGACTTGCCCGAACCCGACAATCCCGTAACTACAATCAAGCGATCTCGCGGTATGCTTAGATCTATATTTTTTAAATTATGGGTTCTGGCACCGCGAATGATTATGGAATTCATTATTGTTCCTTTTTTTGATATAATATTGGACTTAACAACATCCTACTGCGAGCGAAGCAAGAATACAACATGAGCAAAATATACGCAATGACTCCGAATGAACGCCGCTCTACCATAGCCTTAGGTGGCATTTTTGCTACACGCCTATTAGGTTTGTTCATGATTTTACCTACTTTCAGTGTATACGCACTGCATTTGCCTGGCGCCACCGCCAGCAATATAGGCATTGCCCTAGGCATCTACGGCTTAACCCAAGCCCTGTTACAACTGCCCTTCGGACTATTATCCGACCGTTTTGGCCGCAAGCGCATCATCACCTTTGGCCTAATACTGTTTGCCATCGGCAGTATTGTTGCCACTTTGTCGGATTCTATAGGGGGCATTATTCTAGGCCGCGCCCTGCAAGGCAGTGGCGCTATAGGCAGTACCTTAATCGCCCTAATGGCCGATCTCACTCGAGAAGAACAACGTTCCAAGGCCATGGCAGTCATGGGCATGATGATAGGGCTTTCTTTTTCCTTGGCCTTGGTGGTTGGGCCCATAGTCAGTATTTATTTTGGCGTACAGGGTATTTTTCTGCTCACCGCACTACTGGCCTTATTTGGTATCATCATTTTACATACGCAAGTACCCGATCCTTTGTCCAACCGCATTCACGAAAGCCTAAAACCGCACTTAAAGCAATTGCCGGTTCTATTCAAAAACAGATCTTTATTAAAATTAAACTTCGGAATTTTTAGCCAGCACGCTATTTTAACGGCCAATTTTGTCATTGTGCCGCTATTATTAAATAGCCTGATGCCAAAGAATCACCCTAGCCCCTTATTCTATTTAGTGATCGTCGCTTGTGCCTTTGCCGTAGCCATACCGATTATCATCTATACGCATCGCACGAAAAAAGCCCATGTCCTGTTACCCATCATGATCGGCGTGTTAGCCCTGAGTCAATTATTGTTTGTTTTCTTTCACAGCCAGTTGTGGTCCATCGCCGCGAATTTGATATTGTTCTTCATTGCTTTTAACGTCTTAGAAGCTGAGTTACCTGCACAAATTTCAACTACCGCGCCTCCAGCACAAAAAGGTGCTGCCATGGGCATTTATTCTAGCTGTCAATTTTTAGGCATATTTTGTGGCGGCGCCGTAGGTGGTTTTTTATACGGTCATGTAAGCAGCACCAGTGTCTTTATGCTGGGCTTGGGTTTAGCCGTAATTTGGTTTACACTAAGCTTCATGCGGAAAAGATCTGTAGAAAATAATGACGACACCGCCGTAGAAACAGATAGCTTGTAGGGACACCTCGTAAGGCGCCCTTCTTTAGCGTTTAAGCATAATGAGAGCTTATACAGACCGATTAATGAACGAGAAGATATTTTTTATATATTTAGGGGAAAATAGCAATGGCACGTGGTATCAACAAAGTAATTTTAATTGGCAACTTAGGCGCCGATCCAGAAGTTCGTTATATGACCAATGGTGAAGCTGTAGCCAATCTATCTGTAGCCACTAGTGAGGGCTGGAAAGACAAAGAAACGGGTG
>JAJXVU010000024.1:9859-34615 GCA_021781965.1 Pseudomonadota bacterium
TGAAAATAAAGAACGCACTGAATGGCATCGTGTGGTTTTTTATAGACGTCTGGCAGAAATCGCTGGCGAATACTTGAAAAAAGGTTCTAAGATTTATGTAGAAGGCAAAATTCGTACGCGCAAATGGCAAGATCAAAGTGGCCAAGATCGCTACACGACCGAGATTTATGGTGATGAATTGCAAATGCTAGATCGTTTAGGCGCTCCAGGTGCCGACGTAGGTGGTGGTTTTGCCCAGCAGAATGCCGGTGCTAGATCAAATCCTCCTCCCGCTGCAGATATGAACCTGAATGCAGGCAGCAGCAAAATGTTTGATGACGATATTCCGTTTTAGATCCCAAAAAAACAAAGGACGGTAAAAACCGTCCTTTGCCCCGCCCCTGCGTCCCTGAACGATGGACTTTTGCTTATCCTTAAGCATAGTCAATCTTCCCTGAACGCATACATCCCTGTATATCGTTTTGCATCCCTGCGTCGTGCTTATCCGTGCACTGTGTTACCGTCCTTGAATGATACAGATCCTTCTGTATCGTAATCTTCCCTGAATGCGTAATCCTTACGCGCTGTGCTTCCATGAACATGTACATCCTGTACACTTGTCCTTAGGATAGTGCATACTCTTTACAACCACAAGCGCTCTACCCGGTCGACCAACAGACATCTTACTGAACAATTCTAATGAAAATCAATGGGTTACATCTTTAACGGCAGTTTTTTGATCGGTTTTTTGAGATTTCTCGTACAACTCATTGGACTATTTTAAAAACACTTTGTTACCTTTAAGGTAAAAAAAGTTCATTTATCGATCACAAAAAAGATACTTTTTGCACAACCTAGCATAATAATATGTAACCTTTTTACCAAAAATTCCTTCTTTGCGAAAGAGAACGGTATAAAACTCGTGCATTCTTAAAACACAAAAGAGCTCAGGAGCTGAAGAATCTTAAAACCGCCAATTCTATTTAAGAAATCTCTGTATGATTGACTTAAAAATATCTAATTATTCTCCGAGCGGAGCCGGGTCACTCCTGTTATTCGTTCATTTTCCGCTCCCTGACGGTCGCGGCTCGGAATTTTGCATCTTAAACAGAATTTAAAGCACCGAAACTTATTCTTGTTTCGGTGCTTTTTCATTTTAAAAATCAGTTCATCCCTCTTGACAAAATACGCCAATAAATCAATACTCTATCCTGGCATGGACAAAGTACGGCAGTACGCTAAAATTCTAATTGCGCCCTTTGTATGCCTGTAGGTGGCTTAGGTTTAATCTTGAGCAATTATTGAAACAATTCCCCCATCAGAGGAATTATTATGTTAAAGCATATCAGTTTTGTTCAAAAAGGTTTCACTTTGATTGAAATCATGATCGTCATTGCCATTATCGGCATTTTGGCGGCCATCGCTATCCCGCAATACGGTAATTACGCTGCTAAAGCCCGGTTTACACAAGTGCAACATGCGGCCTCGGCTAAAAAATCGGATGTTTCGTCACAAATCATCGCTGCAGGTAAGACTGCTTGTACCGCTGTAGCCGCTAGCGCACCCAGTGCGACGCAAAAAACGGCTGGAGTTGGCGTATCCGATGCTTGTGTCATCACCGCCACGCCTTGGGATGAAGCCCCCATGACAGCTGCGGATACTTATATCTTAATCCCTACATACAACACTACCGATGGCACCATCAGTTGGGCCGTCGATCCAAACAGTGGTTGTAAAACCAGTGGGCATGAGTTGTGCTAATTTAATGCCTTAAAATGGAAACTGTACACCCCTCGCTGGCTGCAACGATTGCAACCAGTGAGAAATTTGGCCTGCCGCTTATCGATTTAAATGCCTATGATCTGGCTCAAATTCCCATGGATTTCATCGATGAGAAACTCATGCGACAACATCGTATGCTGGTTTTGCATAGACGAGACGAACGCTTAGATGTGGCCATAGCGGATCCTTCTTCTTTAACGGCATTAAATGAGCTTAAATTTAAAACCGGCTTAAACACACAGCCCATTTTGGTCGAAAAAAATAAACTAACCCGTCTCATAGACAAATTATTAAGCCATCACGCAGGCACAGTTTTAGAAGCCCATTTAGACGATCACGATATCCCTGTAGAAAGCAGCCTCAACGAGGGTGACGATGCTCCCATAGTGCGCTTTGTCAATAAAATTTTGCTAGAAGCAATACACAATAAGGTGTCCGATATACACTTTGAACCTTTTGAAAACAGTTATCGCATACGCTATAGGCGAGATGGCGTATTGTATGAAGCCGCCCGTCCACCACAGGCCTTATCGCCCCGCATCAGCGCGCGCTTGAAGGTCATTGCACAACTGGATATAGCCGAACGCCGCTTACCGCAAGATGGCCACTTCAAAATGGCGCTATCACCAGAAAAATCTTTAGATTTTCGCATCAACACCTGCCCTACCATCAGCGGCGAAAAGGTCGTGATACGAGTGTTAGATCCCGCAGCTACCCACATAGGCATCGCCCAACTGGGTTTGGAAGAAAAACAGCAACACTTATTTCTACAACATATTCAAAAACCACAAGGGATGGTATTAGTCACAGGCCCTACGGGCAGCGGCAAAACGGTTTCTTTATACACTGCATTAAGTATTTTAAATACCGAAGAAGTCAATATTTCTACCATTGAAGATCCGGTGGAAATGAATATTACTGGCATTAATCAAGTGCATGTGAATATAAAAGCGGGCTTAGATTTTGCCGCTGCCTTGCGTGCTTTTTTACGCCAAGATCCGGATATTATTATGGTAGGCGAAATCCGTGACTTGGAAACGGCTGAAATTACCATCAAAGCCGCACAAACGGGCCATATGGTTTTATCTACCTTACATACCAATAGCGCCGCCGAAACGCTAACGCGTTTGCTCAATATGGGCGTACCAGCTTTCAATGTCGCCACTTCGGTGTCTTTGATCGTGGCACAACGTTTAGCACGACGTTTATGCAATGAATGTAAGCAGGCTATAGAAATCCCAGAGAAAAGCTTGCTGGAAATGGGCTTTAATGTAGATGAATTATGCGGTGATTTTACGTTATTTAGCGCACACAGCGCGGGTTGCCAACGTTGCCATTTCGGCTATACGGGCCGTATTGGCCTTTATGAGCTACTGCCCATCTCTAATGCTCTAGCGGAATGTATTATGACCGGTGGCAATTCATTGAATATTGTGCAGATGGCCTTAAACGAGGGCTTACAAACCCCGCGCCGTTCTGGGTTAAATCGTGTGAGTGAGGGATTAACTAGTTTAGAAGAGATAAATCGTGTTACGTAATTTTACATTATTTTACGTAATTTAATGGTGAGGGTGGGTAAAGAAAATGAACAAAAAAATAAAATCAGAACAATACCTTTGGCGCGGCCACAATGCTAAAGGTGAAAAATTAAGTGGCGAACTGTCGGCGGCCAATTTAATCTACGCAAAAGCCCAAATCCGTAGACAAGGTATCATTTTGCAATCGATTAAAAAGAAAACAAATGGCTTATTTGCCGGAACTCGCGGCAAAAAATTAACGGCTAAGGACAATGCCCTTTTATTGCGTCAACTGTCTACCCTACTCAATGCGGGTATTCCCGTGGTGCAATCCTTAGAAATGGTGGCACAAGCACAAGTGAATATTCTGGGCAAAACCATGCTATTGGCTCTTAAAAAAGACATAGAAAGCGGCACTTCTTTTTCTAAAGCCTTACGTCACTATCCGACTAGCTTTAGTTCCTTAAGCTGCAATCTATTAGCCGCGGGTGAACAAGCTGGCTCTTTAGATCAAATGTTAGATCGCGTCGCCAGTTACGCCGAGAAAAGCGAATCATTAAAGAAGAAAATCAAAAAAGCGCTGACCTATCCCGTTGCCATCATCAGCATTGCCTTCTTAATCACGGCCGGGTTATTGGTGTTTATCATCCCCACTTTTAAACAAGTCTTCGACGGCTTTAATGCCGAACTGCCTGCAGCCACCCGCGCCGTCATCGCCCTATCCGATGCCTTAAGACACTATGGCTGGATTGCCCTTATTGGCTTTGGACTAAGTTTATATCTACTTAAAAACAGCTATCAAAAAAACAGTAACTTTGTCGCAAAAGTGGATAAGCTTTCCTTGCGGCTTCCTATCATCGGAAATATTTTAGAAAAAGCGGCCATTGCACGATTTGCGCGCACCTTAGCCACCACTTTTGCCGCGGGATTGCCCCTGGTCGATGCCTTGCAATCGGTGGCGGCGGCTACTGGCAATGCAGTCTTCAGCAAAGCAACGCTAGATATACGCGATGAAGTTTCAGAGGGCTTAAAGATCCAACGAGCCATGAACAATACCCATTTATTTCCGCCCTTAGTGGTGCAAATGGTGGGTGTAGGCGAAGACGCCGGCTCGCTGGAATTAATGCTAGGCAAGGTCGCCGATCTGTACGAAGAAGACCTTAATCATGCGGTTGATAATTTAAGTACGTTACTAGAACCCCTACTTATGCTAATCTTAGGGGTATTAATAGGTGGTCTGGTCATCGCCCTGTATTTACCCTTATTTAAACTAGGAGCAGTCATACAGTGATAGAAACATGGTATTTAATATGCAGTTCTTTTCCTCTGCAATTTGGGATAATTCTTGTTTTAGGTTTGCTATTCGGTAGCTTTTTAAACGTAGTCATTTACAGAGTACCGAAAATGTTGATGCGTCAATGGCAACAAGAATGTCTAGCATTCCTGAACCAAACTGAAAATACGGATGAAGTAGAAAAACTCAGTCTATGGTGGCCAGCCTCCCATTGTCCAAGCTGTAAAACCCCCATAGCGCCGTGGCAAAACATTCCCGTATTGAGCTTTATCTTGCAAAAAGGCCGTTGCCGCAGTTGCAAGGTAAAAATCAGTTATCGTTATCCGTTGGTAGAAGCATTAACGGCCGTTATTCTATTGTCGGTTTTTTTAGTGCATGGCTTTACTCTGGCGACATTAGGTTTTAGCCTATTGAGCCTAGGCTTAATCGCTTTGTCTTTTATCGATTTAGACGAGCAAATTTTACCTGACAATATAACGCTACCTCTGCTATGGCTAGGATTAGCCTTCAGTTTAAGTGTGTCTTTCATCACGCCGGCAGATGCTATTTTAGGCGCCATTGCGGGTTATTTATTATTATGGCTAGTAGGCGGTGCATACAAATTACTACGGCATCGTGAAGGCATAGGGCAAGGCGATTATAAATTATTGGCCTTATTGGGAGCTTGGATGGGCTGGCAAACTCTACCCTTCATATTGTTATTGTCATCGGTGATAGGCGCGATAGTGGGAATTATTCTTATATTATTTCGCCGCCATAGCATGCAAAAGCCTATACCCTTTGGCCCCTACTTATGCTTGGCTGGGTTTAGTGTCATCATTTATCCGCATTGGATACAATGGTTCTACAACTGGGTTGGGCCATAATGTACCGCGTAGGCTTAACCGGCGGCATTGCCAGTGGTAAATCCACTGTGGCGGATCTATTTGCAAAACATGGCGTGACCATCATCGATGCCGATGTCATTGCTAGAGAGGTCATATTACCTGGAGAAAGTGCTTATGACGCCATAATTACTTATTTTGGCAAGAATATTATCGGTGCTGAGCAACAGATTGAACGGGCCAAACTGCGGCAAATTGTCTTCAATAACCCTGAGAAACGCATCTGGTTAGAAAAATTATTGCATCCCTTAATACGGGATAGAATGATTGCTTGTAGTCTTAAGGCAAATTCCCCTTATTGTATTCATGTGGTCCCTTTGTTAATCGAAACCTGGCCACATCCGGAGATCAATAGAATTTTGGTCGTGGATGTCAGCGTAGAAACGCAAATAAAACGTTTAAAAATACGCGATAACTTAGATAAAGATATGATAGAAAACATGTTGCAAGCACAGATCAGTCGTGAAGAACGTTTAGCCCATGCAGATGATATTATAGTGAATGAAGGCGATTTGACAGCGTTGGTGGATGCGGTGGAGAAATTACATGAAAAATATTTGCGGTTGGCTTAAATGAACGAAAAATACTATCAACCCTCAGGCTACAATTCAGACTTCGACTTTAAAGGCAACGACTTTGCCGACTATATAGATCACATTCGTAAAAAAATCCGCTTAGCGCGCCTAGACCTACACAGCGATTATTGTGAAAAAATCATCGATGCCAATGCGCCCTTCATGTGGTTGCCTAAAGAAAATAGCCCCAACAAAAAACGCGCAGTATTGTTGGTCCACGGTCTATACAATTCTCCTTTTAGTCTAAGAGACTTAGGACATTTTTTTTATCAGCAAGGCTTTTTAGTCTACAGCATACTATTGCCCGGACACGGCACAGTGCCTGGAGATTTACTCCATATTCATCGCCAATCTTGGCAACAAGCAATCGACTTTGCGGTGAATGCTTTAAAAGACAGCATAGATGAATTGTATTTAGGTGGAATGTCTACTGGTGGCTTATTGTGTTTAGATTATCACCTAAGACATCCGCATATGAACATTAAGGGACTTATTACGCTAGCGCCCGCACTTAAAATCAAAAATATTGCAGCCCCGATATCACCGTTGATTGCTAAAATCTCCCCCTGGCTTGCAAAAAATAATGAAGACAATTACAGCAAATATCGTTCTTTTGCCGCACAACCTGTCCCCGAAGTTTATCGCTTGGGGCGCGATGTTCTTAAAAAAATGTGTCAAAAAAAGTATTTGAATACAAAACTTTTTATGGCCTTTTCTAACAGTGATCAGGTCATTTCAGCTAAAACCTGCGAACAATTTTTTAGGCGTTATGCTTCAGCAGACAGCCGTTGTGTTATACATCACAAAGGTTTAAACACGAATAATGATCTCAGAATTCATTCGTTAAGTGATCTTTTTCCTGAAACTCCACCTTATGTGCTAAGACACAATGGCTTACCCATTTCACCTGAGAATGGATACTATGGCGTAAATGGCAGTTACCGCGACCCTAAAAAAAATGAATTCTTGTATAACCCACAATTTGATGAGTTGGCAAAAGCTATAGTAGCGTTTTTGGGGTAAACTACAAAAACTCTGCTGCATTCTCGCTATTTATAAAAATAGCCTCTTTGGCATTGGGAAACAATTGATAAAAACTTTCTAAAGCTTTTTCATGTCTAGGAGCTATCCCCTTCCAAGAAACTTGATACGGTATGATTGCACTGCCATCTAACACTACAAAATCGATTTCACCTTGGTTGCGTTCTTGCCAATAAAAAACTTGGCCATACATTTTTTTCAGGTGCAGAAATACCAATAACTCTAAACTTTTCCCTAGATCTTGTCCCCCTGCGCCTATAACGGCACGACGTAAACCTGGATCTATAGGATAATATTTTCTTTGTCTAAGCAGCCGTTTCTTTTCTGAAAAAGAAAAATATGGACAAGAAAATAATAAATATGCTTCTTCGGCTGCTTCCAGATAAGATTTAACGGTATCTACAGTTAAACCCATAACAGCAGCAATCTTTCTAAAACTTAATTCAGAACCGCAACTTTCAAAGGTCATCTGTATGACTTGCTTTAACGCCTGCGGTGTACGCGCATGTACTGAACGCAAAACATCGCGCAGAATAATATTATCAAAATATTCCTGCAATAATTCATAAGCAGGGGTATAAGTAACAGCCTTAGGAAACCCGCCCGATAAAAAATAATCGGTTAATTTCTTTTTAGGAAATAACGTTTTATATTCGGAAAATGAAAAAGGAAATAGTTCCAAGGCAATAGTTCTACCCGTTAAACTGATAGAAAACTCTCCACTTAATAAGCTAGAATTAGAACCCGTCAAAATAAAGAAATTATTCTTAGGTCGTTCCAATTGCGTGTGCAACCATTTTTCCCAATTCTGAACATTTTGAATTTCATCTAAAAAAAAGTAGCATGGGGTATCTGACGAATATTGTTCCCTTGCTAAGGTAAGAATTTGGCTTAATAGGGTATGATCCAAATGGTTTAATAGCCTAGGATCTTCAAAATTGCAGTAATAACACTGGGCTAATGGCAGTCCATAATGTTGCGGCAATTGCGTAAGTAAGGTTGATTTTCCACCACGACGCACACCTTGAATGACCAAGGCCAAATCTTGGCTTAAGACCGGCGGCAAGGCTATTTGGCGCTGTAAGGATGCGGGTGGTACCCTATCCCAAAAGCTCCAATCGGCACATATTTTCGTAAGTTCTTGATTATTAATCATAAAATAAATCCGGGGAGGTCAGTAGTGTCGAGTATAATCGACAAGATTAATGTTGTCAAGTATACTAGACAGTAATGACTTTGTCGAGTATAGTCTACAGTATTCTTAAAGGGAAAAAACATGAAAAACAAACTATTAGCCGGTAAAATTGCTCTTATCGTTGGCGGCAGCCAAGGTATAGGCCTAGCAACAGCTGCTCTTTTTGCGGAGGAAGGTGCTACCGTCATCATTACGGGGCGAAATCGTGCCTCACTCGAAACCGCTATTGCAAAAATTCAGGGTAATGTGCGCAAGGCAATAACGTCGGCTTAGGTATCGAGGCACCCATAGATATTGCCGTGCATAGAGATGAAATTTACGCTAAGATCCAGGCAGCGTTGTCTGACCATAGCGATTAGTGCGATGATCATAAGGGCAGGCCCTGTACCTGCCCTTATATGCTGAGTTGCATCTTTTAGGAGTTATAAAATATGAATAAAAAAATGATATTCGATGCCGATCTTTTATTAGAAACCTATAACCCAGGCACATCCGAACTGGCACCACGCACTGCAGCGTTTGCAGCTACTCTCGCCAATGCTACACCTGCAGCCGCCTCTTCTACATTATCTGTCCCAACGGTTGAAAGCTTGCGTGCAGCGGTCACCGTATCTTTAGCGGATAAATCATTATCCTATCCTGAAGGTTTAACATCTCATTCCTATACACAAGAAAACATAGGTGGCATGGATTGTACTGTGCTACGCGCTAAACATTCAGCGTCTGTACCCACGCTAGTCATGTTTTACGGTGGCGGATTTTGTTTGAATACATTATTTGCCCATAAACCTTTTATGGCACATATAATGACATTCATTGCTTGTAATATTATTCTGCCCGATTATCCCTTGGCACCGGAAACAAAAGCACCTGAAAGCATGGCTAAGTCTAGCATTTTCTTACAAAGCCTTTTAGACAATCCTACAACATTAGGTTTTTCGGAACAGATTGTTTTAATGGGCTGGAGTTCCGGTGCACATATGGCATTAACACTGGCCCTGAATCTGCAACAACAAGCCCCACCCCTTTTTCATAAAATTTCACAAATCCTTTTGCTCAGTTCATGGACGGACCTATCTTTAACTGTTGCAAGAAAAGGACCTTATCAAGCACAGCAAAATAAGGATACGATCGCTGTGGGCGCCGATACATTGGAAATAATGACGGGCTGGTATCTACCCTTAGGTTACACGATAGATGAGCCCGAATACTGCCCCGCACTACGTTCGATCGATGAACTCAAAGCCTTACCACCGACGACTGTGATTGCCGGTAGTTGCGAAGTCCTACTAGGCGATTCTATTTTTATAGCAGATGCATTGCGGCGAGCAAGAGCACCCGTTCAATTAGTTGTACTGGAAGGACAAACTCATAACTATTTAGTGTATGATGAGTTAAGTAAGGATGGAGTGTTTGTTCCAGAGTTGATCGGACGTATAGTAACAGGACAACCAATCAAAACTATGGTTGGTACAGATGGTTTTGGCTTAACTGTTAATGCCTTTAATACTAGCGAGTAGCATTTATTCATTCGCTACATTATAGTATATGCTTTCCCTGCATTTATTCCCAGTGACCGCTGGAGCTTGCAAGGCCAATGCAAGTCGCTGCGGATAAAATTACTACTATGGATAATGACTCTAAGCTACGCTTAAACTTCAATGCACAAAAAGTATTTTTAGTACTGGGCAGTAGCAGCGGCAAACCTATTTCCATAACTTTGCTATTAAATGGCAAACCCGTCGCCCCCAATGGCACGATAGTGGTAGATAGACATACTTTGTATCAGCTTATAGATCAAAAAACAGCAGCAAATGGGTTGTTGGAAATACAAGTGAACGATCCGGGATTGGAAGCTTATGCGTTTACGTTTGGGTAGTCTTATACGCTGTTTAAGTTCTAACCGCCACACTGAAAATATAGATGGATATGACAAACTCGATGCAAAGCGCAATAGTGATGGCTGGGTGGCACGGTGAGGGGCCCCCGGCGCGCGCAGGCACGAGCACGACGGGGTATCACCGTTGCCAGGACCCGGCCAGCATTGGATTATAATATTGAACCCTGAATATAACTGAACCGCGAAAATATAAATAGATATGACAAACTTGATGCAAAGCGCAATAGCTATGGCTGGATGTCGCGCCAACACTGAACTATAACGATTTCGCCCTATGTCCAAACACACGGAGATAAGGGAAAGAAATATACCCCATCACCGCCCACAATGCGCCAAATACTATACCCGATAACAATTGCGCTGGTAAAAATGGCAATGCCATGTGGTAACAGAGTATTAAACCTTGTACGTTAATAGGATAATACCCTGCACTCAACCATACACCTAGATTGGTCAAGAACCAAAAGAAAAGACTGGCGCAAAAAACTTTAGCGATACAATTGAACCAGCGCATCTTCGAGCTAGAGTTAGCGAATATTGCGACAATAAACAATAATGTGATGGCATTGACTACAGACCACAGACCAAAAGCAGGATAACCATGCAACACGGATAAACCTATATCAGCTATTTCCACAACGACTAAAGTCAGTATGCCCGCTTTTAAAAATGAATAGCGATTGGCTAGATAAACTGTCATGGCAATTTCAGGGGAGTAATTCGCGGTATGTGGCAACCATTTACAAATTAAGGTTAGTACGGCCCATACCGTAGTCGCTATCATGATAGCGTCAAACCGCCATCGCTATAGACAGCGCCGTAATATTGATGATAGAGAAAAAAAACAATTTGCGCGCCCACATCTTATCATCTTCGACAAAAAAGCCCCATAGGCTCATGCCTATCCAGATAATCCCTACAAGGCCAGCTGTAATCAAATACAGCACATGCGTAACGCCTAAAATAGGCAATAGCATAGTGACTAAGAAAAACAAAATGGTAAAGATTAAAATATTAAATTTAGTATAAGCCATGCTTCTTTTTAACGGCAAAACAGGGATGCCTGCACTGGCATAATCGTCACGATAGCAAATGGCTATGGCAAAAAAATGCGGCATTTGCCAGCAGAATAAAATTAAAAACAAAACAAAGGCGACTAAGTTAAATTGCCCCGTTACCGCAGTATAGCCTACCACCGGAGGCACGGCTCCAGACACGGCGCCGATCACCGTACCAAACACGCTGCTGCGTTTTAACCACAAAGTATAGGTAACCACATAGGCCAATAGACCAATGAAGGCAATGAGCGTAGTCAAAGTATTTGTGCCTAGGTAAAGAAATAGGAAGCCGATTACACCAAATACCAGCGCATACAGCAGAGCTATTTTGATTGATAAATTATCGGCAGCCATTAGACGTTTTTTAGTACGCTCCATCAATTTATCTATATCGCGATCGATACAATTATTTAAGATACAGCCACAAGCAATAACGCCTATCATCCCTAGGAGACTGGCTAAAAAATTGAAAAAATGGAAGCCGTGACTGTGTACTGCCAGAAAGTAGCCACCGCAAAGGGTGACTACATTCCCGAAGATGATACCTGGCTTAATGATGGAAAGATGTTTCATCATTCCCTACATAGACATGGCATTCATGCCCATGTTCACATAGAGATTGTACATGATCCACAGAGTACCTAGCACAAAGATCAATACCATCAGTAAAGCGAAGAGAAAACTGAGTAAGTTCCAAGAAGCTTTAGAATGGGTGCTTAAATGTAGGAAAAATACCAACTGCACAAACAGTTGAATTAGTGCCAATACTCCTACCGCTATATATAAATGGAGTGTAGAAAAAGCACCAGTACTCACTAGATAAAAAGAAGTAAGCGTTAGAATTATAGATAATATAAAGCCGGTAGCGTAGGATTTATGCGTACCGTAAGTCGCACCTGTATCTACATCAAATTCAGGTTCATGTTTTGCCATTTTAAATTGCTCCCATCAAGTAAACGACTGAGAATACAAAAATCCATACGATATCCAGAAAATGCCAGAATAAGCCCAAACAGGTTAATTTGGTCTTAGTGACTGGTGTAATACCGTGTTTATTAATTTGGTATATCAACGTCAACATCCAGATAAGGCCCATGCTGACATGCAAACCGTGGGTACTCACCAAAGTAAAGAATGAAGACAAGAAGGCACTGGTAGCCCAAGTATTCCCTTCTACATACATGGCGTGAAACTCATAGATTTCCATGCTGATGAAGGATAACCCTAGAAAAAATGTGAACCATAACCAACCAATGATTATATTTTTATTGCCTGTATTACGCGCTAACATGGCCAGACCATAGGTAAAACTACTGGTCAAGAGAATCATGGTTTCAGTCAGCACAAAAGGCAAACTAAACAGATCTTTACCATGCGGACCACCATAGGTATGGCTGTGCAGCACCGCATACACAGCAAATAGCGTCGCAAACAAAATACAGTCCGTCATAATGTATATCCAGAAACCGAATACATTCTTCGAACCATCAAAATGATGCGTATGGTGATCGTTCACCATGGGTGTAGCGCTCATATTTTTGCTCCTGCCATTTCCTGTTGATGTTGTGTTTCTATCGCTTCAACGGTGCTAGCCTTGACGTAGTAATCAATATCGTAGTTGCAAGCACGACTGATAACCGCAGCTATGGTACAGATTACTCCCACTATAGCCAGCCACCAAATATGCCACACCATCGCAAAACCGAGAATAAGCACAAACACGCTTATGATAAAACCCATAGCCGTATCTTTAGGCATGTGTATATCATGATAAGGCTCTGTACGTATTTTAGGTTTGCTGTCTACATCCAAGCCCTTTTGCTTGTCATACCAAAATGCATCTATACAATTGACTTCAGGGTCATGCGCAAAATTGTAAAACGCAGGTGGCGATGACGTAGCCCATTCTAAGGTACGACCATTCCAAGGGTCACCGGTAAGATCGCGATACCCTTCTTTGTCCCTGTTCTTAATACTAACGATGAGTTGTAACACCTGGAAGAACACACCCAACGCAATAATAGCCGCGCCTATAGCCGCCACAATTAAGAAAGGTTGGAAGCCTGTAGAGGCATCGTAATGGTATAACCTACGAGTCATGCCCATACCACCCAAGATATAGAGCGGCATAAAGGCGACGAAGAAACCTACAATCCAACACCAAAATGCACACTTGCCTAGGCGTTCGTTTAATCTAAATCCGAACATCTTGGGGAACCAGTAGGTAAAGCCTGCAAAATAGCCGAATACCACCCCACCAATAATGACGTTATGGAAATGCGCCACCAAGAAGGTACTATTGTGGGCCTGAAAATCAATTCCAGGCACAGATAACATCACTCCGGTCATGCCCCCTATAGTAAAGGTAGCAAAGAACCCCATCATCCAATACATGGGTGAAGTAAAGGTAATACGTCCTCTGTACATGGTGAAAATCCAATTAAATAATTTCACGCCCGTTGGGATGGATATGATCATCGTCATAATACCAAAGAAGGCATTCACATCAGCCCCCGCTCCCATGGTAAAGAAGTGATGCAACCATACTAAGAAGGACAAAATGGTAATGACTCCAGAAGCCCACACCATCGTCGTATAACCAAATAAAGGTTTCTTAGAAAAAGTGGCCACTATCTCGGAGTAAATACCAAAAGCGGGTAACACCAATATATACACCTCTGGGTGCCCCCACATCCAGATCAAATTGACATACATCATTTGATCGCCACCATAGCTAGTGGTAAAGAAATGCATGTCCATATAACGATCTAAAGCGAGCAAGGCTAGATCCACCGTTAACACGGGGAAAGCCGCCATGATTAAGATAGAAGAAAAAAATACAGTCCAGGTAAAAATAGGCATTTTCATCATCGTCATGCCTGGGCAACGCATTTTCAGGATCGTCACAAAAAAGTTGATACCGGAGAGTAAGGAGCCTAGCCCCGAAATTTGCACCGCCCAAATATAATAATCTGTTCCTACCGTGGGGCTATAGGCAAGCTCCGAGAAGGGCGGATAAGCTAACCAACCTGCATGCGCAAAATCGCCAATCAATAAGGACATATTAGCGAGTATAACCCCGACCGCAAACAGCCAAAAGCTGAGCGAATTCAGAAAGGGAAAAGCCACATCACGAGCACCTATTTGCAACGGCACCGCAATGTTAAACAAAGCAAACATCAGCGGCATGGCCACAAAGAAGATCATAATGACGCCATGTGCCGTGAAAATTTGGTCAAAGTGTTGTGGGATCAAGTAGCCAGTAGAATCGCCTGATGCCAATGCCTGCTGCGTTCTCATCATTGCTGCATCTACAAAGCCTCTGAATAGCATGATAAAAGCAACAACGAAATACATCACTGCAATGCGTTTGTGATCGACGGTAATGATCCACTCACGCCAGAGGTAACCCCACTTTTTGAAATAGGTAAGCCCACCGACTAAAGCAATACCGCCTATGACGATGAATGTAAACATTGACAAAATAATGAGTTGCTGACTCACTGGCTCATAAAGATAAGGAAACACCTCGTGTGGATTGCTGAGTTTTCCTATGAATGTTTCTAACATAGCGTTTTCCTATTTAATGATTACTTTGGTTCATAACAGCGTGTTCATCAGGTACTACATTATCTTTCATACCCGGCATCATGTAGCTCATAACAATATTATCAAACAGTCCTGGCTCTACACTGCCGAAATAACGAACGGGATCATCCGTAGATTGAGGTACCAGTTGTTTCCAAAACACATCGGTAGTCAAGCTATCCGGTTTCTCTTGGATTGTTTTGACCCAGCCAGTAAAATCCTCTGGCGATGTAGCATCCGTGACAAATTGCATGCCCGCAAAACCTATGCCTGTATAATTGGCACCAAAGCCCCTATAAGACCCCGGGGTATCCGTGTACAAATGCAATTGTGTGGTCATTCCGGTCATGGCATAAATCTGCCCGCCCAACTGCGGAATAACAAAAGAATTCATGGGGGCTGCTGCGGTTATTTTAAAATTGATGGGTCTACCCGTAGGTATACGCAGATAATTAACAGTGGCTATTTTGTAATCAGGATAGATAAACAACCATTTCCAATCCAATGAAATAACTTCTATCGTCACAGGTGTTTCTTTTGAGTCCAGCGGTTTGAAAGGATCTAAGCTATGGGTAGTTTTCCAAGTGACTGTGCCTAAAATAAGAATGATAATACATGGAATAGTCCACCAAACCACTTCTAAAAGGGTATTATGCCTCCACTCTGGCTCATATTTAGCATTATTTTGCGTCTTTTCCCTATACCGCCAACCAAAAAATAGGGCCATAAAGATAGTAGGGATAACAACAATTAACATGAGCCCAACGGCAAATAAAATCAGCCTATGCTCTTCAATCGCTATTTGCCCCTTAGGCGCTAACACACCTTCTGAGACACAACCGCTTAAAGCCAGCGATAGGATCACAAGCAGTACAACGCTCACATTTCTAAACATCCCCTTAACTGGGAGCTTAGACACTAAATTAATAATAGCTTTCATCATGCTTCGTTCCCTTTTTTGTACATTAGGTACCCCACCGCGTAAAGTATAAACAAGCAGCCTAATATAGTGCTGCGCCACAAAGCACTCTTAGCGTACGCGATACTAACACCCGTTGTCAATCGTGTTCACCTCTAGCCCCTCTATTTATTTAGCTTTTTTTCAAAAAAAACAATAAAAAACAAGGTTATTGATAACCGTTCTTATTTGGGCAACACTCTAGCTTTCTGTTCGCATCTTGAGATAAAATGCGTATATAATAGAATTCATGCAAAATTACACGGATAGAATTATGACCCAAATATTATTTAGACCTTTTTCTAGACACCTTATTAGTGGGCTTGTCCTACTGACTTTTTTTAGCTCTGTTTTTGCCACTTGCACCAAGGCCGAGGTTGAAAAGGCCGATAACCGCTGGGCCAATGCCATCGATTCAAACAACGTCAACAAAGTGGTCGACTTATACGCAAAAACGGCAGTCCTCGTTTCCACGGTACAAACACCCCCTATAGTCACTAGACAAGGGCGAGTCGCCTATTTCAACAAGTTTTTTCACACCTATAAAAATGTGCGCGTTACCTATACCGATAATAAATACATCCAAGTATTCAATGGTGGCGCGGTCAGTTCTGGTTTATACACTTTTTCAGGCATCAAGCACGGCAAAAAAACCGATGTGAAAGCCCGCTACACCTTTGTGTATCGCGCTACTCCCAATGGTTGCGAGTTGATTACGCACCATTCTTCGGAATGGCCTGAGTAAGCGTTTGACCGGCCACGATGCCTTAAGAGAGTATGCAGGAAAGCAACTGGTTTCTTTCTTAAGAAAAGGGGATTTTGCCCATGCCGGAGAAGAAAAGGCCATTGATCTGGCCTTTTCCACTGTTTCTCATAAGCCCAAACAAACGATTCTAGATGTAGGTTGTGGTCTAGGTGGCACCGCTGCCTACATTCAAAATCATCACTTAGGGCAAGTCACGGGCCTAGATATTGAAAAAGAAGCGATTGTGTATGCCCAACAAAAATATCCCGAAATTACCTTTCACTGTTGTGATGTAGTGAATGCCGCGCAAATCATTACCCAACAGTTTGATCTAATCTGTTTGTTTAATGCATTCTATGCTTTTTCAGACCAGCTCGCAGCACTCAAGACTTTAAATAAACTTATAAACACCAAAGGGAAAATCATTATTTTTGATTACTCCAATCCGGACAGTAGAAAAATAACACCCTTATTTAGCGCTGGAGATAAAAACACCTCCCCTTTTAAGCCCGTTTCATTCCAAGGAATAGATTCTTTACTAGAGCAAAGTGGTTGGCAGCTTTCAAAAAAGATAGACATTAGCCTGCAATACATACAATGGTACACACAGCTCATTGATCGGCTACTAGGAAATGAGAGTGAAATAATACGCCTATTCAGCCAATCCTTATTTCAAAAAGCGGTAACAACTTATTCCTCTATAAAAGAATCATTGGTTAAAGGGCTGTTGGGCGGAATTTTGCTTTACGCAGAAAAAGCGTAACTTATTGCTTCAGTGTCAGCGCCGCTGGTAACGCAATCAAACACATCGCCATTAAAAAAATGATCACTGAAATATCAGATCCTGTTTTATAAATTAAATAACTACATATCGTAGGTGCAATACCTCCAAAAATAGCCGTGGGTGTTGTAAAGCCTAACCCTAGCCCCCTGGCACGAAAAGTATTAGGAAATTGACTAGCCATCATTTCTATATTTATTCCATCAATACAGCTTAAAGACAAAGCAAATACGACTGGCACCCAAAAGAGACAGACCAATGATCCTTCTTTTAATATCATAAATAAAGGATACGTTAAAATAAAAATCGAAATGATGCTAATCAGGGCTAGATTCCTACGCCCTATTCTAGGCGCTAGAGCACCAAAAATTAAAGTAAAAATAATCAACATAAATAACCCTAAAGTTCCACTTAAAAATGCTCTAACTTCATTTATTTTTAGAAATACATGTAGATATGATGGCATCCAAACAAATAACAAATAGAAAGTCACTGCGATGAATGCATTTATTGCAATGATACGCATTAGTCCTGCTTTATTCAGTATAATCTCTGATAGCGTTTTTTTATAAACAGTCTTATTTAATAATATATTGTCATCTGGTATTAAGATATTTTTCCTAAGATAGAAAACGAAAATCAGGATAAAAAAGCCAAAGAAAAATGGTATGCGCCAGGCCCAAGCCAAAACTTGCTCCGCACTAAACAGCCAATAAAGTACTGTAGCCATGATTGAACCCAATAAAACGCCCAGCATTGAACTTGCAGCCACAAAGCTACAATAAAAAGACTTCTTTTCATCAGATGATCTTTCATAAACATAACAAGCTGAGCCAGGCAATTCACCACCCGCCGCAAAACCTTGCACCAGTCTTAGAGTCACTAAAGAGATTGTTGCTAAAATACCCACCCTGGCATGAGTAGGAAGAAATCCTATTAATATAGTTGGGATCGCCATCATCAACAAAGATAGATTTAGAGAGGAAATTCGATTGTAACGATCGGCCATATAACCAAAAAAAACACTACCCAGAGGTCTAATTAAGTAACTGACTGAAAACAAGAAAAAAGCTTTAATCAGTTCTATTTGTGCATTGCCTGAAGGAAAAAACAAATACCCTATTTTGGAAACTAGATAAGCATAGACCGAAAAGTCATACCATTCAAAAATATTTGCTAAAAATCCAATATAAACTAAATTTTTACTTTTCATATGTCTACAAAGATGTGAATATGGGCGGTATTATACACCCATTTCCCTTCAAGATGCAAGATCTAGATGAATACTATAGCTTTGAATCAAAGCTTTATCAGCCTCAACGCAATCGGCAATGACAATATTTTAGTTTATCTATTGCGTAAAAGGATTAAAACGTCTGTTAACGAATGTTTTTTCGATTTTCCTATAATGTTGGACACATGAGTTTCCACCGTTTTAACGCCCACATTTAATGCAGCTGCAATGCTTTTATAAGAAGTATTCTGTTTCATACAAAGCAAACACCGCAATTCTTTTTCAGTTAAAGGTTCATTAAAAAAATTTTCTATATTTAAATGCTTAGAGAAACAATGCAGCGCTTTACTTTTTTTATGGTAAATCGCTTTATAATATCCTAGAAGCTTCAACGGATCCGTCTTAGCTGTCAAATCAAAACTGAGTGTTAAAACCGCAGCCACCTTATTGCTATTACTCAAAACGGGTGTTTTAGTCATATTTTGAATATGTATCAATCCACATTTATCCAGAAAAATCTTTTCTTGAACACGAACTGTTTCTTTTTTATCTCGAACTTGAAAATCTAAAAAATCAATCTGATCGGCAAATCTCTTGCCCCAATAAGGTGCCATGAACGTATTCAAATCTTGAACCGTTGCCCCTATAATTTCGCTCACAAACTTTAGACTATACACTTCCAAATTGCTTTGATTGCTAAAAATATAACGCCCCGTTTTTGGTGCTTTAATATGTGCGGGTTCAGGCATTGAAGAGATAAACTCCAGTAAGGCATCCCCGCCTACTTTAAAGTTGGTTTGTTCATAAGACCCTAAAAGGGCTATGTTACTTGCCGGTGCATCCTTTAAATTTTGCGTCATAATAACAACACCTCCTGATGTTTTCATATTACAATAATAAATTATTTATGTCAAAATTATATTTTCTTATTTCTTCCGCACTCTCTTCCTTAAAAATAAATACTATATAGACACTCTATCAATACTAAAGCAAACGATACTTCAGGGAATTCCCCTGACTTTATTTTAACAAATTTAGGATATAGTTTCTTGCCAGTAGTATGAAAAGCAAGGTTTTGCCACCAAAGAACCACAAACATGTCGCTTGCCCGCGGTATATATTAGAAAATAAGGAGAAAGGAATGATGACCATTCGAGCTGAAATTACAGAAGATTGTCAACCAACGAGCTGCTCTGACAAAAAAACCAGATCTCACTGGACACCCGAACAATGCCGTGTACAGAATATGATGCTATTGGCCGGATGTAATTTGGCAGAACGTCTTGAAATCTTATTGACTTTACCCGGTGCTGAGTTTTTCTTGAAGTGCCATAATCACCTACTTGAACCCCTTAGAGATGCCATTGAACACTGGTTCAGCGTAGGCGATCGCTGGATGAAAGCCTTTGGGGACGCAGAGAAAAAATAGCCTGAGTAAGCGTACCCTAATCATCGCTGATGATAACTATTAGGAAAACCGAAGCATATAAGGGCGACTCGCGAGTCGCCCTTATTAGAGTAACAGTAAAAGTTACATCATCCCCGGGCTATTCCCCCCAGAATTAAGTTGAGCGCCAGGATTGGTTCCTTCAGCCGAAGAGTCAACATTGCTCTCTTCAGTCGGAGACTTAGCCTTGGTTTCTTCAATCAAAGATGGGGGGAAAGTAGTATAAAATCTACTCGATGATGGCGATAGTTTTTCCTTTTTGTTTTTGTTAAGGCTATCATTCGCCTGTTCAACCTTCTCTCCTTTTTCTTCTTCTTTCTCTACTATCACTTCCACCTTTACTTTCACTTCTTCCTTTTCTTTGCCCGGAGATACGGCTGACTCATCACTTTTCAGAATCGAAGATTGCTTTAACGCTTCTTTTGGTAACATTACAGACATTCTTGGATTAGGCCGTTGAACAAATATCTGTAGATACTGCCTTGCTTCTAGTGCTAACTCAGTTGCTTCAGATTGTTCGAATGCGTTAGAAACCAATTGTATGTTTCTAGCGAACTCAATTTTGCGTTCATGATCAAATATGCTGCCATCTTCTTTTCTATATTTTGCAGCTAGCACATTTTTTGATTTGTCCCATTTAAAATACAATGTCTCATTAGCCATGGTTGCTTCTTCGGGCCAATCTTGACCATCTTTTAGCAATACTATCCCATATTTATTGAACAAAGACTCCTTTTGAGGGGCGTGGAATGAAAATCTTGCAGAAGGACCCGATTGTAATGACGAACTCTTTGCCAAGACAGGTGCAGACACAGCGTCTTCTGCCAGTTTGTGATTATGGCCGCCACAAGGGGTAATGATAAGATCACGCTGTTGTTTGCAATCTAATGTTAAGCGCGTAACGCCTTGCTCTAAAGATTTTACATGGTCACAAAGAGGAATGAGACCATCACGTTTATCTAGACGACATTCTACCAGTTTATCTTTTTTATCTTTATGTAGGTAATATAGACGGGCACTGCCAGGCTTTTCAGAGCCAATGAGTATATATCCATTATCAAGTCGGTCTATTTCTTTTCCTTCTGGTAAAGCTGATAAAACATGTAAAAATTCATATTCGTTTAAATCTTTATCTCTACTATTAATTGGCGTGTATTTCATAGCAGGTGGGAGTTTAGCGACTTCAGATCCCGCTTTTAATTTCTTCTCCCCAATAGACTTCATGAGATCACCTAGATCAACAGCCTGTCCTTTTGGCTGAGAAATACTTGCCTGACTTCGCAAAGCCGCTTTGACAAGCGCCGCCTGACGTGATGTTATTGATGGTAGAGGTGGGGCTGGAGGTGGAGGCGCGGCTGGAGGTGCGGGTGATGCTGAAGAAGATGAGCCTATGTTTTCATTTTCAAGTTCAACTTTTTCATTTACAGTTCTCTTCTTCTCAAAGCCACCCACTGCAATTCGTGCTTTGATGTTAGCCTCTTTTTCTGACAGGCCATTATTTCTATAATGAGTGTAAAAAATATCTAGGAGCTGTTTTTCATCCATAGCTAAAACTTCAGCTTCTATAGCTAAAACTTCGGCTTCAGATAAAACTTCAGCTTCTTCTTTTTCCAGCGCTTTTAATGCCGCTTCTTTCTCGGCTGTTTTTTCTGCAAGTTCATTTACTATTGTTTTAACAGCAATTAGTTGTATCTCCAATGGGGGTTTTTCAGAAGAATTTAGATTCTGTGTTAAAAGACATGTTTGGAATATCGGTAATAACTCATTAAATGCCCGCAGAGATATTTCAGCTCTCAATATCTCACTTCGATCTTCTTCTAACGGTCCACTTAGTTCTTCTTCCAACCGTCTAGTTCGTTCTTCTTCCAGCCGTCCATTTCTTTCTTCTTTCAACAGCTCCTCTCGTTCTTCTTCAGGGATCTTGACCCATGCTTCTGTCGAAATCTTCGCTCGTTCTTCTTCCGACATATTTTTCCATGCTTCTTCAAACATCTTCTTTCGTGCTATTTTCAACCTGTTCTTTAGTTCTCCTTCCAAGCTTTGCTTCCATTTCTCTTTCAACATATTCTCTCGTTGTTTTTCCGGTATTTTATTCCATTCTTCTTGCAACATCTGCTCTCGTCGTTTTTCTGGGATCTTATCCCGCAAGATCTGCCTTAGTTGTTCTTCCGACATCTTCGCCCATTTTGCTTTCGACATCCGCCCTCGTTCTTTTGTCAAGATCCTATTGCGCAAGTTCTCTTCTAGTTCTTTTTTCAAGATAGTCTGTTGTTCTTTTTGCGGCATATTCTTTCCTTCTTTTGCCCACATCTTCTCCCCTTCTTCTTCCAACATCTTCTTTCGTATCTCTGGCGGCATATTCGTTAGCTCTTCTATCAGCATCCTATCCCGCAAAATTTTCTCTCGTTCTTCTGTCAAGATCTTCTGCTGTTTTTCTTGCGGTATCTTCTTCCATTCTTCTTCTAAGCTCTGCTCTTGTACTTGTTTTTCTAAAGTAACAATTTTTTGTCTTATCGCCTTTTGAAAGTGAGTCAAACTAGAATGAACTCCAGCAAATTCCAGAGGGAATCGTCTAGAAATTTCACCAGAAGCAGTTGACATTACAATTTGAGCAGAGTTTTTTTGAGCAAAATCTTCTGCGTAAGGATAATACAAAATAAAATCCGTTAGAAAATAAGAAAACAACTGCAAGCGTTCAATTTCTGATATGTCTTCTTTTGCTATTTTTTCTAATCTTACTTCTGCCGTCAGCTCAAAAATATATGCGCGGCTTCTAGCTAAAAGATTACTAAAGGCTTGTAGCACTAACTGTTCAGATTGTTGTACTTCTTTTTCAATGCTTTTGATGCGTGTCCGCTCTCTGATAAGTTTTATAACAAAGTCCGGTTCTCGATCAACAAGATCAAATAGAGGCAAAGGTGAGGAGCTTTTTCCTATGGTCGATTGAATAATTTCTTTTTCTATCGCTTTAATTGCTTCTTCTGAATGTGCAGCCATGATATTTCCTTCCTAGTAAATTGTTGAGTTATACTTCAGAAGAATATTTAAGGTGCCCATTCGCACATTTTTAGCAAAAGTTTATACTTGGGAGAGTAGTCGCTATTTTAAGCACCCTATTCTTCTGATCCGCAATAGTCGCATAAAAAAGTGTAACGCGTCAAATGATTTTATTTCGTAACTACCCGTTCCTTGTAGTAAGAAAAACGTATATTGGATACATTAGAGTATATCTTCACCTTCCGCGACCGAAAGGGGCGGAAAGTTACTTGATAGTAAATAGGACGAGTAGTTACTGAATTGCTTATACATTCCATCTAACATGCATTCAACGTCAGTGATCACTAGATAAAAGTAGTTGGGGAAGAAGAAAAAACACAAAGTGGTTCTGATCAATTCAAAAAGATATCAGGCGATACTCCGTAATTGCAATATCGCCTGACAAAAGATTTGTTTAAGAGAATCTATAACCAAAACCCACACCGAACACCAACGGATTGATGTCTACACTGGTTTTTTGTGTAGGCAAGAGTCCGCCCGTTTCCACTGAAACATCACTATTGATGTAAATTTTCTTAACATCGGCGTTAAGCGACCAATGCTTGTCTATGGCCACATCAAAACCGGCTTGTAAAGCAGGTCCGAAGCTATTCTTGTAGTCTACGCTAGTAGCTACAGAGCCTGGGTTTACACTATAGAAATCTGTGTAGTTTATACCGGCACCTATGTAGGGACTAATGCGGCTCTCTGGGAAAAAGTGGTATAGCGCCGTTAAAGTCGGTGGCAACAAATTAACAGTTCCTAAGTTCACATCACCTAGAGCAGTATTTCTTGCTTCCACATTATGTTTCGTTGTCGCTAAAATCAATTCTGTTGAGATATTTTTTGTGAAAAAATAATTGACGTCAAATTCTACGGTCGCTTCGGTGGATATATCATCCGCATGACCACCCAATCCAGGATGTATTGTATCACTGCTTGCTCTGGGATCAACTACGATTGCTCTAGTACGAATTAACCAAGGTCCTTGTGCTGTATCGCTCGTATCATTCGTTTGATTTGTAACTAAGGGAACATCTGCAGCAGAGCCAGCAAAACAAACAGATGCTAGAAGAGTTGAAATTCCAACTAGAGATAAAGAAAGATAACGTTTCATTTGATGCTCCTAATTAATATTATTTTCAAGCGGATCTTAAGACGCTTAAATTAATTAGTCAATGCTTTTTTATTGAAAATAAATTATTTTTTAAAACTTTTTAAAGCGAATGAGAATTGTTTGCATTGCGGTGATTAATGACCATTTTAAAAATAATTATAACTGCTCGCGCCATATGATGGTTGCGGGACGGAAATAATCGCGGCTCGGATTTCTTTTCCGTTCCCTGACGGTCGCGGCTCGGAAATTCATTCACATGCAGATTATGTTCATATATTGCTCACAACGGCCATTTTCCGGAAAAATCCACATTAATATCGTGAATTTTCCGAATTAATATGCTTTTTTTCGTCTTTTGTACAAAAACTTCATATAATCCTTCCCAAATGTTGATTTTTAGGCTATAATCGTTATGCCTCTACTTTTTGACTCTCGACGTTTGGAAGCTCTCCAGCTTTTCAAAAACGACTGGCCTGAGTGTGGTAATTAGTCTGATGGGTCTTTGACTCATCGTTTGGAATGTATCTTTGGAGAACTGATCGAATGTCTACTATGAAAAAAGTCTACGTTGGTAACTTGAATTATCAAACAACGGAAGCAGGGTTAACCCAATTATTTGCTGAAT
>JAJXVU010000025.1 GCA_021781965.1 Pseudomonadota bacterium
CATCAAAATGCGAAAGAAACGTATCCGTTAAATCCATGGCTAATCCTTGCTTAAAAATGTTCTCAATATGAACATTCTACATGAATCTATCTTAAAATCAAACACTTACTTTCATGCGATTGCCATGCTATAGCCACTGACTTCTTGTTCTAAAAAATTGATTAGAATATCCAACAACTCATGTTCATCTACGATGATCCCTTTTTTTAAATCTTCCTGAGCCAGTCTTTTTATACCATTAAACCTATCTAGGCCTCTTAGAATTTTAAAATAGTTTCTATCGCTGTTAAAAACACATTGCAATATCTGCGTGATGTCTTTTTCTCCAGAAGACTTTTTACGCTCCTTTCTATCATAAGCTGCCAATATTTTTGCAGCAACTTCTTCCATGTTGATACTAATTTTCGTGGAACAAGCAAAATCATTGGTAATTTGTGTTACATCCACGCGCTCCCCAGCTCTAAGTGCTTTAATTTTATTAAGCCTTTCTGTAATGGCTATTTCTAACAAACCAAGCTCGGATATCTGTAAAGCCATGAAAAACCCTATCACCGTACTGGCGGCATGTATAGAGTTTAGTTGCTGTTTTTTGGATTGGTACCTATAGAATAATATATTGCAGATCAAGGTTACAAGACCGCCCAGTAACACCGATATAAAGAATTTAGATTCCAATAGGTTTTGCATAATCATGAGTATCTCCTTATACTGCACTTACTAAGAGAGCGGACCAACCCCGCTAAAGAATATCATACTACTTTAATGTATATGATAACAAATATCTTCTGCACGTAACTACTAGCCCATTTGGAAGTTCCGCAAAGTTCAAAAAAGATTATGCACCCATTACATTTCAAGATGTAGAGGCGCTTGGTAAAGCAACTCTCTAGAAAAACTCTTTGGAACATAATATCTTTTTTAGTGACAGTTCCAAATTACAGCTAGCTATTTTTTTTAAAAAACCCCTCTATCCCACTCGTAGAATTCTTTGAAGACGATGCACTTGAATCATCAGAAGGTCCGGAGAAAAAAGAAGGCAAAGCAGAGATTCTTGAGGAAAGAGAAGTACTAGAAAGCGATGGTAAAACAGAAGACCGTGATGCTCCGGAATTACTCAGGAAAGAAGGTAACCCTAGGAATATAAAGCCACCGAGAGAAAGAGCATGCTTGGCGATTTCTGCCATTTCTTTCAGATGTTTACACCATCCATTGCTGCCCCCGGCCGTCAGGCCCACCGCCAATGCTTTATAGGTCTATCACTGCACCTTAGCCGCCAACACCACATCGGCTTGTAATACTAATTTCTGGTTTACAGGCACATTATCATTGCTAGCGCCTGCACTGGCTACGCGCATCAACATGGGCTGAGGCGGCGGCAGAATACTAGAATTTAAATCAAAATCGATGCTATTGACAAAAAATTCTTGTTTGTACATTTTGTTTAAGCTGCGTATCTCTTCTGCAATGGCGGCATATACATTTTGCCTTAAACTATCTTTTGCTTTTTGAATATCCTCGTCGCTAGGGCCGTATTGAATATCGACTATGCTATATTTTACGCCAGGCGAGCTTAATTTATCCGCTTTAGTACGCAAGCCAGCTAAGGCCGAATTAGCTATACGCGCTTCAGCTTGAGCTGAAACTTGTTCTAGGCCAGAACTGTCTTGGTTGCGGTTAAATTGCGTTATGTGCCAAGAAACATTCTTAGCCAAACTATTTAGACTTTGATTCATTTTATCTTGGAAATGATCCAAGGCATCATCGGTTAAATTGGCATTAACAGAGACTATAACGCGCGCCGAATCGGTGACTACCCATTGTTCTTTGTGTACCACATAATGAATGCGGTTCAAACTAGGGTAAGGTGAGGCTAATTGTACCACTTGTGGTGTAGCTGATTGGTCGCTGGCACGAACTATAGTAACGAGCAATAAACCCGCAACAACAATGATTGCAAAAATCAATTTTCTATTCATTTTCTATACTCACTCAACCGATCCACTACTCTACGTATTCAAACAAAGTCACTACCTTTTGTACGCCAGAAGATTTGCTCGCAATGTCTGAAGCTGTTTTGCCTTGACCGCGTGTAACTTCGCCTAACATAAAAACAGTACCATTTTCGGTAACAATTTTCATTTGCGATCCGTTTAAGCTTTTGTTGGCAAGCAACTGAGTTTTAATCTTGCTGGTGATTAAGCTATCGCTAGACTGTGTTAAAGCAGAAATGGGTGTACCGATGATAATTTCATTGTATAGACGCTTTATTCCTGGAACCGTTTGCACTATCTGACCAGCCCTAGTACGCATGTCTTCCGTAGGAGACTCTCCGGCCAATAACACTATCCCATTAAAAGACGATACGATAATACGCGTTTTCTCATTTAATTCCTTGTCTGCAAAGATCTTATGTTCCGCATCATATGAAATTCTGCCGTCTGAACTTAAGGTGCTAGGGCCGCGACCTTCATAGACCACTACACCCGCAACAGTCACACCGGCGACCACAGCAACCACACAACCATCTAATAAAGCAACCATCAATAATAACACGCCTAGATATCTTTTCATTCTATTCTCCTTGTGGAAATAAACTAAAGTCGATCAAATCACATAAACAATGTAACACTAAAATATGGGTTTCTTGTATTCTCGCCGTAATCTGTGCCGGAATCCGAATCTCTATGTCGCTGGCGGCTAGTATGGAGGCTAAAGCGCCACCATCGCGCCCCGTTAAAGCCAATACTGTCATTTTTTTCATATGCGCCGCTTCTATGGCCAAGTTAACATTAGGAGATTGTCCGCTAGTAGAAATAGCCAATAATACATCACCTGCTTGTCCCAATGCTTCTACTTGCTTAGAGAAAATTTCTTTATAGGAGTAATCATTCGCAATAGAAGTAATGCACGATACGTCGGTAGTCAAAGCGATAGCTGGCAAACCTGGTCGCTCCACTTCAAAACGATTGACTAACTCAGCAGCAAAATGCTGCGCATCGGCAGCAGAACCACCATTACCACAGGCCAATATTTTTTTGCCTGCCAACAATGCGGCTACTAGTTGCTCGCTGGCTTGTACGATGCATTCCGATAACATATCCGCCGTGGCGATTTTTGTTTGTATGCTTTGTGCAAAATGATTTTGTACTCTCTCTAACGCATTCATATTAACCCTCTTTTATATATAATAATTGCCATCAAACGCATTTTTTTCCCAGACTATGTTCACTTGCTGCTGAGTATCCAGACTAATCCCTATCACATCAAAACGACAAGGATGCTCCCATAGTTTTTTGCTATATAAATAATATTCCGCACTGCGCAAAATCTTTCGTTGTTTAGCGCCATCCACTGTTTCAACGCCCGTACCATGGCTGCTTTTGTGCCTATAACGTACCTCAGTAAATACTAAATTTTCCTTATCGCGGAAGATTAAATCGATCTCGCCGCTACGGCAGTGAAAATTACGCTCTATTAACTTTAAGCCTTGTTGCTGTAAATACTGCAAAGCCCACTCTTCAGCTTGCTGCCCTACAGTTTGAGTGGTGCGACTCTTCATAGTGGGCTCGCTTCACCATCTCTAAATTGTGCCCAAACTCCCTGGCGATATACTTGTTGATTAGGTCTTAAATACAATACGCCGGTAACCCCAGAGTAGCCATTTGTCAATTGGTTAAAATTGGTGGCCATATTATAGGCATCGTAGCCGAAGGCATACAAGCTTGTAACATTCGTTTTGGATGCAGAATTGTTGAGATACCAAGGCAACGTACAAAATTGTATGCCATTCAGATCTTGGTTTTTGAAGGGATCACTCACACCCGTATAGATAATGGAGGTCGCATAAACCGGAATATTATTGGCATAATAGAAATTTAACAAAGGCTTAATGGCTCTGGCCTTATCCGGCGTTGCCACTAAGAAAATAACGTCTATATCTTGTCTACGATCAGGCGCTGTATCGTTATTTTTCGCACTCGGTGATTTCGCTTGCAAGGCATTTTTAATCGTGCTGTCTAATGGCGTACTGTTAGTATAAGCCACTGATTCGCGCACTTGTCCACCCAAACTATTATATTGTTTAGCAAAACTATTGACTACACCTTGTCCCCAGCTATCTGCTGGTGCAATGACTAAAGCTTTAGTTAAACCTTGTGCATAAGCGCGTTGTGCTACTTGTTCCGCTTCGTCGTTAGGCGATAAAGCAAATTGATAGAAATTGCGCTTAGTACCTTGAGTAGGAATATTATTGAGTACTAAAGTAGGGATACGAATACCTGAATCAGCTAAACGGCTTACTTCGGGTTTGGTTAATGGCCCCACCACCATGGTAGCGCCTTCATCAATGGCTTTACTGTACACCGCAGCAATATCAGCACCATTGGTATCGTATAATTTTACGCTGTGACCCGAAGGGTGGCTATAATAAGCAGCCATAAAACCATCGCGCACCGATTGCCCGGCACTGGCCGCAGAGCCCGTAGTAGGCAGCAATAAGGCAATATGTGAGGAATCTACATTGGCCGTTGTGGTTGCTCGCGCAGGGCCGGTGGTGGCAGCGCCACTAGTAGACATGGGAAATAAAATGCTGGCGGGATGATTAGGATATTGTTGCAACCATTGTTGATAACCATCTTGGAAGTTTTGGGCACTAAGACTAGTATCTTTATTCAATTGCGCAACAGCAACCCAACCGCGTACTTCATTACTATTGCTTTGAGCAGCCATACGCTGCAGTGTATCATTCGGCAAAGCTTCTAAGCACAGCAAAGTTGTCTGCCGCACTCCCATCGCTTGATTGCTGGGCAACAAGATACTTAAATGCATTAAATCGCTACAATACGCCTCGTTTTGCCCTTGGCTATGATGCGCTTGGCTTGCTGATTCATAGTAGGCGCGGGCTAATTCAGGTGGCAGCTTCGTAGGTTGGCTGATTGTAGTTAAATTACTGAGCACGGCTGAAGTATTGCCTTCATTGGCCGCTACTTTAGCTTCTAAAATGGCTTTTTCTTCTTTTTGTCTGGGTGATAGCGTGATTCCGTCGGTCAAAGCTAAATAACTCTTAGCTTCTTCTGTTTTTCCGTCCACTAGAGCCCGACCCGCGGCCTGGATGCGATAATATGCGACTGTACTGGGGTCTTCCGCCGTATTCGCTTTTTGCAGGTAATCTGCCACAGATTGAGTATAGTACGTCGTGGGTACCCCTGGCTCAGGTTCAGATTGAAAAGCCAAGAAGCTACAGCCGAACAAAGCCAAAAAAAGAATAAAAACAGGTAATTTCTTAAACATTTTTGCGCCTCACAGAAACAATTCCCTTGCATTTAACCACTGCGGTGCATTATGACATATTTATTGAGATAATACAAAAAATGAGCCATAAAAATTTATGTTTTTTTTATGTTTTTAACAGTTTTCACCCCTACTATCCTATGGTATTTTTTTTCTTTGCGTGTTAGACTATTCAGCCTATCTGGTTCGGTACTACCTTACCGTATAGGAAATTTGTAGTGGCCACGGATTAGGCGAATATACCTGCCTTTTCGTGACACTAAACTTTTATTGAAAAACAACAAGGAGAATGTCATGTCAAAAGGGCAGTCGTTACAAGACCCTTTCTTAAATGCATTACGTAAAGAAAGAGTACCTGTGTCTATCTATTTAGTGAATGGGATCAAATTACAAGGACAAGTTGAGGCTTTTGATCAATTTGTTGTATTGCTAAAAAATTCTATCAGTCAATTAGTTTATAAACACGCCATTTCAACCATCGTGCCTGCACGTCCGGTGAACTTGAACGTGATGTCCGCAGCAACAACTGAAGCGATTACCGCGACAGAAGAGGATGAATAGTTGTAGTTACAACTAGCCAAGGGCGGTTCGCGAGCCGCCTTTTCAAATTATAAAGCGAATCAGAGGTAAAATCTTTTTTGAAAATTGAATCTAAACTAGAAAATAACGCCCTACTAATCCACGTTAATTTTAACGCTACAGAAAAAATTGAAGATTTAGAAGAATTTAAACTATTAGTGCAATCTAGCGGTTTAATTCCACAACATGTGGTACAAACCACACGCAACACCCCTACCGCTAAATATTTTATTGGCACAGGAAAATTAACTGAAATAAAAGAATTGCTCAATCACGATCCCGTCTCTGTGATCTTAGTCAATCACAATCTATCACCAGCGCAAAGTAGAAATTTAGAAGCAGCCTTAGGCTGTAGAGTCATCGATAGAACCGAACTCATTCTAGACATATTTGCCCAAAGAGCACGAACTTTTGAAGGCATGTTACAAGTTGAATTAGCGCAATTAAAACATTTATCGACTCGTTTGGTGCGTGGCTGGACTCACTTAGAACGACAAAAAGGCGGCATAGGCTTGCGTGGTCCTGGTGAAGCACAGCTAGAAACCGATCGTCGTTTAATTAAAAAACGTATTTCTACCATTAATGCCCGTCTAGACAAAGTGGCCGAACAACGTAATCAAAATAGACGTGCGCGCCAAAACCAGCGTACTCCTTGTGTAGCCTTAATAGGCTATACCAATGCAGGCAAATCTACTTTGTTTAATCGCCTAACTCGCAGCGAAGTTTATGTTGCTGATCAACTTTTCGCAACGTTAGATCCTACCTCTAGACGTTGTTATATTCCGGAACTGGGTAATATTATTCTGATTGACACTGTAGGCTTTATTCGTCATTTGCCGCCTGATTTAGTCAAGGCTTTTAAAGCCACTCTAGAAGAAACGATACAAGCTGATTTATTATTGCATGTAATCGACCAGCACGATCCTAAACGCCATGAACAGAAAGAAGCCGTTAGGGACATTATAGATGAATTAGGTGCGGGTGATTTACCCATGTTAGAAGTTTATAATAAAATAGACTTATTACCAGGTACCACAGCTGAAACGTATTCTGATGAAAATGGCAAGCCGGTTAGAGTACAACTGTCCAGTCGCAGTGGTGAGGGTATTCCTTTATTATATGCAGCCCTCAAAGATCTCCTAAGCAATACTGTAGAATAGCTAACGCTGCAATGGCCGCTGTTTCCGTGCGTAAGATACGCTTACCCAAAGCCATGGCAGTGAGGCCATTTGTTGTTGCTTGCATCTCTTCATTGTCACTAAAGCCGCCTTCACAACCTACAAATAGCACTACAGATTTTGATGGCTTAACCCATATCTTTTCAGATGTTGCTTCGGCACGTGGCGATAGAAAAATACGTTGCTCCGCCTGAGTATTTCGCAACGCTTCTTTGAAAGAGCTAATAGGGTTTAATCTAGTTATAATGCTACGTCCGGACTGCTGGCTGGCGCTAACGATAATTCTTTGCCAGTGATTTTCTTTATGATTAAACTCCGTTTGACTCTGTTTCATATTAGAAAAGTCACTTATTACGGGTGTTATTTGCGTAACGCCTAATTCAACTGCTTTTTGCAAAGTTAAATCCATATGATCTTTTCTGGAAATTGCTTGCACCAGATGCAAAGCTAAAAACGATTCATTGCTCACATTATAGCTTTGCTCTAAAGTCACCACAACCGCTTTTTTATTGACATGGCAAAGAAGTCCTTTAAATTCATCGCCATTGCCATTAAAGACGATGATTTCGCTGCCTATTTTTAAACGTAATACATGCATTATATGATGTGCCGCTGCCTCATCTAAAGTATAATTTCCCAGTGCTAATGGTTCATTTTGATAAAAACGTGGAATCGACATATACGGCAACCTTTGACGCTAATACTATAATGCGCTATGATAACAACTATTATGGAATCATCTCAAGTCACAATCTGGCCCCCCCCGTATACGGTGAAAAAAAGTAGCCGCGCCAAGCAAGTGCGCCTAAGCATACATCCGCAAAAAGGCTTAACCATCCATTTACCACAGAATACGCGGCGACCTGTAGACATAGACGCCTTGTTAATAGAGAAAAAGGCCTGGATTTTAAAACACAGTGCCCTATTAGAGCAGGCCTCTAAAAAAGACCCACTGAGCTTACCCACGTCCCTCTTTTTATCTGCCATCGATGAAACATGGCAAGTTGACCATATGCAAAACTGCGCTAAACCTACCTTATTTGCCGCGGCGGGTTCCAGATTGGTGATTATGGATAAAGACCTCAATATTGAGCGCGCCATTCGTTTATTGCATTTATGGTTGAAAAAAAAAGCTGAGCAGCAACTTATTCCCTGGTTGACTGAGCTGAGTCAACTACACCAACTACCCTTTAATAATGCCGCTGTGCGCAACCAAAAAACGCAATGGGGAAGCTGTTCCACGAGCAAAAATATTCAGTTGAATTATAAAATACTCTTTTTACCTAAGCCTTTAGCAGAACATATTTTGCTGCATGAATTAAGCCATATTCAACATTTAAATCACAGCCGTGCCTTTTGGCGCTTATTGTCTACGTTAGACCCGCATTGTCATGAGCATAATAAGGCATTAAAGACTATAGAGGCGGAGTTGCCTGCGTGGTTGTATCAGTAGCTACTCCTTACCCATCCTCAGCAACGCTTTGAATTGTTCAATAAAAGCACTTGTCTCGTGATAAACCAAATTAAACAGTTCCTTTATTTTGTTCAATTCTAGTGTGCGTTTCACTTCAACGTGCAATAACTTAAAGGCTTCTTCTAAGCGTGGTGTGCCGCTATAACATAAGCCACCGCGTATTTTATGCAAGACTTCTCTTGCCTCTTCAATATCGTTGTTTTTTTGAGCCTTTCTCAATACAGGTATATCTTCTTGCAAAGTTTCGTACAGAATGCCTAAAGCCTCTATAGCGTCATCTTCTGTTTTAGTGCCAATGCGTTGCATTCCTAATGCTAGGTCTATCACAGAAATTTTCTCTTCTTCTAGCTCTGTTTCTTTGCGATCGGCGGGATACGTTTTTAAAAAAATTACGACTTTTTCCATGCTTAAAGGTTTGGTACCGATGGCGTAAAAGCCTGCATCCATAGCTTGTTTGTGTTTTGCCGCATCTTGATGGGCAGTCATAGCTACAAAAGGTGTTTGGTAGTTCGGAGATTCTGGGGTGGCTTTGATCTTAGCGATAATATCGTTACCAGAACCATCGGGTAAACCTAAGTCAGAAATAACCAGATCATATCGTTTTGTCGCCAATTTTTCTAAGGCGTCGGCTACACTTTCAGCACTGTCAATTTTATTGGTAAATCCAGATAGCAGATTCTTTTCTGCAAAAAGACACGTTTTATCATCTTCAATGATCAACAGTTCGTGGTTAAACGGAGTACTTTGTAAAAGCCTTTTTTTATTCTCTGTTTTTATAGTTCCCTCTTTCTCTCTGGTTTCTTGAATAGGTGAACTAAAATAATCTTCAATTTTTACACCCGGTTTTTTCATATCAGCTAATAGCCCCTTAAATGGAATATCAAGCTTAAAATAAGCGCCTTCCCCTTCATGGCTGTCAACGTAAATATCGCCTTCTAACTCATCCATAAATGTTTTAACCACATAGAGACCTAACCCAGTACCGGGATATTGGTTCGTATTAGAAGCCACGCCACGAGTAAATTTTTCAAATATTTTGTCTACATTGTCCCTAGAGATCCCTATACCAGTGTCCTTTATTTCTATTGTTAGAATGCCCTTGCGCGTATCTACTTCTAAAGAGGCTGTCATATTTAAGGTAATTTCTCCTTTGTGAGAAAATTTTATAGCATTGCCTAGTAAATTGATTAGGATACGGCTGATTCGAAATTCATCACTGGCTATATGAGGTGGAACCGAAGAATCAATCTTAAGCTGTATCGCTATATTTTTAGCAAAAGCCGCGGGCTTGTTCAATTCAATGACGGATCTAATTAATGCACGTATGTCTAGGTCGCGCTCCATCATTGGCCTAGCATTACCTCCCAGATCGCCAAATTCAACCGCGTCATTACACAGATCTAAAAGTCGTTTACTCGCCACCGCGGCCATTTCCAGTGCTTCTTTTTTGCTATCGTTAGACTCTGTTTTTGCTAAAACATCCAGAACACCCCAAAGACCCGCTGAAGGCGTGCGTATATCATGTTGCATGTTTTGGACGAATTCAGTTTTTGCTTGATTAGCTGCCTCAGCTGCTTCTTTAGCTATTCTTAAAACCTTTTCAGCTTCTTTTTCTGCAGTAACGTCTATTGAAGATCCAATAATACCTATAATTTTACCTTCGTCATCGTATAAAGGAGCTTTTACACTGCGAAATATTTTAACTTCTCCAGTAACAATATCTCTCATGGGCTCATCTTGTGATAATATTTCCCCTGTTTTTATAACGTGTTCATTATGGCTTAGTATATGCTCAGCTACTTCTTTAGGGTAGAATTCATGTGGGGTCTTCCCGACAATATCTCTTGTCGCGCCAATCGCTTTTAGACAAAGGGAATTTATACCTAAAACAACACCTTCTGTATCATGCCAATATACTGGAGTGGGCAGTGTAGGCGCAACAATCTCTAGAGCCTCGAATATCTTCATATTATTTATATCCACCTTCTTTTTGTAATTTTCTAAGTTTATAATCACATTTTTTATTTCTGATTTAGAGTAATCGGCAAAGTAGAAACTGACAGGCGCAGGATCTTGTTCTTCGTACTTAAAGACATATTCCATTTTTAATGGCCAACCTATCTGAGTACACACCGAAATTATATATCTATTACTTGGGAAGCATAAAACAGAATATTGCTTGTCTTCACAGTATCGAAAAGCAACCAAAAATAAATCTCGCAGCAGCCCAAGCCCATTATGGCTTTTTAGAATAGCGGCTCTAGTCATTTCAACACAGCGACTTTTATCATTAGGCAAATAACCATTTATCACAGAGCTATTTTTATAGCCTTCTACTTCTAGTTTATTTTTTTCATCTGCAAACGTTAAGCGGACACAACCTACAAGCTGTGATTCATCAAATGCACCAAACCAAACAGCATTTTCTGTGAACCTATCCACTAATACACGCTTATTATTTCTAATCTCTGCTCTGAGTTGAGACGGATTCTCTGTGGAAAACTTCCAAAGCGCTTCTTCAGAATATACTTTATGCAATAAAGCACATGCATCTTCAATCAGTACCGCCGCATCTAATTTCTTAATCGTAATGTTTTTTCTAATCATCTTTCACTCTCCTATAAAAATAAATAATAAGGCGGCCAGCTGAACGTAACGCTCAACTGGCCTAGAGCAAAAAGAAAGATGCAATGTACCCAACGTACAGAGATGTTTGAGCAATCCATATTACGCACGCCCAATTAAATTGGGTTAGCAATGTTTTCACTTATTTAATCTGTGCTTAATACGATGAGACTTAGTCTTTAAAAATGCTAAGGGCTAAGCTCGCGTAAAAGCGAAAGACTAAAGCCACTTAGTTAAAATTTTCGCAAAGACAAAGCGCTATAGCGTGTACTCGAGTACACGGCTTAAAACTCAATGTTTTTGGATAATCCACATATTTGTGCAATATGTGTACAAAGTGTGTTTGGGTATGGGAAAATCCATACCCGTCTTGTGAAAACACCGCGTGGTGCGTTAATATGTCCATTGCCTGGCAATCTCCTCTATGTAGATTGTTGGGAAGTGGCCTGCCAGGTGGTATCAACACTTGGCGGGCTGCGCTTACTTTTGCAAGTAAGCACCCATTGTTAAAGTGATGCGCTCTCCTAATTAGAACGATCGTGCATCACTCACCATTTCTAATTGCTCAGTACAATTATGTATACTTTTTTGATTCTTTGTCAAGATTGAGGTGGCTGGCATACCATTCGCGAGAGTCAAGGTCTTTAACTTACTGGATAAGGACAATAATGTGCCCCCAAGGTAATTGCGGCACAGCTTGTGCCGCAAATTCTAACTTATTGTATAATCAAGATAAACGCTTACAGGGCCTTTAACTTAGCATACAAAAATGTGTATATTTTTTTTATGTCTGCATTGACATTTATCGCAAGAAGGTGTATTTTTATCCCATATTGTTATTTTTTAGTTTAAACCCGTTTTTTAGGGAAAACTACGGGTCTGATCCTAGTAATGAGTCTTTAAACCATAAATTCGAAAGTGCAATGGAATCTTACAGGGGTAAATAATATAAATTGGGAACTTATATGCAAGTTGTTAAACAAGATCAGGTACAAGAAAGAATTATCACTCTTCGTGGTCATAAAATTATCATTGATGCGGATGTGGCTGAACTATATGGCATTGAAACTAAACAAGTTAATCAGGCCGTTAAAAATAACCTTAAAAAATTTCCCGATGGTTACTTATTTGAGCTGGATGCCAATGAGAGAAATGAACTGGTAAAAAATTTTGACCGGTTCGCAAAACTCAAGCATTCTTCCGCGCCGTTAAAAGGTTTTACCGAAAAAGGACTCTATATGATGGCTACTATTTTAAAAAGCCCAAAGGCACTAGAAACAACGATAGCCATTATTGACACTTTTGCTAAGGTCAAAGAATTGGAACGTGTTATCCATCAAATGCAAATGCTGCCAGAAAATTCACCAAAACAAAAATCTTTGATGGAGCATACAGGAGACTTAATCGCTGATTTACTTATTCCTGAAAATGAGCTTGAAATCACAGGAACCGAAACCACCTATGAAATGAATTTTGCAATATTCAAGGTAAAAAAGACAATTAAAAAAAACAAGTAACGGTTCTGGATTGCCACGCCTTGTTCGCTGCGCTCACTGGCTCGCAATGGCGGGTAGCTTCGTGCTATCGAAATCTGTTCATAGAGACCGATAGCTATAAAAAACCAACTCTACCAACTTGTCACTAATAATAAAATCGCCAAACCAATCATCCCCCAAGCAGCCTCCGTAGCATTGAATAAATCTATGCCATTTAATAAACCTAGACCTACACCACCTGCAATTAAAAAGCCAGCACCCAAGCCACGACGTAATCCCACCTTTTTTTGACGTGAAACAGCTTCTTCATTTTCTTTACGATCTTTCTTTTCATCCTGAATTGATTTTAGCGTTTGTTGTAAAGTAGCTGGTAACTCGGGTAAAATTTTAGCCCATAGCGGTATGCTTTCTTTTAAACGCCGCAGATTAGCTCTGATACCCACTTGTTTATGCATCCACTTTTCCAAGAAAGGATGCGCAGTGGCCCATAGATCCAACTCTGGATACAATTGTCGCCCCAAACCTTCTATATGAAACAATGTCTTTTCTAGCAACAATAACTGTGGTTGAATTTCCATATGAAATTTACGCCCAACCTGAAATAAGCGCAATAATAATTTGCCAAAAGAAATATCTTTTAAAGGTCGTTCAAAAATAGGTTCACACACGCTACGTACTGCGGCTTCGAAATCTTCTACCCTAGTGTCTGCGGGCACCCAACCCGATTCTAAATGTAACAAAGCCACCTTGCGATAGTCTCGCTTAAAAAAGGCCAAAAGATTACTGGCTAAATAGTGTTGATCATTAGGGCTCAATGCACCCATGATGCCAAAATCCACGGCCATATAGATGGGTTGTTTACGATTATGTACGTCTACAAAAATATTACCCGGGTGCATATCGGCATGAAAAAAGCAGTCGCGAAAAACTTGGGTAAAGAATATTTCAACGCCTCTTTCAGCCAAAACTTTCATGTCTACACCAAGAGCTCTTAGTTCATCTACATTACCTATGGGAACACCATGTATATGTTCCATGACAATAACGCTAGAGGTCACATAGGGCCAATAGATTTCCGGCACATGTAATAAATCAGATCCTTTAAAATTACGCTTTAACGCGGAAGCATTAGATGCTTCTATGTTTAGATCCAGTTCTGCTAGGGTGGTATTTTCAAATTCGCTGACTAGATCGACTACGTGTAAATGTCGGGCCATAATCGAATAGCGCTCGGCAATCCCTGCAAAACGATATAACAATCCTATATCGCGTTTTATAATTTTTTCCACATTTGGGCGCAATACTTTTACAATAACGTCCTCACCCGTACATAAGCGGGCCACATGCACTTGTGCAATAGAAGCCGAAGCCAACGCCGTTTCGTCAAAGGATTCAAAAATAGTGTTAAAAGGCACTTTATATGCCTTGGCAACAGCGGCTTTGGCATTGGCGAATGGAGGCACTTTATCTTGCAACAAGGCCAACTCATCGGCAATGTCTTCTGGTAATAAATCGCGCCGCGTCGATAGGGTTTGACCAAACTTTACAAAGATAGGTCCTAATTCAATTAAGGCTAAACGTAAACGTTCACCTCTAGAAATACTTCTATTGCGTATCCAATACCATGGATTTAAATAGACTAAAAACTGTATAGGTGATAAAACTTGTAAGTCTAAAACGATCTCGTCTAAACCGTGTTTAGCTAATACATATTGAATATGTATAAAGCGTATCAATTGCGTGATTGAATTATTCATGATTATCCTGTAAGTACCGCGATAAACGTAAGCTTAGACGATCTAAGTCGTGCGTCAGCTCATCTACTTCCTCCATAAAATCGTTCATTTCTACCGCCGATGGGAAGTAACGTAGCTCTTCTTGTAAATATTCTGTTAAACTAGTCTTAAAACTATTGGCACCACGATTAAACCATTTTTGCACCTCATCCACACATTGCCCCACTTTGTGTGCCACCACATCGCCAGTATAATGTGATAAGATTTCTTCCCAATCTATATCGAGCTCATGTAAAAGATGGTATGCTGATTCAGAAAAGGCTTGATCCCCTGTGATGCTAAGCTTAGACATATTCGACAAAGAAGAAGATTTGAATAATTTTAAAAAAGTAAACAGATCGCCGCTAATCACTGCATCGGCAGCTATTTTATCAGCAGAAATTATTTCAATATTGCCTTTTGTAAATAGAAAACCATAATGAAAAGGTGTTTTTTTAATATTGATTTCTAAAATTTTTCCACGCAATGGTTTTAACTTTTGCTCTATTTCTTTATCTAGAGATATATAACGATTAATTATAGCTTGTAGTGTTGTCTGAAAGAAGTAAAACATCGCTCTTTCCTTTTAATATTTAAAACAACGGTGCAAAGCCACTATCCCCATACTCAAATTATGGTATTCACATTCATCAAATCCAGCATCTAACACCATTTGTTTAAGAACTTCTTGCGTAGGGTGTTTGCGTATAGACTCTGCTAAATATTGATAACTGTCTTTGTCTTTGGCAATGTATTGACCCAATTGGGGTAGAATTTTAAAAGAGTACACATCATAGAGTTTTCTAATACCGGCTGTTGTGGGCGTGGAAAATTCTAAAATCATGGCTTGCCCTCCTGGACGCAATACGCGCCACATTTCTTTTAATGCACGCTGTTTATTCGTCACATTTCGCAAACCAAAACCAATCGTCAACAAATCAAAGCTATTGGTAGCAAAAGGGAGTTCTTCTGCATTTAAGGCCGTTACTTTAATCGTTTGGCTTAAACCCGCATCGATGATTTTATCGCGTCCTACCCCTAGCATGGCCAGATTAATATCACCTAATACCACACATCCTTCTTGCCCCACTTTTTCAGCAAAACGCTGCGCTAAATCCCCGGTACCACCAGCCAAATCTAAAAGCCGCTGACCAGGTCTAGCTTGTGCTAATAAGACGGTTAAAAACTTCCATGCACGGTGTATACCTAGGGACATAAGATCATTCATAAGGTCATAATTAGGGGCTACAGAATGAAATACTTCACGCACTAGGCGCGTTTTTTCTTCCGGACTGACTTTTTTATAGCCAAAATCAGCGTCTTTGTCTACTGCCATAGGGAGTTCCTCTTAATATAGAAGTGTATTATATACCCATTACCAATGAAGATGCGAGATTTTGATGAATACTATAGATTTGAAGCGAAGCTTTGTCATCCTCGACGAAGCCGAGGATGACACTGTGCGAAATCCCTACCTTATTTGATAACGACAACGTCTTGCCCCTTTATAGCCATCACTCAGCAATGGCTTTCCAGTAATATCGTTCTCGCCCTTGCAGCACTTCTGGTGAATAAAAATGGTTGGTCCATTGTGTAGATTCAACTTCCCAAGCTTCCCTAAACAAGCCAAAAAACGGAATTTTGTAGCGTTGTATCACCGCATTCACAAAAAATGTCACGGCTTTATCGCTGGCATGCAACTCGGAAAACTCGTCCAAGGTTTGTTCTGTATGTATAATAAAATAAATTTTTTGCCCCTTTTGATCGGCTACTAACATACTGCCACTTTTATCAAAGACAAAATACTCTACTATGTTATTAAGGCATGCCCATTTATCAAAAAAATCTATGAATACTGGATCGGACTGTGGCAAACGATGCTCTACTTCTAGATGTGCTAGCAATGGTTTAGTGAGCTCACAAAAATATTGCTTAGCCATTTGTTTAACATACAACCTTAGATCAGCGGCAAAGCTAGCATCTCCTTTATGAACAAAGCGGTCAATAATATTATCGTTAAAAGCCGCTATTGCCAGTTCATTCTCTGCTTCGCCAGTGAGTAATATACGTTTTATTGCAGAAGGCAAGATTTGTTTCATCAACTCTAGGCCGGTTAACTTTGGCATTTTAAAATCGACTATAATGGCACTGATATCATTAATACGTCCTTTATTATGATATAAGTCAATAATAGTTTGAAAGTCTATATCCACAGGCAAGCGATGATAAACGTCATAATCATCTGCACCATTGTTTCTTTGCAAAAAAGAAAGATTGTCAGTTGTTGCATGATATTCTTCAAAAAACTTCAAAAAAGAGTTAGGTGATAAGAATATCTTAACACGATAGTCTTGTCTAAAGGCGCCAGCTACAACCTTCACAAAAAAGCCATCATCATCCACCCAAACCAAGGTAGTACTGTAAAAAAATAGCGGCATTGTTAACATAAGCTTATATTATCCATAAGTAGACACAGAAATGTAATACATCAAGTTCTTAGGCAATAGATAGCAGCCTAACTGTTGACAGCGATTGATTATTTCGGCTTGATCATGTTGGCCCGTGCTTAAGATAGCTTTCTTTTTTAATTGTAACCTTTCAATGATATCCAAACCAGTTAACTTTTTATTACCCAAGCTGTAATCGGTTAGCAAAAAAAAGTCTGGTTGCTGCTCGGCCCATTCTAGAAAAGCATGTGACTCTGTAAAAAAATTCAAAGCCAAATCTTTAGAAACAGCCTCTAATTTTAACTGCCAAGCACGGTGTACTGATACGTCATCATCTAGAATGGCGATAGGCGTAGACAAGGATAATCGGATTTGATGAATAAACCACGAAGGCGTAAGTTGTCTTGGTAATTGCAAAGTAACGCGAGTTCCTTCCTTTTCAACTGAACTTAAAGAAAGAGTCCCGTGCCAACTCTCTATAGTCTTTTTCGCATGATATAAACCTATTCCCGTACCATTTTCTTTTAAGCTGACTCCACGCTGTAATACACGCTCTTGATCTTGCTCTGCAATACCGCAGCCATTATCTTCGATTGTAATCGTTACATTGTTTTCATCGCCATTTAAGCTAATATGAATAGTGCCCTGATTATCTACAAATGACTCGACAGCATTGTTGATTAAATTGGATAGCACCCTTTTCATTTCCTCAAAATTAATCATGGCAAAATAAGACAAGTCGGCCTGTTTTAGATCTAAATTAATATTCACTGCCTCGGCTGAAAATTGTGCTTTCTTTTCACGTAGAATGCTATGCAAAAGAGAGAGCAAAGACACTACCCGCACATTGCTGGCAATACTTTCTTGTCTGCTCTGCTCTCTAAATTCATTTAAGAGACTATTGGCAATAGCATTGATACGGCAAGTTGCAGTACGCATTAAAGAACGATCCTGTTCAGGTATAGATGGTAAATACTCCAAACAGGTATTGAGCACAGCGATAGGTGAGCGTATATCGTGTGCAGCATCAGTGGCAATTTGATTCAGTCTTTGTGTCATGATATTTCTTTGATTGTTTAGCTTAAACATCTGGACAAAGAAGTCCTGTAGCACAATAAATTCATCTATGGAAAAACTTGCATCTAATTTGGCATTCGCATCGTTCCCCATGAGTAAGGCAATATTATTCTTTAACTTTTTAAAAGGCGCCTCAAATGCAGCGCCTATGCATAAAGATAAAATCACCACCATAACGGAGTAAATGATAATAAAAAGAGGTAATCCTAGAAAGACAGTTTTGTCGATAATAGAGAACACATACGCTAAAACAAAGAACAGTAGAAAACAACTGCTGGAAATGATGAAGGTAGAGAATGTCAGTTGACTCTTAATGGTGCTATTTTTTCTAAACCATGTATTGATATTATAACTTTCATTCTTCTTCATGCTAACTATAGAAATATAAAGAAAAATCAAGGCTAATAACCACAGTAGCTCACCATAAGAATACAGGTGTGTTGTTTGTGACATATATGAATAGGTTAAAAAGAACTCGCTACCCCCTAATACCAATACACCTGATAGAAACCATTTTGCGGGAGCACTGTCTGCATACATTAAGCTTAAAATAGCGAAGTCAAATAGAACCAATTGAGCTGAAAGCAAAATGATCTGTGATATGGTTTGCCAGGACATCACTGCAAAAGCATAATGTATGGAACTTAAAAATAAAACCATAGTAACGACATTCATTATTAACAACGCTGAAACCGATTTAATAAAGGTTTTGTGGTTTAGACTGTTTCCCAATAGAATTCTGGAAATAGAGGTGATCATAAAAGCACAATAAACGATAGAGGGAACATAACACAATAAGAATTCGATAAAAGATAAACTTTTCAGCAAACTCTCATCCAGATAAGCTGGAATGTAGTAACAAACATCAGTGAAAAGCAACCAAGCATTTAAGATTAATAACCATAGTAGCGTGCTTTTCTCTGCTACATTCTGCCGTGTTTTGTAAATACTCAGTAATAGCCATAAAATAAGAAGCTGTACGCCAAACTCTATCTTAGCCACAAGCACACTGATAGTGGCTACACCCGGATTATTTAAAAGGCTACAAACAAAGAGTGCCGCCCAAAGTGCTAAGACCACAGAAACACTGACGGATAATAAATTTAATTTTCTTTTGGAAAAACTGACTTCCGCTAACATGGTTGTTGTTCTTTAACCAGTTGTCGTTAAATAGGATAGAATGTACGTGGCATGCTGAGAATTAGGTTTGATTAGTTTGTACATGTCTGTCTCCTTGTACATTATTACGCATGCGATATTTTAATACAAAATTACGTTATAATCAACTCTCGCGCTGCTCTACACGTCTCATGCATCACATGAACATTGTGTATGCAGGCTAAAGCATTATAAGCGATGGCTTTTTGTTTAAATAAATGGTGTAAATAACCGCGCGAATATTGCTGGCAAGTGCTACAAGTACAGCCTTCTAAAATAGGGCTATTGTCGCAGGCATGAATACTTTTTCCTATAGACAAACGATGATTGCTAAATTCACTGGCGAATTTCAACCACTGTCCTTCTTTAATTATATGGCCATGATAAAGACTGCCGTGGCGAGCATTGCGTGTAGGCGCGACACAATCAAAAATATCTATGCCCGCGGCGATGACATCTAAGAGGTCTTGAGGTGACAAACCCACCCCCATGGTATAACGTACTTTGTCATCGGGCAAAATATCACGGATCCAATCTATGGTCTCTATGGTTTGTGGCATATTATAACCTATGGATTCACCGCCAATGGCGATACCATCTAAATCTAATGATGCCACAAAACGCGCGCTTTCCTCGCGTAAATGCTTAAAACAACTGCCTTGAATAATGCCAAATAAGGCTTGATGGTGGCCATAAGCCGATAAAGGATGGTGATCGTGTATTTCTTTAGACAATCTTAGCCAACGATGCGTGCGTTCCATGATTTGCCGCACCAACACTTCATCCTCCACATCTGGAGTGCATTGATCAAAGGCCATAATAATGTCAGCACCTATGACTTTTTGTGCCTCTATAGAAATTTTAGGCGTTAAATGCAATCGCTGACCGGTATGCGGATGAGAAAAATGGGCACCTTCTTCATCAATTTTACACAGTTTTTTATTTTGCGATAAACTAAAGACTTGATAACCGCCACTGTCCGTGAGCATAGGACCAAACCATTGCATCATCTGATGCATGCCGCCTAAGGCTTCAACCACTTTCATGCCCGGCTGCGATAGCATATGGTACGTATTACCACCTAAAATAATTTGACTGCCCGTAGCGTGTAAGTCTTGTGGCGTCATGCTGTTCACCACCGCATACGTGCCTACGGGCATAAAAGCGGGCGTCATGAATTCGCCATGCGCAGTCGCCACGCTCAAAACACGAGCGTGGTTATGCGCATATTGCTTAATTTTTTGAGAACGATACCCCAAGATTAAGTTCCGCCACTCGCTAAGGGGCCGCGTTGAATATTAGTCCCGCCCGCAGCATACTGGGTCGTCGTAAAGGGTTGGCGATTTTCCGTTAACCAAGTATTGATCTGTTGTAAATCCAGTGGCGACAAGGTTCCTGCCGCTTGCTTTAAGGCAATTGCCGAATTGATATAGCTGTATTGATCGGTAGAATACGCGCTCCAAGCCGTATATAAAACTTGTTGCGCATTTAACACATCCAACATGGTTTTAGTACCGACCTGATAAGCATCTACGATACTATCTAAAGCAAGTTGACTGGCTTTGATAGTTTCTCTATCGGCTTCTACTTGACTAATGAAAGACAAAGTATTGTTAAAATTCTGTCTAGCAGCAGTTACTGTAGACAGATAGGTGTTATTTCTATTTTGCAAGGCAGCTTCATATTGATAGCTCGCTTGTTTAGCCGTTGCCGACACAAAGCCCACACCATTTTCAAAAATAGGCACGGTCAATTGCATGCCTACATAAGCCTGTTTAGTATCCACCACTCCGGATGGCGATGCACCGGTATTGTTGCCCGTATAGGTTGCCTCACCGTACAATGTAGGCAAATGTCCGGCTTGATCTTGTTGCACAGTTTTGCGCGCCGCTTCTGCGGTTTGTCTAGAGGCAATTAAGCTCCAATTTTGTTTGTCGGCCGTTTCTACCCATTTGTTCACATTCGCAGGCTTTGGTGGTATCAACGGCGCCTTGTTATCGCGCAAACTCGCCAGTTTTTCATAATACACACCGGTGATGGCGCGCAAACTTTCCTTGGCATTAGTCACAGCCGTTTGTGCTGCAATCTCAGCTGCTACTTGAGTATCGTATTGGGCACGAGCTTGTTCCACATCGGTAATGGCAATCAACCCTACTTCAAATTTTTGTTGAGCCTCATTGTAGGATTCATAGTTCGCTTGTTTTTGAGCTTGCACATACACCAAATTATCTTCGGCATTTAATTCAGCGAAATACGCTTGAGCAGTAGTGCTGATCAACGTTTGTAGCGCGTAATTAAAGGTAGACATTGCGGCACTGGCGCTGTATTTAGCGCTACTATAATTTAATATATTAGCAACGTTAAAAATAGGCTGACTCGCTGACAATTGATATTGCTGTTCGTTATATTTATATGTTCCGGTGTCCCCTTCCAAAGTGAAGGTTTGACCATTGGGCAGGGTACCGCCATTGGAAAAAGGATTATTAGAAGTACTTTGATTGTTAAAATTATTAAAGCCATCGTTTCCAACGGCCATAGCTTGAGGCAATAAACCCGCGCGCGCGATAGGCACGCCTTCCATGGTTGCCTCTGCGTTTGCTTTAGCCGCCAAAAAAACGGGATTATAATTAAATGCATCTTGGTAGACCTGCATCAGATCTGCTGCTTTTGCTAAAGCCAATGAACTCACACCCAATAGGCTGAAGGTTATACCTATGCGCATTATTTTTTTCATGTCAACTCTCTCAAAACACAAATTCATTTACTAGTGCAACATCTTCTAAGAGCGGTAACACCGTCTCAAATAATTTCTGCTGCTGCCATTCACTATCACCCACACGAGTGACCAACAAGGCCGTTTGGCAGGGTGCAGATCCTACTACCGCAAACAGACGCCCACCTAATTTCAATTGCGTTAAAAAATGTCTCTCTAAAACCTGCATGGACCCCGTCAGCACAATCGCATCATAAGGTTCGTGCAAAGGCCAACCCCCAGCGGCATTACCCGTTTCTAGGCTCACATTGTCTACGTTAAATTGAGCCAGTTTCTTCGCCGTATTTTGGCTAAACTCGCTGTATTTATCGACACTATAAACGTAATGGCACAGCTTGGCCAATAGGGCGGTTAAATAACCACTGCCCGTACCCACCTCTAAAACAGTATCTTTCTTAGACAAGTTTAGATTTTGCAGTATTTGTCCTTCCAATAACGGCGACAACATCGTTTGGCGATGCCCTATAGGCAGCTCGGTATCGCTGTACGCCACGGCTTGGTATTGCATCGGTACGAAAGCTGTTCTAGGAATATCCGCAAATAAGGCCAATATAGCTTCCGATTCTACCCCGTTGGGGCGAATTTGTTGGCTGATCATATTGGCTTTTGCCAGAGATTCGTTTGTTTTTTGAACTAGTGCACTCATTTAAGGCCCTTTATATGGTATCAGCCTAAGAGTAAGGGGTTTGGGCTATAAGTGCAAGAGGGGAAGGAGTAAACATAGAAAACTGCCCCCACGCTAGATCAATAACAAAGGGGCATTATCCGATTTTAAAGATGTGGCCTGGGCGAACATATTCCAGCAAATGCCACGACTACTTCCGAGAAAAACTACCAAACAACTCACTGTCTTTTGGTGGCTGTGCCGATTGGGTTTGCTGCAACTGATTAGATTTTTTATGCCTCATATCCAAGAACAGTTCGCGCAGTTTCTCATGGCATGCAACAATTTTCCCTAACTTCGTCTGGCTATTACAAAGTACCTCCATCTCCTGGATAGTAAACTGCTGTTTCTCAGCGTTTAAGAGCTTCCTTGGTACTTTTTTAGCATCCTCCCAGTCTGATTTTAACATGCTGACTAACTTCTCGGCAGCACTTTTGCTTATATCTGCTTCTGTTTGAGCCGCTACAGGCGTAGTGAAAGGCCGAAATAGAACTGAGGATACAAGTGGATTTCTATTTTGTTGCGCAGAAGTGCCTTTACCACAATTAATATGACACTCTAAATCGGCTAATAAGCGATATCTTATCTGGCTATCACGCGTATTCCCAATAAAAGACTGATAATTTCTTTCGGCCGCATTTGGATAGTTTTGATCATATTCTAGCTTATCCCGCATTGCCACCAGCCAGTCATACACAGAAGCGTTCTCTCCGACAATTCGACTCAAAGTTCCTTCCAAAAGCGCATCAATCTGTGCAAGAGTAAAATTTGATTCTTCCTGAGAAACATCTAAACTTGCCATGCGCCCCATATCAAATTCTAACTTGTTTCTTAGTTTCAGTGCGGCGTTTTTCTTATTATCTTCTGTCTTATGCTCCGCCTTTTTAGCTGGAGGCACGATGCTCTGAAATAAAGTTGAGGATACGAGTACATCCCTAAATTTTTCGGCAGGATTATTCCCATAGTCTTGAATATAGCTGCTTAAATTGTCTAATAATATGTTTGCTGCATCGTTCTTTGCTCTAATAAAGTTCTGGTATTCTAGCTCTGCCCAATAAGCTCGCTGATAAAGTTCTAGCTCCTTTTCGTTTAGGTTAGCAACCATAACCACTTGATTCAGCAGTCGCTCTAAATTATCAGAATCATCCTGTTGATGATCCCACTCTATAAATAAAACAGCGCCCAATTCTTTGGCAAAGGCCTTTCCTTCTTGTTCAGTACTCCCCACTAAAATGAAGGGGATTTTATTTTCTTTAAGAGTTTGGGTATTGCTTCGCAGGTTTGAAGCCTCCTCTCCCTCGGCAATGAATAAAATACAGACCACGTTTTTTTTGAGATCGAAGCGCTGAGGGGCAAAAATGTCAGGCTGGTTAAAACTAATTTTATCCCTTAACTCAATCCACACATTCCCTGCTGCCCTAGTCCGCGTAACAAGTAAGTGTTCTTCTTCTAAGTACTTGTGCTTTCCGTGGCAGATGTCTACTTCGGCATTCAGCAATTTACCTTCACGATAAGCAGAATAGAGTAGTTTTGGTCTATCGTTAACTTCAGAGGAAATAATACTCATCGCTCTCGTAGGTATATCTTCCTTTCCCACAATGTATTCTTTATATTGCTTATCTATATAGCGATTCATCTCCTTTATTGTAGGTTGCGCGCGGATCTCTTGTTGCATTTCTGAAGGTAGGGACTTTAAAGTAGCAGACTCAACTTGAGGATCTGCTGGTTCAGACTTTTCTCGCATAGGGAATACAGGGCTATCACTGCTAAAAATTTCGAGCGCACTGTCTGCTAAAGGCGCTGAGGAAGGCACATTCAAGGTGGAAGAATATTGTGATTCTGCTTCGGTTTCCTCTCCTTCTGAAGTATCCCTAGGAAGAGGTTCAGGAGGAAGAAGTTCAGGAGAAAAAAATAATTGCTGGAAAGGGTGATTTTCTTTTGGCTTATCTAAGTTATGTTCGTTAAAATTCTGATTCATAATACCGTCCCCTTCAAAGTCTAAATGTAATTATACTGTGCTCTCTCCCTATAAGAAGGGAAATCAACCTTCATAATAACGCAAAATTATGTCTAGCTCAATACTAGGAGGGAAACTGATCCTCAGACCCGCTCCACTTTAATGACTAAAAATTTCTCTTCTTTCGCCAGCGTAAATCGTGCTCGCGGTGTTACGTGCGGCAATTACGGTCACACGCGCTTTGTATCCTCAAAAAGAATATGGCTAAAGTTAACAAGCGCTTTGGGCTAGTATATCGTAGGAAATAGAAAAATTGTTAATGACTTCTATGCTATACTATTCACCTCAATTAAACACGATTCATAGAGGAAAACTACTGTTGGATAACCATTCATCCGAACCCAAATTCAATCGCGACGATGTCATCATAGAACAAGAAAAATTTGTTTACCATGGTTTTTTCAGACTCAAAGAATATCGTTTGCGTCATCGTCTCTTTGCCGGTGGCTGGAGCGAAACCATCACGCGCGAAGTCTTTGTACGCGGCGATGCCGTTGGTGTATTATTGTACGATCCTAAGCAACAAGCTGTGGTCATGGTAGAGCAGTTTCGCACTGGGGCCCTCAAAGATGCAAGCACCCCTTGGTTAGTCGAAATTGTCGCCGGTGGCATTCCTAAAGGTGAAGAACCTGCAGCTGTTGCTATCAAAGAAGTATTCGAAGAAACGGGCTTAGAAGTCAGCAAGGTGCAGCCTATGGTTTCTTATTATGCAAGTCCAGGCGGCAATGCTGAAAAGTTTCATTTGTTTTATGCTATAATCGACGCCAGTCTTGCGGGCGGCATTCATGGCTTAAAAGATGAACACGAAGATATACGCGTCTGCGTCTTTAGTTTAGAGGAATGCATGCAAGCGGTGGCTGCAGGCAATATTAACAATGCAATGACGTTAATCGCTTTGCAATGGTTACAAATGCACCATCAGGAATTATAGACCCATTTCAAAATGCAGCGAGTAGGAAGGTCCCCGTGTCTGCCCTAACTTGGGCAACCACAGGGGTTGCACCTACGCATGAAGTCGCATTTTCATTAGCAATGGGTACAACAAAACGAGAGCAGTGACAATAATGGCTGATTCAACTTACAATGCGGCGTCCATAGACGTCTTAACGGGTTTAGAGCCGGTGCGTTTACGCCCAGGCATGTACACAGATACCCGCAACCCCAATCACTTGGCGCATGAAGTGATAGACAATGCCGTTGATGAAGCGATGGCGCATCACGCTACGCGTATCGATGTAGTGTTGTTTGCCGATGGTTCCTTACAGGTCAGCGATGATGGTCGCGGCATGCCTGTAGACATACACCCGGAAGAAAAAATCACCGGTGTGGAACTCATCATGACGCGTTTACACGCAGGCGGCAAATTTTCCGACAAAAACTATCAATTTGCAGGTGGTTTACATGGTGTGGGCGTTTCAGTGGTCAATGCTTTATCCGAACGGGTCGATGTCACTATAAAGCGCGATGGCGAAGTATATTTCATTCAATTTGCCAAAGGTGAACGTACCAAAGCTTTAAAACGTATAGGCACCGCTCCTAAGAAAGAAACCGGCACTATGCTGCGCTTTTGGCCTGAAAAATCCTATTTCGACTCACCTAAATTTGTGGTTTCCAAATTAAAACATGTCTTAAAAGCCAAAGCTGTATTGTGTTCTGGTTTACATCTGAGCTTTAAAGATGAAAGCACGGGTGAATTTCTAGAATGGTACTATGAAGATGGTTTACGCTCTTATCTACAAGATTATTTTCTAGACGATGCATTATTGCCAGCGGGCGGATTTATAGGCAAATTCAGTGCTAAAGTTGAAATGTGTGAATGGGCCTTGGCCTGGGTTCCAGAAAGCGATAAGGAAAGCCTACAAGAAAGTTATGTCAATTTAATCCCGACTATACAAGGCGGCACACACGTCAATGGTTTGCGCACTGGTTTATTAGAAGCGGTGCGCGAGTTTTGCGAGTTTCGTAATTTACTGGCGCGCGGCGTTAAATTGACGGCAGAAGATGTGTGGGAAAATTGTCATTATATATTATCGGTGAAAATGCAAGATCCCCAATTTGCAGGCCAAACCAAAGAACGCTTGTCGTCACGACAATCGGCTTCTTTTGTCAGCGGTGTGGTTAAGGACGCTTTGGGTTTGTGGATGAATCAACACACCGAAGAAGCGATGCTGATTGCCGAGTTGGCTATAGATGCGGCGCAAAAGCGATTGCGCAAAGCACAGAAAGTCGAACGGAAGAAAATCACCAGCGGTCCTGCTTTACCTGGAAAATTAGCCGATTGTACTTCGCAAGATATCAGCCGTACCGAATTATTTTTAGTAGAAGGCGATTCCGCAGGTGGTTCCGCCAAACAAGCGCGCGACAAAAATTTCCAAGCGATTATGCCTTTGCGTGGCAAGATCTTGAATACCTGGGAAGTAGATTCGGGGCAAGTGTTAGCATCGCAAGAAGTACACGACATTGCCGTTGCCGTGGGTATAGATCCAGGCAATCCTGATCTATCGGGCTTACGTTATGGCAAGATCTGTATACTCGCCGACGCCGACTCCGATGGCTTACATATCGCCACTTTATTGTGCGCCTTATTTTTAAAACATTTTCCAGCACTAGTAAAAGCCGGTCATATTTATGTGGCCATGCCGCCTTTATATCGTATAGACATAGGCAAAACGGTGTATTACGCTTTAGACGATGCTGAAAAACAAGGCGTTTTAGATCGCATTAATGCCGAAAATATCAAAGGCAAAGTCAATGTACAACGCTTTAAAGGTTTGGGCGAAATGAATCCTATACAACTGCGCGAAACCACCATGGCGACGGAAACACGACGCTTAGTACAATTAACCATAGCAGACAGTGATGACACACATCAAATCATGGATATGTTATTGGGTAAAAAACGTGCCTCCGATCGTAAAAAGTGGCTAGAAGACAAGGGCGATTTAGCGGGAGATGCAGCATAACATGCCAGATAATACTACTATAGATTATGAAGGGATAGAAACCAAACCTTTAAAGGTATTTACCGAACAAGCTTATTTAGATTATTCCATGTATGTAATCATGGACCGTGCGTTGCCGCATGTGAGCGATGGGTTAAAGCCGGTACAACGGCGTATAGTCTATGCCATGTCGGAATTAGGCCTAAAAGCAACGGCAAAATATAAAAAATCGGCGCGTACCGTCGGTGATGTTTTGGGTAAGTTTCACCCGCATGGCGATGGCGCTTGTTATGAAGCCATGGTATTGATGGCACAACCTTTTTCTTATCGTTATCCCTTGGTTGATGGTCAAGGCAATTGGGGTTCTCCAGACGATCCAAAATCATTCGCTGCCATGCGTTACACCGAATCCCGATTATCGCCTTATGCCAATGCGCTATTGGAAGAGTTAAGTCAAGCCACTGTAGATTGGATCCCGAACTTCGATGGAACTCTAGACGAACCACGTTTTTTACCAGCACGTTTACCCAATATATTGTTAAATGGCGGCATGGGTATAGCCGTAGGTATGGCCACCGATATTCCTTCGCACAATTTAAACGAAGTGGTCGATGCCTGTGTTCATCTGCTCGATAATCCTAAGGCCAGCCTCAACGATTTATGTAATTTCGTGAAAGCGCCCGATTATCCTACTGAAGCCGAAATCATCACGCCACAACAAGATATTTTGGACATGTATAAAAGTGGTAATGGCTCGGTTAAAATGCGCGCTGTCTATACTATTGAGCGCGGCGATATCGTCATTACCGCTCTACCCCATCAAGTTTCTGGTGCTAAGGTATTGGAACAAATAGCCGATCAAATGCGGCAGAAAAAGTTACCCATGATAGCCGATCTACGCGATGAATCCGATCACGAGAATCCTATACGTTTAGTCATAGAACCTCGTTCTAATCGTATAGACATAGAACCATTGATGGATCACTTGTTTAGCACCACTGAATTGCAAAAAAGCTATCGTATAAATTTTAATATGATAGGCATAGATGGAAAGCCGCAGGTTAAAAACTTATTAAAGATCTTAAGCGAATGGCTTAGCTTCCGTAGAAGCACGGTCACGCGCCGTTTGCAAGATGCCTTAGACACCATCAACGCTCGTTTACATATTTTAGACGGCTTACTGATTGCCTATTTAAACATAGACGAAGTCATCGCCATTATACGTCATGAAGAGGATCCCAAGGCAGAGCTCATGCGCCGTTTTGGTTTAACCGAAATACAAGCGAATGCCATTTTAGATTTAAAATTACGCCATTTGGCTAAATTAGAAGAATTTAAAATTAAAGGCGAGCAAGAAGAATTAGCCGCCGAGAAAAAACGCATCGAAGCCATTTTAGCCTCACCTAAAAAATTAGATGCCTTAATTAAAGAAGAATTATTGGCCGACAAAGAAAAGTACGGCGATAAACGCCGCTCGCCGTTGGTATTCCGTCAGGAAGCAGTAGCGTTAAAACAAGAAGAGCTCATTGCCAGCGAGCCTGTTACCGTTATCTTGTCTGAAAAGGGTTGGTGTAGACAAGCCAAGGGACATGAGTTTGACGTGGCTGGCTTAAGCTATAAAGCAGGCGATGCCTTTAAAGCCAGTGTTTTAGGTCGCAGCACGGAAAACGTTTTATTCTTAGATTCTACAGGGCGTTCTTATGCCTTAGCGGCACATACACTACCTTCCGCACGCGGTCAGGGCGAACCTTTAAGCGGCAAACTAAATCCTCCTAGTGGCGCTCAATTTGTAGGTTTGTTAATGGGCAATAGCGATGCGCATTGCCTAGTGGCTTCTAGCGCCGGTTATGGTTTTGTCACTACCCTATCTGAGTTGCATACTAAAAATCGTGCGGGTAAGGCTTTATTGAAAGTGCCAGAACATGGTGAGGCCTTGGCGCCACGGTTGATTCAAGATTTTAATAAAGATCAGATCATCGTTGTTACCCTAGAAGGCTATTTATTAATGTTTCCTGTGAATACCCTTCCGCAATTGCCTAAAGGTAAGGGCAATAAGATGATCAACATTCCCAAGAGCCGTTTCGTCAAAGGCGAAGAGAAAGTCATAGACATTGCCATATTAAGCAGCAAAGACAGTTTGAAGATTTACTCTGGCAAACGCAATATCGTACTCAAGAAGGATGATTTAAAGCACTATTTAAGCGAGCGAGCTAAACGCGGCAGTAAATTGCCACGCGGCTTTCAAAAGATGGATAAGATAGAGGTTGTGCCTGGATAAGCACAAAGCTATTGTGGGGCTCGAAATATATTCATAGTCACTCAATATATAACTTCGCCAACAGCGCTATATTCTCAACAATAATTTCCGCGTTAAAAATAAGCGCGTCTAAATATAGAATAGGCTGTAATACTAACATCTCTTTACTATCCGCACGTAAATGCTGTATGGCGTCTAGAGAAGGTAATTTAAAGGATTTAGTCTTTTCCGGAGTACTTTTAGCCATTGCATCCAAAGCCGTTAACACTTCCCCATGGAATGTTTTTAACAAAAAATTCATTTTTTCAGACAGTGTGGCGCTACGTAGTTTGTCTTGCGCCAAATGCATAAAGTTAATGGCGCGCAATATTTGTCGTTCACAAAACAAGGATTGTTCAAAATGATCTACATCAAAAGCCGTTCCTAAAGGTTCACGCCCTGAATCCTTAGCCAATTGCCGTTGTTTTAATAATAATTTTACGATTTCTTCATCTAAGTCGTGATGATCTACTGTTTGCACTTCAGCTAAACCCATAACGAGGGTTTTATTATAAAACTCTCTTAATTGCGTTAAGGTTTCTGTTTGATTTTTACGTAGCTGTTTTTTGGCATGAATAGGAAATACAAATTGCGATACTACCGTGGCAATCAAAATACCGATGCTAATTTCTAAAAATCGCGATGCTGCATAATTTAAAGAAGAATCGCTTTTGCCTAACAAAATGAGAGCTAGAGTCACAGCGCCCATGGTACCTAGGTAACTTAAAGTTTCTTTGCCAGAAACTGCGATATAACTAAAAATAGAACTGCCGATGATCAAGGCCAAAAATACGCTGAGCACAGAAGAATGGAAAAGTTCAATCACAACAATCGCAATACAGCAACCACAAAGCGTTCCTAAGAAACGCAGATACCCTTTTTGCAATGCGCCGCCTACATAAATTTGAGCACACATGACCACCAAAATACTGATAATGATCCATTGTGCATAGGCAAAACTGACAATACGGGTTAAAGAAAAACCAATGGCAACGGCTATAGCTGTTTTAACGCTGTGTAGAAGACGTTCGTTATTCATAAAATCCTATAAGATGCAAAGAACGCGTAGGGGCAACCACAGGGGGTTGCCCCTACGCGACTATGCATACCCTAATTATTTATTAGGACGCAGCATAATTTCTACGCGACGATTGGCACTACGGCCTTCGACGGTAGCATTGCTGGCGATAGGATTACGCGCACCGAAACCTTGGCTAAACAAGCGATTATTGGAAACGCCTTGTGCAGCTAAGTAGTTAGACACACTTTGAGCACGTCTTTCGGATAGGCTTTGGTTGTAGGAAGCGCCACCGGTATTATCGGTAAAGCCGCTGACAACTACATTGGTCTTGTTGTATTCCTTCAATACCTTAGCCACTGAATTTAATGTAGGATAGAATCCTGAATTAATATCAGAGCTGTTGGTAGCAAAGGTCACATCAGAAGACATGACTAATTTAATACCATCGGGTGTCTTTTGAACCTGCACACCAGTACCAACTAGTTCTTGGCGTAATTTATTGTTTTCTTGGTCCATATAATAACCAACACCACCGCCTACTAAAGCACCAGCACCAGCACCAATGGCCGCACCTTCACCACCACCGATCAAAGCACCGGTGCCAGCACCTACTAAAGCACCTATACCCGCACCTGTAGCGGTATCACTGACCTTTCTTTCGCCCGTATAAGGGTTCGTGGCACAACCAGCAAGACCTATAACCACCGCTAAGGCAGCTACGGTCGTTTTCATCATTTTATTCATTACTTTTTATCTCCAATGAGTTGAAATTGATAATTCTCAAGATGAATAATGCATGCAAATAAAGCAAAATACAAGAGGTGGCTACACTCTTCGCATTTGATTCTTAGGGTGTGTTGCCTTCGCCCATCTCGCACCGGTCATGTATAATTATCCCTGGTGCACTAGACCTCGGCGCCTACCCTAAACAGATCTACACCATATTACTCAAAACTTTCTTTTTGTAATTGCAATGCTTGCAATTTTTCAATCGACAAGCTGGTTGCTTTAGCAATAATAGCTAAGTCTATATTTTGTGCCATTAACTTGCGTACAAGCTCACATCTTTCTGCGAGTCTACCCTTTTCCATGCCCATTTCTATGCCCATTTTTTCACCTTCAGCTTTACCTTCAGCTTTACCTTCAGCTTTACCTTCAGCTTTACCTTCAGCCTCACCTATTGCTCTGCCTTCAGCCTCGCCCGTTTTACGAGCATATTCCAGTTCAGCAAAAGTATCCATTCTGCGCATATCTATATTATCATACAGCCTGAGCTCTTCTTTAGACCAATTGCATTCTCTCAGCACTTCAAATGCAGCGACAATATCGGCATCATTAGCAAATACCTCGGGAACTTTTTTACAGTCGCCGGCATGTTGTAAAAAATAAATCCATTTATCCGACAGGCTAGTGAGTTCATGTTCTTTTTTGTTAAACTTAGGCAATTCTATGAAATTAAATTCCAAATCATGCAAAATACGTTCGTTACTTTGTACATCGCGTACCGTATGTTGCGCCATATAATCAGGATTTTTACTAAAAGAAAACCCCAATACGCCTAAAAAAATGACGCGCCTTAAACGCGAATAGCCTTCACCTCGATCTAATTGCATGCTATAGGATTTCGTAGCGTAATAAAGTATACGTTTGTCGAAGTAATCTTTGGGCAATACCTGCATTTCTACTATGTATTCATGTCCTCCATGATCACGACAACGTACATCTACAATCGTTTCTTTGGTTCCCATAATATAAGGCGCTTGAAAAGAATTCAATAACCTGATTTCGTCTATGTGTTGCTCACCGCTAAAGCCTAAAGTGCTGTTTAAAAAACTCATGAGTATTTCAGGCTTACGTTCGTCGCCAAAAATACATTTAAAAGCGTAATCGTTTTGTGGATCTAAAAATACAGTCATACTTCACCTCTTAGTTGAAGGTCATTATCTTATCCTAACATGGGATACATTTGTTTGCAATACGCAAAGACATATTTATTATCATTATCTTTCTGACTGGAAAGCTTTGTTAGAAGACAATCAATTAAAGCACGCGGCGGTGTTGCTGTTCCATCCCGATCCAGAACGTTTTTTTACCGGGGCTTTCATCAAGATTGGTTTTTTGAAAGTAATATTGATTTACGCTATCAAGATGAAGTGCACGGCGATTTATTCACGCAAGTTAACCAAACCATCGTCATTTTAAAAGCGAAATATCTAAAAGCGTGGATCAGTTATGAGGGAATACACCGAGTAGAAACCATCCCGTACCCGAAACGGCTTTGAGAGAAGCGTTGATCAATGCCGTTGTACACGAGGATTATACCAGGGATACGCCTATTCAAATCAGCGTCTATCATGTCATACGCTTGCCATATGCTGAGGGGCTTGGGGTAGTAGCTTCAGCGTATCTTTTAGTACCTTCGGTGGTGACGGCGATGATAAAAAGTAGGGGAAAATTTGGGGTTATCAGCATAATAACAACCCTCTTGCTTTCGAGCCACCTCATTCGCAGCAGCCAATTGGTTTTTATTATGAGGCTGCTCAAGGTTTTCTTCCACCGATACTTGCCCAGTACCCCATAATAATTTTTCTAAAAATAGCTTCTTTATATCGCTTCGATCTTCTGGTATGAGATTAAAAGGAGTTTGGCCTTGGTGATTTTTTTGATTTGGATTCGCACTATTATCGAGTAGAAATGCTATCAGCTTGATATTGGCATCTCTAACAGCCCGATGAAGGGGCGTATTACCTTCCACATCCGCCTGGGTAATAGGCGTTTCCCACTTGTGATTTATTTGAGCAATATCCGCGCCATGCTTTACCAAAAGCGTTATCAGCTCGATGTTGGCAGCTCTAACAGCTCGATGAAGGGGGGTGTTACCTTTATTATCCACCTGGGTGATAGGCGTTTCCCCCTTGAAATTCCGTTGAGCTATATCGGCACCGCGGGCTAACAAAAGCCTTATAACATCGATCTCTCCATGCCATACAGCCCAATGGAGGGGCGTATTATCTTTATTATCCACCTGGGTGATAGGCGTTTTCCCCTTGAAATTCCGTTGAGTGATATCGGCACCGCGGGCTAACAAAAGCCTTATGACATAGCTCTCTCTACGCCATATAGCCCAATGGAGGGGCGTATCACCTTTATAATTGACTTGATTAATAGCAGCGCAAGGAGTTTGGTCTTGGTGATTTTTTTGATTTGGATTCGCACTATTATCGAGTAGAAATGCTATCAGCTTGATATTGGCATCTCTAACAGCCCAATGAAGGGGAGTATTACCTTCCACATCCGCCTGGGTAATAGGCGTTTCCCACTTGTGATTTATTTGAGCAATATCCGCACCATGCTTTACCAAAAGCGTTATCATCCCAATGGTTTACTCTCT
>JAJXVU010000026.1 GCA_021781965.1 Pseudomonadota bacterium
TCAAAGAAAACAGCATCAATCATAAAAATGGAACAATGTTTGTACGATGAAATTTAAATGTTTAAGAAACTTAGGTTTTTTAAAAGTTAACTTTTTTTCTATTTTTCATGCGATTGCCATGATGGTTATGCGTTAAAATTTTCATCAGCCTTCAATCCTTGTGTGATTGTTGGTTAGTGGCCTGGTTAAGTGGTCGTACACTTGCCAGGCTGCGTCTACTTTTACAAGTAGACCCCCATTGGTTGTGATGGCCCGTAACTCAAAAATGCAGCACATCACATCCTGTCATCATTACTCGCTGTAATAATGATACTTTTTTGATATTTCGTCAAGTGTTTTGGCAACACATTGTGTAACGATTCTCCCCATCGGCTCTCTCGGAAATTTCCGCTCCCTGACGGTCGCGGCTCGGAAAACAGTGCGACTCGGGAATTTCCGCTCCCTGACGGTCGCGGCTCGGAAATTTCTGCTCTGCCGCGACCGTCAACATTTAATACATATTAATCATCGATAGTTTCAGCAAATAACTCTGCTTTGATTCTAGCGTAAACTTCTTCTCTATGGACTGAAACATCTTTTGGAGCATTAATGCCTAGGCTGATTTGATGACCTTTTATAGCTAAGACTGTTATAGTGATATTGTCACCAATAATTATGGTCTGCCCTATATGTCTGGTTAGAATTAACATAATCGACTCTCTCCTTAAATTTAAAAAAACAACTCTCACTTAGAGGCTATGCCTCTAACACCTTTACGATCGCAAATCTTTATTTTTTAAGTACAGAAAAAAAGCCGCCACCGCATCGCCACCCACACAATCCTTTATGGTTTCTAGGGTTACGCGTTTGGGATAAGTAGCCATACGCACCATCGCTTCCATCAGATCTATTTGCGCTTGGCTAGGATTGATGCCTAAGCGTTCTAAAAATGAGATAGCGGTATGGTGGGTTAAAGAAAGTTCATCTATCGAGTCTAAATCCATCTGGATCTCCATATGTTTAAAAATTGGTTAACAAAAAATCACTTATACATTAAAGCATATGAAATAATTATTCGTAAGAGCCGATTATGCCGACTGGATTTGGGGGGCAAAATAGGGGGATTAAAATGGACTTTTATTCTTTGTTGTTGATAAATAGAGATAAATTATTTAAAATGACCTGCTGGAGTTCGCATTATCAGTGTCAAACTATGCTGATATTCGCAATATCTATATCAAATTATGCTAAAGTTCGCATTATCCCTATCAAACTATGCTTAAATTCGCATTATCAGTCTCAAATTGTGCTACAATTCACACATAAATCTGAGGTTATCACTATGCTGTATATGTCAAAAGACAGGCAACAGGCCAAAAAATTATCCCGGTTATACTTGGAAAAGAAGGTGCGAAAGCTATATCGTGGTATTTATACGGATGACTTAACCCTGCCCCTAGAAAACATTGTGCAACAGAATTGGATGCAAATAGTCTCTAATGTTGTATCCGAGGGAATATTGAGTTACCGCACAGCAATTGAACTAAAACCGCATCCCTTTAAAGAAAAATCAATCGTTTTCGTAACTGGCAACTATGCAAAAACAATAACGCTGCCGGGGCTCGTTATCAAAATTTATAAAGGCGATACGCATCAGTTTCTTGAGCAGATATTACCTGCACTAGCCAAGAGTAATACCCCGCGACTGTTACTTGAGAACCTTAGTGTAGTTAGAGGGATTGACTATCAGGGCATCAAAACCGTAGGTACAACCGGTGTTGAAAAGATACTTACAAAAGAATTACAGTTAAGAGGCGAAAAACAATTAAATCAGATCCGTGATGAAGCCAAGCTCATTGCTATTGAGCTTGGCTATAAAAAAGAATATGAAAAACTCAACCAAATTATTAGCGCTCTATTAGCGACACATCCAGAAAATATTTTATCTACCTCTTATGCCAAAGCAGCCGCCAGGAAACAGCCCTATGATGAAAAACGTGTCAAACTATTTGAAGAGCTAGTCACTTATATTAAGAAATGTCGCTTTTTGCAACGTGACTATAATTATCAAAAAGCGTCTTTTAGAAACTTAAGTTTTTATGAATCTTATTTTTCTAATTACATTGAAGGCACAGAATTCCTAATTGATGAAGCAGAAGATATTGTTTTTAAAGGGATAGAGGTTCCTAATCGTCATGCAGACAGTCATGATGTTTTAGCTCACTTTACAATCAGTAACGATTATTCGGAGATGCATGTCACACCAGCAACTCCAGAAGAGCTGATTGATATCTTACAAACCAGACATGCTATCCTTATGAAGGAACGCCCTGAAAAACGCCCTGGAGAGTTTAAAAAAACATCTAATAAAGCAGGAAATACATTATTTGTTGCGCCTAACGATGTTCTAAGCACTTTATGCCAAGGCTTTGAATACTATAAATTACTTAATCTCGGAATGGAAAAAGCCTTATTTATGCATTTCTTAATTAGCGAAGTCCATCCATTTGATGACGGTAATGGTAGATTATCTAGAATAATGATGAATGCGGAATTTGTTAGCAACGATAGTTTTAAAATTATCATACCGACTGTCCATAGAGATAATTATTTGAGTGGATTAAGATTAGCTTCTAGGGATGGCAATTTTAGGGCTTATGTAAAAACGATAGATCAAGCACAAGCCTATACTGCCTCCATTCATTGGGCCGATTATGGTGCAGCTAGAGAAAAGATTGAGACCGATAATGCACACTTAACTCCCGATGAAGGATTGGCTGTTTTTAACCGTGCATTACGCCAACTTAGATTGGCAGATATACCGGCTTAGTGTTGTCTCAATAGATCACTGTATAACGGATTCACAAAGACATATGCCTTTTCTTTCATTTCATTTAGTAGCTTATTTTTTATATGATGTAAAAACCCATTGTTTGTGGGATTGGCTTAAAATATCCAATTATTCTCCGAGCGGGGCCGGGTTACTCTTGTTATTCATTCATTTTCCGCTCCCTGACGGTCGCGGCTCGGAATTTTGCTTCGCTAGCTCCGCTCTCATTGCAGCGATAGTCTGCTTATAATCCGTTTTGGCTTTGAAAATACTAGAGCCCGCGATAAATTCATTGGCACCCTGTGCGGCAATTTCTGCAATGTTAGATACTTGCACCCCGCCATCGACGGCTAAACGTACATCCCTAAGCTGCTGCTGATCTAACCAAACTCGCGCTTCTTTAATTTTCGTTAACGCGCTGGGGATAAAACTTTGGCCACCAAAGCCCGGATTCACCGACATAATTAAAATGATATCGATTTTATCGGCTACATACTGTAAATAGTCCAATGGGGTTGCAGGATTAAAAGCCAATCCGGCTAACATGCCGTGTGAACGAATTAGCTCTAAGCTACGATCTACATGACGGCTTGCTTCAGGATGAAAGGTAATACTGCTGGCACCGGCTTTAGCAAAAGCAAGCGTTAGACTGTCTACATCTTCCACCATCAAATGCACATCGATGGGCGCTTTTACACCGTCTAGACGTAAAGCCTCGCACACCACCGGGCCCACCGTTAAATTAGGCACATAGTGATTATCCATGACATCGAAGTGAATGCAATCGGCTCCTGCCGCCAAAACATCGTGTACTTCTTTGCCCAAATGAGCAAAATTGGCGGATAATATAGACGGCGCAATTAAATATTTCATCGTTTTTCCTTAATTCTTTTTTCAATAGCATCAAATAATAAACTACTAATATTCAGAGAAAATGTTTTATCTAATTCTCGTATACAGGTAGGACTGGTGATGTTAATTTCTGTCACACATTCGCCAATCATATCCAGACCCGCAAACAAAATACCACGTTGTTTTAAAACTTTACCCACTGCTTGTGCTACTTTGCGATCATGTTCATTGATAGGTTGCCCTACACCGCGACCGCCACGCGCTAGATTCGCGCGACTTTCGCCTTCTTTAGCAATACGTGCTAATACATAATCTATAGGTTCGCCATCAATGATGATAATCCGTTTGTCGCCTTCACAAATAGCCTTTAAGTAGCGTTGCGCCATTACTTTGCGCTGACCAAACTCAGTCATCGTTTCAATCACCACATTTACATTGGGATCTTTGGGGGTTAATCTAAAAATAGAAGCGCCACCCATACCATCCAAGGGCTTAATAACAATGTCCTGATGTTGTTGCAAGAAATCTTTCAATTTATCAGCATTTGCACTCACTAAGGTAGGGGATATATATTGTGGAAATTCGTTAATAAAAAATTTCTCATTGGCATCGCGTAAAGCTTGTGGTTTATTCACCACCAAAGCACCGTGTTTTTCAGCTAATTCAAGGATATAGGTATTAAAAATATAATTCAGATTAAAAGGAGGATCTTGCCGCATTAAGATCACGTCGATCGTCGATAGTGCTATATCTTGCGATTCTGCAACACTATACCATTTCTGTTCATCTGCAAATACCTTTAAGGCCTGTGCATTGGCGTAAGCTTTGCCCTCTAAACTGTATAAATTGTCTGGTGTAATGTAAAACAACTCATAATTGCGCTTTTGCGCTTCCCATAACAATGCTAAGGTACTGTCTTTTTGGTAATGAATCTGTTCTATAGGATCCATCACTACGGCAAGCGTCTTTTTCATAATACCTTCCTTAACTCATAGGCACTAGCCAATAAAGCAATGCGCGCCAATACACTGTAAGCATATAAACGACGGCTTTGTGCATCATTAAATATAGGATTATTGCACGGTCCCGCAAAAGGAATGGGTTCAAAATACATACCGGGGCTATTTAGATTTTCATTATTGGCTCGCCCTTCGTGTAGTCTATAAAAACCACCGACTACGCATTGTCCCAACATATAGACCACAGGCTCGGCAATCGCGTGATTGAGCGGCACAACTTCGTGACTATACACCCCTTCTTGCACTAACACCGAGGTAATAGGCTTACGACCTTTACCTACAGACATACGCGTACGCGCCTTACGATTCATGGCATACACTTCTTCTACACTTTGAATAGTCATAATGCCCATGCCATAGGTACCCGCATCCGCTTTGACGATCACAAAAGGGGTATCTTTTATAGCGTATTCGTCATATTTCTTTTGTATGGCTTTCAATAAAAAGTCTACGTGTGTGACCAAGCAGTCTTCACCCTCGCGCTCCATAAAATTGATATTGCCACAATTGCGAAACAACGGATTCAATAACCAAGGGTCTAAGGACAATAATTCTGCAAAAGCATGACATACATTCTGATAATGTAAAAAATGTTCCGACTTTAAGCGCGACGCCCAACCCAAAGCTAATGGCGGATAAATAGCTTGTTTTATACCCGTTAAGATCTCTGGGATGCCTTCTGATAAGTCATTATTTAACACCACCGTACAAGGTTTAAAATCCCCAATATGCACACTATCACCACTACGCTCTAAAGGATATAAAGTAAATTCTCCTTTACCTTCTACAGCAACAGTTTTTGCGCTAGTAACAGTAGGATCGATAGACGCTATTTTGACGTCAAAGCCTGCTTTCGTTAAAATGGAAGATAATACCAGCAAGCTATGAAAATAATACACATTGCGTGAATGGTTTTCTGGAATTAGAACGATCTTCTCGCACTGAGGCATATAGCGTTGCCAATACTGCTGTACCGCCAAATGCGCTAAGGGAATTTGTATTTCATGAATGTTATTGAATCCTGCCGGAAAAAGATTGGTGTCAATCACCGCCATCTTATAACCGGCATTGCGTATATCCACCGAAGTGGTAAAAGGGACTTGATAATCCGCCCACTGTTTTCTAAACCAAGTTTCTATTTTGACCGTTTCATCGCTTAGCTTCATTTCCAATGCGCTTAAGGGTTGTGAACCCTCTTGCTTTAAAACAGGGGAATTTTCCATAGCATCCTCAATAGCGATAAAGATCGGGTTTGTACGGACCGGCTTTGTTTAAACTTAAATATTCAGCTTGTTCCGTGGTTAATTCCGTTAAATGTACGCCTAATTTAGGCAAATGTAACCGCGCTACTTGTTCGTCTAATAATTTAGGCAATACATATACCTTATTTTCATAGTTTTTATGATGAGAAAACAATTCTATTTGTGCCAAAACTTGATTGGTAAAAGAAGTTGACATCACAAAGCTAGGGTGCCCCGTAGCACAACCTAAATTCACCAAGCGGCCTTCCGCTAAAACAGTAATGCGTTTACCATCTGGAAATATGACATGATCGACTTGCGGTTTAATGTTGTCCCATTCATATTGACGCAATGAGGCAATATCAATTTCCGAATCGAAGTGGCCTATATTACAGACGATAGCTTCATTTTTCATACGCAATAAATGTTCATGACCTATAACGTGATAATTACCGGTACACGTTACAAAAATATCACCTTTATCGGCGGCTTGTTCCATGGTCACGACTTCTAAGCCCGCCATAGCAGCTTGCAATGCACAAATGGGATCAATTTCGGTGACCCATACACGAGCACCATAACTTTTTAAGGCTTGCGCACAGCCCTTACCCACATCGCCATAACCCAGAACCACGGCGATTTTACCCGCTATCATCACATCGGTAGCACGCTTAACCGCATCGACAAAGGATTCTCTACAACCGTATAGGTTATCAAATTTAGATTTAGTCACTGAATCATTCACATTTAAAGCAGGAACCTTGAGTGTACCCTTCTTTTCCATTTCATATAATCTATGCACACCTGTGGTGGTTTCTTCCGTTAGCCCAAAAATATCTTTTAACAATTCCGGATGTTTTTCATGTAAATAAACCGTTAAATCGCCGCCATCGTCTAAAATCATGTTCGGTTTCCACGATGGATCGCCCACAACCGTTTGTTCTATACACCAATTGTATTCTTCTTCCGTTTCACCCTTCCAGGCAAACACAGGGATACCACGCGCGGCAATGGCAGCTGCAGCTTGATCTTGGGTTGAAAAAATATTGCAGGAAGACCAGCGTACAGTAGCACCTAATTCGATGAGTGTTTCAATTAAAACAGCGGTTTGAATAGTCATATGTAAACAACCCACTATGCGCGCACCCTGTAAAGGTTTTTGATCGCGATATTGTTCACGTAACGCCATTAACCCAGGCATTTCCGTTTCGGCGATTCGAATTTCTTTGCGGCCCCAATCAGCCAAACCCATGTCTGCTATTTTATAATCTAGTCGTGTCATATTATCCTCTTTAATTCACGCGCAGAACCAATTCTCCGAGCCGCGACCGTCAGGGAGCGGAGAAAAAAACCGCTCCCTGACGGTCGCGGCTCTGAATTGATTCCTAGCTTTGTTTCAACGCTTCTACTTTGTCTAATTTTTCCCAAGTAAATTCTGCTTCGTTACGGCCAAAATGGCCATAAGCAGCTGTTTTAGTATAGATCGGTCTATTTAAATCGAGCATACGTATAATGCCCGCCGGGGTTAAATCAAAATGTTTGTCAATCAAACGTATGATGGCATCGTCATCCATTTTGGCAGTACCAAAAGTATTCACGGAAATAGACGTAGGCTTAGCTACACCAATGGCATAAGACACTTGTATTTCAATACGCGAAGCTATACCCGCTGCCACTAAATTTTTAGCCACATAACGGCAGGCATAAGCCGCGGAACGATCAACCTTGCTGGGATCTTTACCGGAGAAACAACCGCCACCATGACGCGCAAAACCACCATAAGTATCTACAATAATTTTTCTGCCCGTTAAACCGCAATCCCCTAATGGACCGCCTATAACAAAGCGCCCCGTAGGATTCACTAAAAAGCGTGTTTCTTTAGTCAACCATTTCTCAGGAAAAATAGGTTTGATGATTTCTTGTATGACAGCTTCACGCAAATCGGTTTGGCTAATGTCTGGATCGTGTTGTGTAGATAATACAATTGTATCCACACTCACAGGAATATCATTTTCATAACGAAACGTCACCTGACTTTTAGCATCAGGCCTCAACCAAGACAGAACTTTTTCTTTACGCAGCATGGCTTGGCGTTGTACTAAACGATGCGCATACGTGATCGGGGCAGGCATTAATACATCCGTTTCATTGCAAGCATAACCAAACATCAAGCCTTGGTCACCCGCACCTTGTTCGTGCTCGCTGCTTTCATTGACGCCCATGGCGATATCAGCAGATTGTTTGCCTATGGCTGTTAACACGGAACAAGAATGGCCATCGAAACCTAAGTCAGAATGGTCATAACCAATTTCTATAATCTTCTCTCGCACTAGACTTTCAATATCTATCCAAGCAGATGTCGTAATCTCCCCAGCAACCAATACCATGCCGGTTTTAACCAAAGACTCGCACGCAACGCGCGCATGTGGATCTTGTTTTAAAATATGATCCAAAACCATATCGGAAATTTGGTCGGCAATTTTATCTGGATGCCCTTCAGATACCGATTCAGAAGTAAATACAAATTGTTTTGTCATAATATCTCCGCCGTATATTACGGAATGCGTTAAGAAATGGTATCATACCTACTTTAATAAGGTTTTACACTAAAAATGTCTGGGATAATGCTCGATAATTACGATTCATTCACCTATAACATAGTGCAATATTTTAGCACGTTGGGTTACCCATTAACAGTCCTATCCCCCGATCAAATCGATCTAGACGGTATACGCGCCCTAAAGCCCACGGCCATTATACTCTCCCCAGGCCCAGGACACCCCAAAGAAGCCACTCTGGCGATAGAAATCGTACAGAATATGTCCTGCCCGATTTTAGGCATTTGCCTGGGCATGCAAGTCATAGGGCTGGTGCATGGTGCTACTATCATCCGCGCACCGGAACCCATACACGGCAAAACGTCTGCCATTCATCACACACAAAAAAGCATCTTCGCGCAGATGCCTACGCCTTTTGCCGCTACGCGCTATCATTCACTGGCCATTGCTCGGGAATCATTACCCGCGGACTTAGAACTATTAGCGTGGACAGAAACTACCACCGGCGATACAGATGTTATCATGGGGATACAACATCGCCACAAACCCATCATGGGCGTGCAGTTTCATCCAGAAGCTATTTTAAGTGAACAGGGCTATAAGCTTTTCGATAACTTTTGTATACTGGCACGATTGTGGGCTTAAAGCTTTAGGAAATTAATATGAACATAAAAATTGCCACGCGCGGTAGCAAATTAGCTTTAATACAAACCGATCTCATCATCACTGTATTACAACATCAATATACCGATCTAAAAATAGAAAAAGTTGTAGTATTGACTACTGGTGATCAAATTCAAGATAGATCATTGGCAGAATTAGGCGGTAAGGGTTTATTTGTAAAAGGCTTAGAAAAATGTCTGTTAAGCGGCAAAGCCGATATCGCAATGCATTCGTTAAAAGACGTACCGCCTAAACTAGACGATGATTTTTGCATAGCAGCTGTTTTGGAAAGACAATCGCCACACGATGTTTTCGTCAGCGAGAAATACGCACGCATCGCTGACCTTCCTCCTAGCGCTATTGTAGGCACCAGCAGTGTACGCAGAAAAGCAGCGTTATTGCAGCTGCGTTCTGATTTAGACATTAGAATGATCCGTGGTAATGTAGACACTAGGCTTAAAAAATTAAGCGACCAGCAATTCGATGCGGTGATACTCGCCGAAGCGGGTCTTAAAAGATTGGGCTTAGAACAACACATCAAAGAAGTATTAACGCTAGATAGTTTTACGCCTTCCGTAGGCCAAGGTATCATCGCCATTGAATGTCTACAAAGCCGTCGCGATTTAATCGAGTTACTACAAAAAGTAAATCATGCCCCAACCTATGCCATCATGTGCACCGAACGGGCAATGAACCGAGCTCTGAATGCATCCTGTAATTCACCCGTAGGCAGTTTTGCCACGATATCGGCCGATAAACTACATTTATACGGCGTAGTATGGAGCTTGGATGGATTACAGAAGATCGAAACGCGCCAATCCGGTTCCATTAAAGATGCAGAAAAGATAGGTCTATTAGCCGCAGAAGATTTAATCCGAAAGGGTGCTATGCGGTTGTTAGGGTTGTAAACTAGCCCTGTATAACGGTCCAAAAATTAGATTTTGACTCAATTTTGTCATAAAAGAAAAGTATTATAGCCTCATCACAGAATAAAACGAATAAACAGGGTGAATGGTGGCAAGCGATAGTACTATTAATACACAACTTTTTGTTGAAGGAAATACACCCGATAGCGATGTGTTTGAAGAAAAGCCAGAAGTGCCCGTCTCTGAAGATCCTACTGACCAAAATAATTTGAAATTTTTAGCTTTTATAACCGTACTGTTAGCCAGTATAGCCGATGGTTTGTATTACAGCTTAAGTATGCTGAAGTTCGGCTGCGAGGTAGATACAGAAAGTTTCAACGGAATAGAGGGCGATAGTAAGTTTGATAACCTCACCAATAACTGGGGACAACATAAAGCGATACTCATAGCCTTTTTAGTGCTGATACCAACAACCGTCCTTTTATCCATCCTGGGCACGAAGAAACTTAACCTCAGCGAAACGGTACAAAAGTTTTGGCCGTATGTGCGCAGCGCACTCAGTGGTTTAAAAAATGGTCGTAAAGCGGTGGTCAGTACCGCTTTTATCGCCCAAGCTTTTGCACACAGTACTCGTTTTTATAGATGGGCCAATCCTATAGGCATAGCCGTAGGATTACTCTGCATGGCAAATGCCATATGGCTACGGCGCATGGAAGAAGAAAGAGACTCATTTATCAAAGAAAATCAAACTAGGGTGGAGAACTTAAACAAGATCGAGGATCTCAAAGGTCTTGGGGAAAGACCCACTGCTCTTAGACACAGTCGTTTAAAACAAAGTGCCATCTGTACTGCTGTTTTTGGAGATGGCCTAACCGATGGCATCTATTTGTATGCCTGCTTGTTTGGAGTGATTGGTTTGAGCACAATGGTTTTTCCTCCCGCGCTGCTGATTGCAGCAACCGTTACTGTAGTGGCTCTGACCACATTATCTATCATCAGTAAATTACACGCTGAACATAAGAAATCTTGTGCACTGGAACTGAGCGCGGTGAATGTAGATATTGCTTATCTCGAAAAAAAGAAAAACCTTAATTCAGGTAGATTAGATGCCGAAGAAGGTGTTGCATCAGATGGATTGAGTACGGATGAACATGCTGAATTAAAGTCTTTGAAAGAAAGACAAAGCAAACTCAGCGAAACAGTGAACAGTGACAATAAAAGCTTTTTATTCTCTGCGGGTAGACAAACCGTCATGGGATTTAAAAATGCAGCAGCCGCAGGTGCTGTATTATTAATGATCCCGGGTATTGCATTGGTTGCAGAAACTTCTTTTATCTTGGCCAAGGTCGCAGGTTTCTTTTATGCACTCTATCTGGCGAATGAAGAAGTCACAAAATATAAAGGAACCATGGAAAAAGAAAAAAGTGTGCGTTTAAACTCCACTGAAAATGCCCCCTCCGTTGCTGTTGACTCCAGCGTATCTCAAAATAAAGAACCTTTAGCAACAAAGATTTCGGCTTATCCGATAGACTCTGCGCCTGAAATGCCAAAAGAGGCAATAGGGAGTGAGGCCTCAGTCAAAAAACAACTTTCTTTTACGGGCTTATTTTTTAGTCAAAAATCTGAACCTGAGAAAAGAAGTAAAACCGTAAAGCCCAAAACTAATTTCTTTAGTACGGAGTCTCTCATCACTAGACGCCTATCAGCTTCACTTAATCACGCTAGCCCCATTCCTTGTGCATGTTAAATCATTTACTAACATAAACCATCTCTTTGGGAAACATACAGCAAAATTCACTGCCCTTACCTAATTCGCTGTGAATAATCAATTCCCCTTGATGCCTTAGTAACACATGTTTAACAATAGCTAAGCCCAAGCCAGTGCCACCACTGTCTCTAGAACGTGCTTTATCGACCCTATAGAAGCGTTCGGTGATTCTGGGGATATCCTTTTTTTCAATGCCTATGCCATTGTCTATTACTTTAAAACAAGCTTCTTCATTTTCAAGTTTCCAGATCACTTCAATTTTACCGCCTTTGGGCGTATATTTCACGGCATTACCGATTAGATTGTAAAACAAACTTCTTAATTCTTCTGCAATACCATCTAAACTAAGCTTGGTATCTTTAGACAGACTAATATGGTGCTGTCCCTGACTTAGTTGCTGTGCATCTTCACAAACCGCAGTCAACATGTCCGCAATGGGTAGTTTTTTCTGATAGACAATTTCTTGTTCCGTTGTCTCCAGATGAGAGAGAAACAGTAAATCTTTAATGATATGTTCCATCCTCAAGCTATGTTGATGCATTTGCTTAAAGATCTTATCCCAAGTAGGGTTGCTATCATTTTGTTCAATCAAAGCTTCCAGATAACCACGAATCACCGTGAGTGGTGTGCGCAATTCATGCGAGACATTGGCAATAAAATCACGCCGCACACGTTCTAAGTGTTCTATGTGATGCACGATATCGTCTGGTAATTTATCCTGTGAAGTATTAGACATCAAAATCCTCACTGCTGAATTGATAACCCACACCACGTATGGTTTTAATCAAATGATGTTGCTGATAGGGTTTCAATTCATCTCTTAGTCGTCGCACCTGTACATCTACAGTTCTCTCATCGATGTAAGCGGTCAGGCCCCAAACAAAATTAATCAGTTGTTCCCGGTTGTAAGTTCTATTGGGATGCGTCATAAAAAAATGTAATAAATCGTACGTATTGCGTGTGAGCGTGAGCGGTTCGCCATGAATACTCGCACTGTGGCTGTAAATATCCAAACACAGCGGCCCCACGCTAATTTGTCCTTTAGGATCCGCTATAGGTCCGCGGCGCAGCACAGACTTAATCCGCGCAATGAGTTCTAGTGGCGAAAAAGGCTTCGTGACATAATCGTCTGCACCTGTTTCCAATCCTAGCACGCGATTTTCTTCTTCGGCTTTAGCGGTCAGCATGATGATGGGAATATCCAGATATTCTTTTTTCTTTTTTAGCCAATGAATAAAACTAATACCGCTTTGACCTGGCAACATCCAGTCCAGAAGGATAAGGCTGGGTATAGATTCTTGCATTAAGGCTTTCGCCTCTTCAACGGTTGCTGCTTCTAACAGCATAAAACCTGTATTGTTAAAAGCAAATGTGATCATGTCACGAATGGCATCTTCATCTTCTACCACCAAAATACGAGTTTGTGCCATAGGAGTTTTTTTTGAAGTCATATTACATTCTATTCAATACCGATATGTAAAATTATAACACACCCGATCTATTTAAATCATCGGACAAATTGCGTATTTAGCACAAGCCCCCATAAAGTAAAGCGTTTTGTACATATCCTCTCTTTTGCGCATAAAAAACTCTTTTTTACAGCGCACGTCACCAAACTGATATTTGAACAGCAGTTTTCGTATATATGGATGCAGATATGCCCATTTTTTTATAAAAGGAAACGGCATAAATCTAGATAATCGATGGTGGCAGACTCAATTGTCGTTGATTTTTGAGTGTGCACGCTCAAAAATAAACTTTATTCTTCATTATCCCCAATAACTATTGATAAATAAATTGATTAAGCATAAAACCTATGGCTCTTTATACTCATAATTCACCATAAGGTGAACCACCTTATGGTGAATATTAACATGTTTTACTTGCACCGCATTTTAGTATAAAATACGACCACATCGATACTCGCGAGGTTTTTCATGCCCTACATCACTGGCGTTACCCTAGGCTTTAGCCTCATCATGGTCATAGGGACCCAAAATATTTATATTATTAAGCAAGGTATCTTGCGACAAAATAGCTATTTTTGCGCTTTGATCTGTGGTTTTTGCGATGCTGTCTTAATTGCTTTAGGCGTTGCTGGAGCACAGCAATTAACAGATCGTTTGCCGTTATTTAATACCAGCTTATTGATACTGGGCATTGCTTTTTTATTAGTGTATGGGGGCCTATCCATCAAGCGCGCCTTTGTAGGCAGAACCAGTCTGGACAATAACACCACTATTCAAGTTACACCAGAAACTCGCTTGAAAACCTTTTTAATTGCTTTAGGCTTTAGCTTATTAAATCCGCACGCGTTTATAGATGCTTTTATCATTCTAGGTGGTATAGCCAATCACTTAGAACCAGGCTCGCGTTGGCAATTTGCTTTGGGTGCAATCAGCGCTAGCTTTATTTGGTTTTTTGTTCTGGTTTCCGTCGCAATGTATTTTTCGCCTTTATTGCAAAAGAAGACAACTTGGCGATGGATGGAGTTTATCAGTGGTGCCGTGATGCTGTATATTGCTGCTAGGCTTATGCTGTCAGTATTGAAATAATCTTAAATCATAATTATTCACGCCTTTTTAGAAGAAAAACGCATATTGGATACAGTAGAGTATATTTTTTCTTTCCGCGCCCTTTCGGTCGCGGCTCGGTTCATCCGTTTGCAACCGAGCGTCGACTGTTTACCGAACCGCGACCGTTAGGGAGCGGAAAAATATTCAGAGAGCGGATATTCCAGAGCCACGATTGTGTTCCGAGCGCAATTATTTAGCGCGCGCGGATGAGAAGAATAGTTACATTAAAATCAAACCTTCTGCAGCTTCGCAAAACTACATACCAGCCATTTAGTACCATGTTCAAAGTTTACAAATTGCACTTGCACGCGCGCGTGATCGCCGCTGCCCTCGAAAGCTATAATGGTTCCTTCACCAAATAAAGGATGGCGTACGCGTTCCCCCAGATTAAAACCATAACCGCTGGTGGCCCGTAAGGGTGTAAACGTAGTACTTAACCGTTCTTTCTTAATGTCTTCTTTAGGAATTTCACTTAAAAAACGCGAGTGTTTTTTGCGTTCACTACGGCCGTGCAATTGACGACTTTGTGCATAAGTCAAATATAACTTTTTCATCGCGCGCGTCATGCCTACATAACATAAACGCCGCTCTTCGGCCAAACCATCACCGTCATTCACCGACAAATAATGCGGGAATAGCCCTTCTTCCAGCCCACACATAAACACGATGGGAAACTCTAGCCCCTTGGCAGAATGCAATGTCATCATTTGCACCGCATCTTCCCCCATCGCGGCTTCCTTCTCGCCGCTGTCTAATACCGCTTGCGCTAAAAACGCCGCTAAGGGCGGTAGATCGGTATTGGCCTCAGGACTAAATTCTTTGGCAACGGTGATCAATTCATCCAAGTTTTCACTCTTCGCCAAGCCTTTTTCAGAACGATCTTTTCTGTAATAAGCAGATAACTCACTGCGTTGCAAAATTTGCTCTAACATATTGTCTATTTGTGTTTGTTGTACTATAGGCTGCAAAGCAAGAATTAATTCTATAAAACCATTGATAGCCGTAGACGCACGGTTGGCTAATGCACCTTCCGTTACTAATTTACGCGCCGCTTGCCATAAGGACAATGCATTGCCACGCGCTTCATCGCGTAATTGCTGCATCGTTTTATCGCCTATGCCGCGCGGCGGTTGATTGACTATACGTTCAAAAGCCGTGTCATCATCCGCATTATAAACCAAACGTAAATAGGCTAGCGCATCCTTAATTTCCGCTCTATCAAAAAAGCGTAAGCCGCCATAAATCCTATATTGAATGTTGCCTTCTAATAAGGTTTCTTCTAAAACACGTGATTGGGCATTAGAACGATATAAGATCGCCATCGCGCTATAAGCTACGCCTTGCGAATAAGCTTTTTGAATACAACTGCGTATAAAACGTGCTTCGTCATGTTCGTCAAAAGCTTCATAGAGACTGATGGGCTCGCCCTCTTCTCCTTCAGTCCACAATTCTTTCCCTAAGCGATCGTTGTTCTTGGCGATCACGGCATTAGCGGCATGCAAAATAGTTTTAGTAGAGCGATAATTTTGCTCTAAACAAATGGTGGTCACATTAGCATAGTCTTTAAGAAACTGCGCTAAGTTTTCAGCCAATGCACCACGCCAACCATAAATCGCTTGGTCATCATCTCCCACTACCATCACATCCGTATTAGCACCGGCCAATTGTCGGATCCAGGCATATTGCATGGCATTGGTATCTTGAAATTCATCCACCAATAGATGGCTAAAACGCGCTTGATAATGTGCCAATATATCCGGCGAATTGCGCCATAATTCGTGTACTCGTAATAATAGCTCAGCAAAATCAACGGAATTGGTAGCAGCACATAATTCTTCATACGCACTATAGATGCGAATTTGTGTGCGTCTAAACATGTCGTGTTCATCGTCCACTTGAGCTGCACGCAAGCCCAATTCCTTTTGTGCATTGATAAACCATTGCGCCTGCCTCGGTGGCCAATTTTTTTCATCTAAATTTAACTGTGCCAATACCCGGCGCACTAAACGGTATTGATCATCACTGTCTATGATTTGAAAGTTTTCGGAAAGCCCGGCCGCTTGCCAATGCAAACGTAATAACCTATGGGCAATGCTGTGAAAAGTGCCAATCCACAGATGACGTACATCATAAGGAGCCACTTGTTGCAAGCGATGACGCATTTCATGCGCAGCTTTATTGGTGAAGGTCACCGCTAAAATACCATTAGCGTGCGCATGCCCCGTCGTCAATAACCAGGCAATGCGATGAGTCAATACACGTGTCTTCCCGCTACCCGCTCCGGCTAATATTAATAAGTGTCCTGGAGCAGCGGTCACGGCAGCAATCTGTTCGCTATTTAATAATTCGAGCAATGGGCTAGACATAAATTATTTTATATTCCGATCGTCTTCTGGATCGACAATGGGAGGAACAATTCCCTCCATACGTATTGTAGAACCGCTTTGTCGTTCATAATCCGCTGTTCCCGCGGGGTCTGTATAAAAATACACATCGCTTTTGTCCGTGCTCAACACGCTTAAACCATCGACGTTTCGCACATCCGCTTGCGCCATCCCTGATGTATTGATAAATACGGTGCGTACTTTTAAATGACGGGCATCTAAACGGGTTTTATCCAGCAAGGTAGCATCCAGACGTGTGGCACGACCATTTAATTCTATAAAACCCTGGCCATCCGCTTTTACAATGAAGTGCGGTGTATTGAGATTATCTATAAATATCTTACCGCCATTGTGTGCCGCTACCCCATTGAGTTGAGGTACGGCAACGTTCAAACAATTCACTATGGTATAAGGAGTAAATTGCTGAGGTGGGTTGATTGCATGTATATAGAGCACACGATTCACTACATAAAAAGTCGCCATGCTAGACAAAGGTAAGTATTGTGCACTTTGTACGCTATACTTTTTAACGCTAGGATCGTTCGTTATAATAACTTGTAATGGCCCATAAACTACGATGCGATCAAAAGCACCCGGATAAAAACTGCTGTCTGCTGTGGTAATCGCCACATCGTGTTGTGCTGCGGGTACAACGTTGGGTTGCAGCGTACACGCCGCTAAACAGAATAATAAGGTTAAACAGACTATGCGTAGGGTTACTCTTATCATGTCTTGTTTATTCCTTAAGATTGCCGATGTACCAACGAAGTCGATGCTTGCGCAGTAGGATTTATAAGCATATCTTGAATATTAACATGAGCGGGGCGCGATGCACAATAAAAAAGTACGTCGGCAATATCCTGTGGCGTTAGGGCTTGTATGCCTATATATTCTTGCGAACTGCGCGCCACATCACCTTTAAAACGTACCTGGCTAAAGTCCGTTTCCACCATCCCCGGCTCTATACAAGAAACGCGGATTGCATAACCATTCAGATCATAACGTAAAGCATCACTAAACGCTTTAACCGCATGCTTCGTGGCACAGTAAACAGCACCTCCGGCATAAACCTGCCGACCGGCAATAGATCCTAAATTAAGTATGTGGCCTTGATTACGTTTCACCATATTGGGCAATAAAGCATGCGTAAGATAAAACAATCCTTTTATATTCGTATCAATCATTTTTTCCCAATCATCTAATAAAGACGATTGAGCCTTATCTTTACCTAAAGCTAAACCGGCATTGTTAATAAGCACATCAACTTCAGACCACGGCGCGGTTAAGTTCGCACAGATTTTTTCTACTGCACTGCGATCGCAAATATCAGCAGCAAAAACTAAACTGTGGGTATTGTGCTCAGCTTTTAGCTCTGCTGCTAAATTGCGCAATTTATCTTCGCGCCGTGCTAATAAAATAAGCCTCGCCCCGGCTTTAGCAAATAAATGTGCTGAGGCCAAACCTATACCACTGGATGCACCACTGATAAAAACGGTTTTGTTATTAAAGTTGGTAGACATGAGAGCTCCTTATTAAGTGAGGAATTATTATGGTTCATTGCTAGTAGTGTATCCTGTGCGCCATATTTTCTCTACTCGGCTAAACCTAGGTTCGAGGATTATAACTCATTGCTGGCCGGGTCTTGTCACGCGACCTCTCTGTCGCGCTCGTGCTTGCGCGCACCGGAGACCTCTGTCGCGCGCCACACAGCTGATCTGTCTTTACAGCAATTCCTCAACACACTCATCCGTCACCACCCCATGTTCCACGTGGAACATCTTCGTAGGCAAATCCGCTGTCAATTCCTGTAGATAGGATAAATCTATACCTGTAATCAATACTTGTGATGCCATATCCTGTAATACGGCAATAAGCGTCTTTTGCCGCTGGTCATCCCACTCGGCTGGAACATCATCTAATAGATAGATACATATTTTGCCCGTTTGTTGTTTTAATAAAAGGCCCTGAGCTAATTTTAGGCTATAAATCAACCACTTCTGCTGACCGCGCGACAAAATGGTCTGCACGGGTTTATCCTCTATAGTTAACCGCAAATCAGCGCGGTGAGGCCCAGTGCTAGTGTAGCCTAAGTGCTGATCTCGAGCCAAACCACACTGTAAGGCTTCTACTAGAGGTATCTTAGCATCCCACCCCCTTTCATATTGAAAATAAAAGGAAAAATCACAAAATCGGCCAAAAATATTATTACAAAGCGGCATAATTTGATCTATATAATAGGCACGCTGTAGCGCCATCTTTTCGCCCATTTGAGCCAGCTCTTCATCCCAGCAACGCACTACGGCGCCACCACCCTTTTTAAGCGCTGCATTACGTTGTTTTAAAACACGATTATACTGACGCCACAGGTCGCCATAAGAATGTTCCACGTGGAACAATCCCCAATCGATCCATTGTCGCCTACACACAGGCCCACCATTTAATAAGTCAAAGCTATCGGCATTGAGTAACTGTACAGGCAATAGCGTTGCCAATTCTGCAGCACTACGGCATAGCTCACCACCAATTTTAATCTGACTTTCTTCTACCAAAGACTTCATCACCCCCAAAGAAATTTCATTTTGGGTGGCCGTTTCAATCAGTGCATGTAATATGGTCTTTTGTTGATTAAATTGTATTAAAGGTTCCAAAACATGGCCCCTGAAAGAACGGCCATGGGACAAAAAATAAACGGCCTCTAAAATAGAAGACTTTCCGGCTCCATTTTCACCGGCAATTAGGTTAAAAAAAGGCGATAAAGTCAGATGAACCTCGGTTAAGTTACGGAAGGTATAAATAGACAGTGTTTTTATAGACATCGCATCAACCTTTTATTGTTCCACGTGGAACAGTTTACATTCACTATAGTAACTAGTGAATTCACATCAAGCCATCCTTCCCCTAATTTCTCGGTTCGGCTATATCTAGAGTTCACCAGTATAACTTCCCGCTTTGTCATCTCCATTTATATTTACAGGTTTTTCTACATTTTTACATTCGGAGCGAGGAATTAGGTCCAAAGCTATCGCTGCAGAGTTGGGGCAAACCGTAAGTGGCATGGATGCCACGCTCGAGCCTGCATGGATGTATTCACGGCGTGTTTGACACAACGGCAGCGATAGCTTTGGACAAGCAGCCGCTAGCTTTAAATAGAGAATGATTACGATCTATCCGTGCAAACAAAAAAAACTAATCCGTCAGCACCCTATGTTCCACGTGGAACATTCTCAAATTAGCAATGGCATCACCACAAAAAGACAATCGCTAACACCTTCTGGCTGCACCAAAACCACGCCATTTGCATCCGATAATGAAAAAGACAGGCTTTTTTGATCGGTAACAGCAATAATATCTAATAAATAAGCCACATTAAATGATACCGAAAAAGGATCAAACGGAAAATTAACTTCTATTTCTGTTTCAGCTGCTTCATATTCAGGGTTATTAGCCGTTACCTTTAATTGGTTATGGGAAAGATCCAAACGTACGCCGCGCGATTTTTCATTAGTCAATATCGCTGCTAAAGTTAAAGCTTGTTTTAATTCCTGACAAGACACGGTTAAAGTCTTATCTCCTCCTCGTGGAATCAATTTTTTAAAATCAATAAATTGCTCGTTAATAAGTTTAGAAACTAAAGTGAGTTCCTGACTAGCAAAGGTAATTTGCTGCTCATTAAAGCTAATCAGCCAATCCCCTGTATAATGGCTAATAACACGTAAAATTTCACTGATACAATTTTTAGGGACCAATGCGCGCGCATTTTGTCCAGCGCCGGATAATAATTTTCTTTCTGCCAATGCCAAACGATGGCTATCGGTGGTCACCACTTCTATCCTATCTTGCTCTATATTAAATAGCACACCATTTAAATAATGGCGTACATCCTGCGCCGCCATCGCAAAAATAGTTTTAGACAAAAGATAATAAAGATCCTCCTTGGTTATTTTACATTCTACAGTAGGCGCCGTATCATTAAATAAAGGATAATCTTTGGCTGGCAAAGACAATAAAGTAAAACGATTTTTGCCCGCCAGCACAACCGCTTTTTCAGCTTCTACAGAAATAGACAATAAGGTCCCTTCTGATAAGCCCTTACAGATCTCTAATAATTTATAACCTGGTAGCGTAATCTTACATGTTGGGTTTTTGTGTTGTAACGTGGTTACTATGGTCAGTTGAATTTCCGTGTCGGTTGCTGCAATAGACAGTGTATTATCGCAAAAATCCAGCAAAACGTAGGATAAAATGGGTAAAGTGCTCTTTTTTTCAGCAATATTCAAGCATTGTTGCAATGGCTTTAACAATTCTTCCCTAACTATTTGTAGCTTATTCATGCTCTGCTCCCCTTAGGTTGATAACACACGAATTAAATTTTTATAATCTTCGGCAATATTCATATCACTTTCCAACATTCCCTTAATTGTTTTATGTGCATGCAAGACCGTAGTATGATCGCGACCACCGAAAGCATCGCCGATTTCTGGCAAGCTGTGATTGGTTAATTCTTTGGCTAAACACATAGCCAATTGTCTAGGCCTAGCTATAGATCGCGTACGTCGTTTAGACAACAGATCGGCCACCTTAATTTTATAATATTCCGAAACAGTCTTAATGATATTTTCTATGGTCACCAATTTATCTTGCAACGACAACAAATCTCGCAAAGATTCTTTCACCATGTCTATAGAAATTGGTTTACCTGTAAAATTAGCGCTAGCAATGACACGTTTCAAAGCACCCTCAAGTTCACGAACGTTAGAACGAATTTTCTTAGCAATAAAAAACGCAACATCGTATTCCAGAGGAATATTAGAAACTTCGGCCTTATTCATCAAAATGGCAACGCGCGTTTCTAACTCGGGTGGCTCTACAGCCACGGTTAACCCCCAACCAAATCTGGATTTTAATCTTTCTTCCAAACCTTCGATTTCTTTAGGGTAACGATCACAGGTTAAAATAATTTGTTGCTGACTTTCCAGAAGCGCATTAAAAGTATGGAAAAATTCTTCTTGTGAACGACCTTTACCGGCAAAAAACTGAATGTCATCGATTAAAAGAGCATTGAGTTGTCTATAACGATGTTTAAAATCTTCCATTTTATTGCTTTGTATGGCCTTAACCATTTCTGCCACAAAACGTTCCGAATGCAAGTACAATACTTTTGCTTCCGGATTTTCACACAGTATGGCATTCCCCACGGCATGCATCAAGTGTGTTTTACCCAAACCTACACCGCCATAAATCAACAGAGGGTTATTCGAACCGCCCGGTTCTAAGCTAACTTGCTTCGATGCCGCTAGGGCTATTTGGTTGGATTTACCTTCAACAAATGTTTCAAAGGTAAAACGCGGATTAAGATTGCTCTGGAAAGGTTCTTTTTCTTTTACCACTGCAGGTACATAATCATTGTTTGTATTTTGAATAGGGTAGCGCGCTGAAACTCCGGTCATCTGCGGTGTTTTCTCTTTTTGACCCACAGTTACGGTGACTGAAAATTCGTTATTATCACAAAAACGCGCCTCTTTATTCATTTCAACAAAAATAGCTTCTATTTTTGCTTTAAAATGTTTCTCTACCCATGAAGCCACAAACGGATTCGGTGCAAATAAGAACAGTTCGCTACTATTATTGCTCGCCGCTTGCAAAGGGGAGATCCAGGTATTGTATTGATGATTCGATAAATCATTGCGCAATACGGTAAGGCATTCTTGCCAAAAAGTGAGTATAGCTGAATCTTGATTAAATTGTTCTGACATAGTTCTCTCTAAAACACTGACTGCAAATATTTTTCTTCTTGGGGATGCTGAGTCTATACAGCTTTTCTAAAGTTATCCACAGTGATTGTTTAGATACAAAGCAAAAAAGAAAATATTTCCGTGGAACAAGTTGCTAATAAGGGGAAGATAACCCAAAGAAAGACTGTGCATAAGATAATGGATGTTCTATAAATAAACAAAAGTGAAAAAGAAGTCTATTCTTAAAATCAGCTTATCCACAAGAAAACAGTAGTCTGTTAAAACAGTTAATCAATTGTAAAATAATTAAAAAAAAGTGTTACCACCCAAAAAGAAAAGACTAATAATAACAATAAACTTTAATATAAAATAATATATTATTATAATTCAGAGATAAATAAAGAGCAGAGCCGAAAAGAAATATGTTTTTTCTAATCCATTGACAATCGTACACATTTACTGTTAACTTTCTTCTCAATTAGCTTTTACGAATTTTTGTCTAACAAGGATGTATCTTATGGCCCATTTCAACCGTGTAGTTTCTTTACCCAATTTAAGTAAAGTATCGTTATTGCTCGTTGCATTATACGGCCATGCTTTTGCTAGTTCATTTGCTCTAGGAGCCGAATACAGCACTAACGAAGTAGGTTTAGCTGGCGCGGGTGGGGCCGCTTATGCCCAAGATGCGACTACTAACTATAGTAACCCTGCGGGCTTGGTTAACCTGAAGAATCCTGAGTTTGTTGCAGGAGGTACTATCATTGACGGTAGTGCAGAGTTTAGTGGACAAGCTTGTGGCGGAGCCAGCTCATTGGGGGCGTGTAATCTAACGCCAGCACATGATAATGGCGGCACAACGGCCTTTGTACCTGAATTCAGCTATGGTATGCCTCTTACCGATAGGCTTTATGCTGGTATCAGCATGACGGCTCCTTTTGGTTTGGCTACTAATTACAGCGACGATACAGCTCTGCGTTATCAAGCCACCAAGTCAAGCATACAAACTATAAACATCAATCCCAATATTGCCTTTAAATTTACGGATCAATTCTCTGTAGGTGCGGGTATAGATGCAGAGCAGATGAGTACTGATTTAGACGGTTATTCAAACTTATCACCTAGTCCAACTCGAGTTGCTACTCCTTTTGGTCCTAATACAGGCTCAATCTATTACACCGATAGCCAAATCAAAAATAGTGCCAGCGATTGGGGCTGGGGTTGGGATGTAGGTGGGTTATATCAATTTAGCCCTGGTTCTCGTGTAGGTTTAATGTATCGTTCCGCGATACAACATGACTTGCAAGGCAGCAGCAAATATTCCGGTGGTGGTGGCACAGCGACCGTTGATGGGATTGGCGTGGTAGCTTCCGAGCCTTATCCTACCTTTAAAACGGATACCTCTATTGATATTAAGTTGCCTGCTGTGACTACGGCTAGTTTCTATCAAGATATAAATCCACAGTGGGCGCTGCTGGGTACTGTGAATTATACCCAATGGAATAGCATACAAAATATAACCCTAAATGATATGGCATTTCTAAATGTTAGTTCCCCATTACTGATTGCACCGCCTTTGGCTAGACCTTCGGTTAACCCACAGAACTTCGACAATACTTGGACGTATGCTTTAGGTACGGAGTATAAGCTGACAGATGTTTGGACATTGCGTGCAGGTGGTGCATACGATCAGTCACCGATAAACAATACCGACAGAACGATACGTTTACCGGATAGCAATCGTTGGACTGGAGCAGTGGGTGCGAGCTATAGAGCCAATCAATACTTAAAAGTAGACGCCGCTTACTCACACATTTGGTTTCAAAATGCTTCAATCAACCAGCCAGGCACAGGTGTCTCACAGTATACAAGTTCTGCTGTAGGTAATGTTGATGTTTCTGCTAACCTATATTCCTTGCAAGCGGTTGTAGACATCGTTTAGATAATTTAATAATAGCTGACTTGGGTTTATACTCAAGTCAGCTTTTTAACGCGAATTCTGTTTAAGATGCAAAATTCCGAGCCGCGACCGTCAGAGAGCGAAAAATGAACGAATAGTAGGAGTAACCCGGCTCCATTCGGGGAATAATTGAGTCTTTTTAAGACGGTTATATGAGGTTTCTTAAACAGAATTCGCGTTTTTAAGCCCGAATTACCTTACACTGGGGATCCAGGAGTTAAAGCAGGAGTATCATTAGGGACGCGGTAACTAAGCGAAAAAAGACCCCATTGACAAATGCTGCAAATAAAAATATGATAGGCAGCTATTTTAGCCATTTATGGTTATTTTGATTAAAAAAAGAACATTTTAAGGTGGATTTGAGACATGAAGCGCACTTTTCAGCCCAGTATACGCAAACGTAAGAACGATCACGGTTTTAGAGCTCGTATGAGCACTAAGAATGGTCGTAAAGTTTTGAGCCGTCGCCGTGCCAAGGGCCGTAAGGTATTAAGCGCCTAAGCCATTGATTGCTATAGAGGAGGGGCCAAAAGGGCCCAATGGGGAAACTCATCTTTCTCCTTTCACGCTACAGCACCGCTTATCAGGCCGAATTGCTTTTGAAAACGTGATGAAGACGCCGCTTCATCGTTTAGGTGCAGATGTCTTTTTGCTATTAGCGCAGGCTAATACTTTAACCCATGCGCGTTTAGGTATCATAGTCGCTAAAAAAAATGTAAAAAAAGCGACGCGGCGCAATTGGGTCAAACGTCAATGCCGCGAATATTTTCGTTGCAATCAGCACAAAGTCGGCCATTTTGATATAGTGATTTTGGCCAGAAAGGGCATTGCTGATCTAAGCCACGATGAATTGACACAAAGGTTAAATGTGGTATGGAAAAAATTGGCAAAGTATGGGCGTTTATACTCATCGGCATAATAAGACTATATCGCCTGTTGTTAAGCCCAGTATTAGGTCCAAGTTGCAGATTTTATCCTTCTTGTTCGGTTTATGCGATAGAAGCCTTACAGCAAAAAGGTTTTTTTTATGGCAGTACTTTAATCATAAAAAGATTAATGAAATGTCATCCGTGGCATGATGGTGGTTACGATCCTATTCCCTAGAACATTTTAAGGTATGAAATGGAACAATTACGATTTATTTTATTAGTTATTTTATTTTTAGCTGGATATTTGTTGTGGAAAACTTGGGGTGATGAACATCCTCCTGCTTCAATGCCTACCACACAAGCGGTGTATATTCCTTCAGCGACTAATGCCAGTAATTTACCTGCATTAGCAGCAGCACAGAGTACCACCGAGTCTAATCAAACTCAGACTATTACTAAAACTACGGTTGCACCGGTATCGAATAATACAGAAGGGCAGCAAATCCGTGTTAAAACGGATGTATTGGATTTGGTGATCAATAGCAAGGGCGGCGATATAGTACAGGCACAATTGCCACAGTACCCTAAATTATGGAACACACCACAAGATCCCGTTATTTTATTTAATAACCAAGCCGATTCTCGTTATTTGGCCAATAGCATTTTAGTCGGTGATGATGGTTTTCCTTCTTCTTTAAGTCAACAAGCCGTATTTACGACGGATAGCAGCAGTTATCAAATGGAACCAGGGCAAGACAGTTTAACCGTGGTGTTACATTGGCAGGGCCAAGGTTTGGCAGTAGATAAAGAATATGTTTTTCATCGCGGTAATTATGCAGTAGATGTCAATTACCGTATACGCAATACGGCGACAACGCAGTGGCAAGGTAATCTTTATTCGCAACTGATGCGAGTTAATAATCCTACTGTAGAAAAAAATGGTTTTACTCATGCTTATTTTGGTGCTTCCTTATCTACGGCTGATACGTCTTATAAGAAAATCAGTTTTAAAGATATGGACAAACTACAGCAAAATGGCGAACCACTTTTATCGAACCCTATAGTTTCCAAGGGTTGGGTAGCAATGCAACAGCATTATTTCTTATCTGCCTGGGTACCCCCTGCGGACAGTAATCAGCATTTTTACTCTCAGGTTTATCCCAATAACTTGTATGCTATAGGCATGATGGGGCCGCAAATTGTCGTCGCGCCTGGACAAGATTACACAACGCAAATGAAATTGTACGTAGGGCCTGAACTCAACGAACAATTGCAAGCGGTTTCATCTAAATTGAATTTAACGATAGATTATGGCTTCTTATGGCCTATATCCACAGTATTCTTATGGGTGATGACGCGCATTTACAATATTTTGGGCAACTGGGGTTGGTCCATCGTTATCTTGACCATACTCATTAAACTCGCTTTCTATAAATTATCATCGATGAGTTATAAATCGATGGCTAAAATGCGCGAGCTGCAACCGAAGATGCAGGCTTTAAAAGAACGTTTTGGTGATGATAAACAAAAGATGAGTCAGGCGACCATGGAGTTGTATAAATCCGAAAAGGTCAATCCTTTGGGCGGTTGTTTGCCTATTGCGGTACAAGTTCCATTTTTCATCGCTTTATATTGGGTTTTGGCAGAAAGTGTGGCTTTACGACAAGCGCCGTTTATTTTATGGATCCACGATTTATCTTTGCGAGATCCGTACTATATTTTGCCTATACTGATGATCATCACTATGTTTATACAGCAAAAGCTAAGTCCCACGCCGCCGGATCCCATGCAGGCGAAAATGATGATGGTATTGCCATTGGTCTTTGGTGTGCTGTTTATGATGTTCCCGGCGGGCTTGGTGTTGTACTGGGTGGTGAATAATACCGTTTCCATATTGCAACAATGGTACATTACGCGTAATTACGAAAAGTCCATACACAAAAGAAGATGAATAAGGATGCCCACAGCATTTTAAGTTGCGACGAGGCGTGTGCGCAGCCGAGCAGCGCAGTGTACGCACTGGTACATGAGCAGCGAGGCAAGCACACAACAAAGTCGCAGCTTGAAAGGCGAAGGGCATATACTGAGGACACTATAGTTGCACCCGCTACGGCCCAAGGTAGAGGCGGTATAGGGGTTGTACGCGTATCAGGGCCAATATGCGCGGCTATAGCCAAGGCTATAGCCGGAGTTCTACCTAGAGAACGCTTAGCCACAGTCCGCCCATTCTACGATAGCAATCAAAACCTAATAGACAAAGGCCTAGTGGTCTATTTTAAAGCTCCCCATTCTTTTACCGGTGAAGATGTCTTGGAATTCCATCTACATGGCAGCCCGGTATTATTAGACCTAATGATTCAAGCTATTCTCCACCTAGGTGCGAGGCTAGCGCGTCCAGGTGAATTCAGCGAACGTGCTTTTTATAATGAGAAAATAGACTTAGCCCAAGCCGAAGCCATTGCCGATCTAATTGCCGCAGGCTCTGCTACGGCCGCACGCAGTGCTTTAAAATCCTTAGAAGGCGAGTTCTCGCGCCTCATCAACGCCTTGGTTGATAAAGTGGTTCATTTGCGTATGTATGTAGAAGCGGCCATAGACTTTCCCGATGAAGAAATTGATTTCATTGCGGATAAAAAAGTAGCGGATATGTTAGAAGATATTGCCGCGGAACTAGAGGCTATTTCGCAGCAAGCCGAAAAAGGCGTGTTGTTACAAGAGGGCATAACGATTGCCTTGGCGGGTAAACCGAATGCGGGCAAATCGAGCTTATTAAATTATTTAAGTGGCAAAGACAGCGCCATTGTAACTCCCATTCCCGGAACGACGCGCGATATATTACAAGAATACATACAAATAGAGGGTGTTCCTTTACACATCATCGATACGGCCGGTATCAGAGACAGCGACGATATAGTAGAGCAGGAGGGGATACGCCGTGCTTTACTGGCTTTAGACAAGGCACAGCAGATTTTGTGGCTTATAGATGGTGAACAAGAAACGCTAGACGATGATATAAGCGCTTACTTAAAAACAATTCCACTAGATCAAAAATATCACGATAGAATCACGCTCATTTACAATAAAATCGATCTATCTACACAAACAGCACGTAGCAAGCAGCAAGATGGCCATACGATATTATATCTGTCAATCAAAACAGGGCAGGGCTTAGACTTGTTGCAGCAGCACTTAAAATCTATTCTAAATCTTAACGACAACGAAGCAAGCTTTATCGCCCGTAGACGTCATCTGGCTGCATTGGCAGCCGCTAAAGAGGCTTTAACTAAGGCTAAAGAAGCTCTGCACGCTAGATTAGCGGGCGAATTGCTGGCCGAAGACTTAAAGGAAATGCAGAATAACTTAAGCGAGATCACCGGTCAATTTACGGCAGATGAACTTTTGGGAAAGATCTTTTCGGAGTTTTGTATAGGGAAGTAGGATATAATATGCCTTGCTCAGTATGATTGCGAGTGGATGAGCAATACGAGGCCAGCAGCGCAGGAAAATATTGAGCATGGAACAAAATCTATGTCTAAACACAAAATGTCTGTTATAAGTTTTAATAAATCGGAAATAACCAGGTTACTAAAATCCTTTGTAGAAGAAGTGCCTCATTTTTACGAATCTATACGGGAGCACCCTGTTACCCCGCCAGATTTACTGCAAAGAATCGCTGCTTTGGTAGAAGGTCCTTTAAATGAACATGGGCTAGGCATCCGTAACGCTACTACAGCACTGAAAGAAACCATTTTACCGGGCTTAGCCTATACAGCTGGACCTAGAGCCTTTCCTTGGGTGATAGGCGGAGTAACGCCAGCAGCCTTGATCGGCGCGCTTTATCAAATTCTATATGATCAAATTAATATGGTTTCTGGCGCTTCTATAGGACCGCAGTTAGAAAAAGAAACCATTAAATTGTTGTTGGATCTATTCAATTTACCTAGAACTACTTTCGATGGCATATTCACCACTGGTGCGACAGCTTCCAATATTTGTGCTTTAGCCATCGCCAGGCAATGGTGCGGACAAGCCTATGGCTTTGATATTGCTGACGAGGGTGTAGATGCTATGCCTGCTGTACAAATTTATTCAGCTACACCACATGCCAGTATAGCCAAAGCGTTAAGCATCTTAGGAATTGGTCGAAAGAATTTAATCCTGGTACCTACATTACAAGATCGTGAAGCTATTGATATTCTAGCGCTAGAAAATGCACTGACGCAATCTACTAGAAAAGCAAAGATAGTCGTTGCTTCAGCAGGTACGGTTAATAGTGGTGATTTTGACGATATCGCCAAAATGAGAACGCTTTGCGATCGCTACAATGCCTGGTTACATGTGGATGCGGCGTTTGGTTTGTTTGCAGCGTGTAGCGATGATCATAAGACATTGCTTAACGGCATAGAAGGAGCCGATTCTATTACAGTGGATGGCCACAAATGGCTGAATGTATCTTATGATTGCGGCATGTTGTTTGTAAAAACAGCACATAAACAACACCAAGTAGCTACTTTTAGCAGTGTTTCTAATTATATGAGCCTAGCTGCAGATGAGCCTATGAATAAAGGCTTAGAAAATTCTAGGGCCTTGCGTGCCTTACCAGTTTGGTTGGCATTGAAAGCCTATGGCCATCAGGGTTACCAAGAGTTGGTCAAGGATAATTGCGCTTTTGCTAACGTTGCAGCCGAGCTTATTGCAGATACAGGATTATATGAATTATTAGCTCCGGTCAGATTAAACATCGTTTTGTTTAAGGGTAAATGTATTGATAGCGTAGAAGAAAATAACCAACTACTTGCTGAGATAAACAAAACAGGGAAAATCTTTATAACCTCTACCATATGGGCCGGAAAACCTGCTTTACGTATAGCCGTTTGTAACTGGCAAACCAGTATTGAATTGGATCTGGGTATTTTAGAAGAAGCCTTAACCGTAGGTATGGAAAGATACTATAATAAGGAATGTGCGTAATCGCCGCAGCAAAACGAAGCGCAGAACCTTGTAGGGGCGGTTCGTGAGCCGCCCAGAGTAAGCGAGTAGCGTTAATTGTACACATGCATATTGAAAAGGGTATAATGCAAAGAACATTAGGAGAGATTATGCTTTATTTAAAACGATTTATTTTCACCATAATTTTTTTATTCTTGTTCGTAAGTTATGCAGCGCAGAACACGACGAATTCGGCTACACACCCCGTGAACGATAAGCAGCAACTCATTTTTCAAGTTGTGGGGGACAAACTCATACTAAACAAAGTAGATATTGAAAAAATACAATTTCTACCACAAGATGGTGAACAACCACAGGCCATAGAAATCCAGTTTACGGATGACGCCGCGAAAAAGGTTGATGCTTTTAGCGTAAGAAATAGTGGTCAGCATATGCAGATAATATGGAACAGTATCGTTTTAAGTGATGCAGTGATTGAATCTGCTTTACCACCAGTAAAAGGGACAGAGGCTGGTATGCCTGATACACACAGTTCTGTACCACCAATAAAAGGAATGGTGGTTACGATGTCTGATATAGATAGTTCTGTAGTGCAGGAGATGGTTTCGAATTTATAAAATTGATCTTCTGCTAGGAAGCCACATGCTAAAAATTCTACAACTAAGCGACACGCATTTACATGCAGATAGAAGCACTCTTTTACACGGACTTTCCACACAAGAGAGCCTAGAACAATTATTAGCAAAAATTAAGCCTAAAATTGAAAGCGTGGATGCCATTATTTTAAGTGGTGATGTGTCACAAGACAAAAGCGCTGAATCTTATGTGCATATAGCCCAAACCATACACGGGTTTAAAAAACCAGTATATTGGTTTGCCGGTAATCACGATGACCCACGCGTTATGCGTGATACTCTGCAGCAATTCGACACTTTTAATCCCTTAGATTCTTTAACACTAGGCCTTTGGCAATTTCTAGTATTAGATACCGTTTTAGAAGGGAGCGATGCAGGCTATCTGGTTGAAAATAACGAATCCTTGATCCTAGAAAATACCTTCTGCGCCTTGTTGATGCATCATCATCCTACACCAGTAGGAACGGACTCTATAGACAAATACAAACTACAGAATCCAGAAACCTTAGAAAAATTTCTTTCACAGCAAAAGAAACTGCCTACTGTCATTATCACTGGACATGTGCATGGTGCATACCAAACGAATTTCGCGACTATTCCTGTTATCTCGTCACCCGCCACGTGTTTTCAATTTCCTAAAGTAGCACCCAATTTAGAAATAGATCCGATTGGTGGTTGCACCTTCTGGCTGTTTCATGATGACGGTATTTTTGAGTATGAATATGTCTATATTTAACAGATCCATATGTCTATATTTAACAGATCCAATGGAATATCCTTGTATTATGAAATAATAGATGACACTAATAAAACGGGTGATATTTGCCTATTACTTGGCGGCTTAACACGCGATCACTCTATTTGGCGAAAGGTAGTTCCTTATCTTAGAAAAGACTACCAAATCATGGTTTTGGACAATCGTGATTCTGGGCAAAGCACATCCGCTAATCATGAATATGCAATAAGCGATCTTGCTGAAGATGTCGCTGATTTAATAAAAGCACTAAACTTTTCTCCAGCACATATCATTGGACATTCTCTGGGTGGTTTTATGGCTATTCATATTGCGGCTAAGCACCCTGATCTTGTGAAAACACTAACACTGTGTAGCACAGCTGCAAAACAAGTAGAGGCAGGAGTGCAATATTTAAGAAACCGCATCGCACTAATTGACGCACAGCCTAGTAATGAGGCTACAACCGCTAATCGCGCGGATATAATTGCCGTTATGGATAAGCTCTATGCACCTGAAAGCTTATTAGATACATCTTTTGTTGAAGAAATTATTACTCATGAAACCTCAAACAAATATCCACAATCGGCTTCTAGTTTTAAGCGACAAGCACAAGCTTGTCTTACACACGATGCTTCTACGTTATTGGATCAAATAAGTTGTCGAACATTAATAATAACGGGTGAAAAGGATAAATATTATACGCCTGAACTGGCTTATGACTTAGCCTCTAAAATTGAGTCATCTCAAGCAGTCGTTATTCCAAACGCGGCACATATGATTCAAATTGAGCAACCTGAATTTTTTTGTGTCACGCTGAATAAATTTTTGGCATCTTAAAACGGTTAATTAATCATAGAGACATAAAACCGAGCGTCGACCGTTAGGGAGCGGGCGGGGAAGATAGTTACATCGCAGCTATAACTACTGAATCTCTTTTAACAACGCAAAACCATTCATCGTACATGGACAGCCTGCATAAGGCATAATCTGTCTTAATATTCCGCGTATATATTCTTCAGACAATACTTCAGACTGTAGAGTCTTTTCAAAATATTTCTTGGTAGTATCGTTATTTCCTAAAGCTGCGAGACAAGCAACATCGACCAATGCTTTGTTTCTAGCAGAAAGATTAAATGAATCTGTGGAAGACTCTGGCACAATTTTTGATATTAATTGCGTCTCAGCAAGTACACGTAGAGAATCGGCGGTAGAAGTTATGTAACCTTGTTGTAGTAAATAGTCAAATAAACCGTTTATTTGTTCCTTGCTACAGCCTAGGTTGAAACACCCCTTCAAATGGATTTGTAGCTGCTCCTTTCTATCTAAAGTGGCTAGGCAAACCACTGTGACCATGCTTTTTTCTGGTAATGATAAGGGTTCCAATGTCCATATGGCATCATAAATAAATTGCTGCACATGCTGGTTAAACCAAGGATCGACTTCCTCCAAACGATCATAAACTCTTTCTGCTTCAGCCTTACCATATAATAAGTTCATCATTTTAGATAAATTTTTTCTACTGTTCTTATCGTCTTTCATGTACAAGGGTCCGTTTGGATAAATTTTGTTGATAATACGTAAAAAATAAGTTTGATGCAATGTAATTTTGCAACCATTGAAGAAGAATGTACGATATTATTGTAAATAACAGCAAATGAATGAGGTTTAAAATGTATAAAGATATATCGGCATCATTATTATTAGCTTCTCTTTTCAACTTCATCCTGGGTGAATGTCAGTATTCGCCAGAACCACCTGATTCGCAAGAACGCTATTATTGGCTAAAACAAACTTCAAAAGAAGAGCCCTCAGAAAGACAGTTAATGGATTATTTAGGGTTTATCGCTTTATTTATCGCTTTTTCACTTCAGTTTTCTCTGTTTTTTATCTATCTTGTTGAGCGCTTTTATTTTACTCACACAAAAAATAAGCTGGAGCTACATCAGGCTATTAAAAAGAAAGACCTGAATTGCATAAGATCATTACTTGAGAATGGTGCGGATATATTCGAAGTGGATAGTGAAGGTAATACGCCCCTCCATTTGGCTATATGGTATGTAGAGACCGATGTCATAAGGCTTTTGTTAGCCCGCGGTGCCGATATCACTCAACGGAATCTCAATGGGAAAACGCCTATCACCCAGGTGGATAATAAAGGTAATACGCCCCTCCATTGGGCTGTATGGCATGGAGAGATCAATGTTATAAGGCTTTTGTTAGTCGGCGGTGCCAATATAGCTCAACGGAATTTCAAGGGGAAAACGCCTATCACCCAGGTGGATAATAAAGGTAACATCCCCCTTCATCGAGCTGTTAGAGCTGCCAACATCGAGCTGATAACGCTTTTGGTAAAGCATGGTGCGGATATTGCTCAAATAAATCACAAGTGGGAAACGCCTATTACCCAGGCGGATGTGGAAGGTAATACTCCCCTTCATTGGGCTGTTAGAGATGCCAATA